>CAZVSU010000093.1:0-8011 GCA_964629645.1 uncultured bacterium | reverse complement strand
AATTGCGCGCTTGGTAGTTGCGAACGCCGTCCCACCCTGTCGCTTTTTCTCGTTCGAGGTCGTCGATCGAGTAGGTCGTCGGTTCGGATTTCATCAGCCAATATTTCATGTTATCCTTTCTGATCGAGATAGCTTTGCAAAATGATCAGGGCGGCGACGTTGTCGACGACGCCGGATCTTTTCTTTCGCGACATTTTCCCTTCCCTTAGTGAGCGCTCTGCTTGTACCGTGGTGAGGCGTTCGTCCCAAAGAATAATGGGAATCTCGGTCATTTCTTTTAAGTACTCAGAAAGCGCTTTGACCTCGTCAGCCTGAACGCCGACTTCGCCGTTCATGCGGAGAGGAATGCCGATCACAATGGATTCGATTGTGCAGTTTTTTTCGGTCGAAAAGCGGGTCACTTCATCGACGATTTTTTTGGCTGTCTCTTCGAGTTTTTTTTCGGATTTAATCGTCTTGCCGGGAGAAGAGATGATTTTCATTTCATCTGAATAAGCAAATCCGATGCGGGCCAATCCATAGTCAAGGCCAATGATGCGGCTTTTTTTAGCAGGTGGTGTTGAGGACATTCCGCGGCTCCTTTGCATGATCAAGCACGGCGCTGACGAAATGTTTAAAAAGGGGATGGGGGCTATCCGGCTTCGATTTAAATTCGGGATGAAACTGTACGCCGACCATCCATGGGTGCCCTTTTACTTCGACAATCTCGCAGAGATTGCCATCTTCAAAAACGCCGGTCACCATTAAGCCACACTCGCTCAGTTTTTGTCGATAGGCATTGTTAAATTCATAGCGATGGCGGTGACGTTCATGTATTTTTTCCGCGCCATAAGCGATGTGTGTGAGCGATCCGGGAAGAACTTTGCAGGGATAGGCTCCAAGGCGCATCGTGCCCCCCATTTCCAGAACCTCGTTTTGCTCTTCCAGAAGCGAGATAATCGGGTCGGCGGCGTGCGGTTCCACCTCAGTTGAATTGGCAGACGTGATGCCGGCCACATTGCGGGCAAATTCGACGGCTAACGCTTGCATGCCGAGGCAAATGCCAAAATAGGGAATCTTTTTTTCTCGAGCGTAGCGCGCTGCTAAAATTTTTCCTTCCCAGCCCCTTTTGCCGTAGCCGCCGGGGATCAGAAAGCCATCGCACCCTTCCAGATCGGAGATACCTGTGATCTTGTCTGCTTCTATTCGTTTCACCTTTAGTTTAATACCTGCGGAAATGGCGCCGTGATCAAGCGCTTCCAGCACTGACTTATAGGCGTCTTGATGCTGCACATATTTCCCGACAAGGCCGATGGTCACCTGGCCTTTAGGGTGACAGATTGTGTCGATCATCTCTTTCCACGATTCCAGATTGGATGGGGGATTGGGAAGGGAGAGCATCTGGCAAATCATGTGATCGAGTTTTTGACGATGCAGCTCAAGAGGCAGTTCGTAAATCGTATGTTTGACATCGACCTCTTCGATGACAGCCTCTCTTTTGACATTGCAAAAGAGGCTGATTTTATCTTTGACATCTTCCGGCAATGGATTTTCGCAGCGGCAGAGAATGATGTCGGGAAAAATGCCGATTCCCCTTAGAAGATGGACCGATTGTTGGGTGGGTTTAGATTTCACTTCTCCTGCAGCCCTTAGGTAAGGGACATAGGTGAGGTGGATGCTGAGCGAGTCGTCCTGGTGCTCGTTTTGAAATTGTCTGATCGCCTCGAGAAACGGAAGAGATTCGATGTCGCCGACAGTTCCCCCGATTTCGACGAGAACGACGTCGATCCCTTCAACCTGTCTGGAGCAGAGCAAGATGCGTTCTTTAATTTCATCGGTGATATGGGGAATCACTTGCACGGTATTTCCTAAATAGTCGCCTCTTCGCTCCCGTTTGATCACTGAGTCGTAGATCTGTCCCGATGTCGCGTTGGAGTCGGTGGAAAGAGGGGAGTTGGAGTACCGGTAGTAGTGGCCTAGATCGAGATCGGTTTCGGCTCCGTCATCGGTGACGTAAACCTCTCCGTGCTGGTAGGGGTTCATCGTGCCGGGATCGATGTTGAGGTAGGGGTCGAACTTTAGAAGCGCCACTTTTAGGCCCTTTTTTTCTAGAAGCATCGCAATTGACGCGGCGGTGATCCCTTTTCCGAGGGATGAACAGACGCCTCCTGTCACGAAAATATATTTGATGCTCATAAACACACTTCCAAACGTTTTAAGTCTTCGGGTCGATCGATTCCAAAACATTGACTCTCAACAAGTGCAACTTTGATGGGAAAGCCATGTTCAAGCGCTTTTAACTGCTCCAAATCCTCTGCCAGTTGAAGAGGCGTCGGCGGCAGCGATATGTACTGCCTGACAAAAGCCCTCGTGTAGACGTAAATGCCTAAATGGTGATAGCGGGGCGTTTGCCTGTTTCGGCTGTATGGAATTGACTCACGACTAAAGTATAAGGCCCGGCCCGTTTTGTCAAGAACACATTTGACAACATGAGGGTCTTGAAGCTCCTCTAAAGACTTTATGGGTACGGCGGCAGTCGCCATCACTTCGCGAGGGTTTTGAAGGAGCAGTTGGATGGCGGAAGAGACGACATGGGACTCAATCAGCGGCACGTCGCCTTGAATATTGACGACAATGGCGTCTTCGGGGCAGGCGATGATGTCGAGCGCCTCGGCAATACGGTCTGTTCCGGTTAGGTGGTGGGGCGATGTCATCACCGCCTCGCCGCCAAAGCTTTCGACGTGGGCAAAAATGCGGTCGTCGTCGGTCGCAACGATCAATTGATCAAACAGATTGGTCTCTTTCGCATTGCTGTAGGTGAGGTGTATCAGCGTTCGGCCGTCTATTTCGGCAAGGGGTTTTCCCGGGAAGCGGGTGCTTTGGTAGCGGGCAGGAATCACCCCCACGATCTTTCGCTTAGTCATCGTCATCCTCATCGTCGGTCAGCAGATCGAGAATGGGTGGGATTTCGTCTAAAAGAGTCTGGATGCGGTTGTCCCAGGTGTTTTTTTCGTGTGTGATATGACGACCGCGATCGACGATTTCTTCTCTTTTTGACTGATCGTTTAGGTAAGTGTCGATCAGGGTGTTGACGTCTCCCCACCTAGGCGGTTGGTAGTAGACGGCATCTTCTCCGGACACGTAGTCCTGTTCGAGAAAGGGTGTTTGTGCAGAGAGGGGAAGAGCGCCGCACATATAGGCAGTGTAGAAGCGCTCATGCCCTCCGTATTTGAGCTGTGGGGAAGAGTTCAAAACGATTTTCGATTGTTTCATCACATCGATTGCCTCAGTGAACGAAATCGGATCATGGGGAATGATCTTCCCTTTGCAGCTCTTGGCGAACCGCTCCCAGTCTCCTTCACCGTAAACATGGACTTTTGCCGCCTCTATGGCCTGCAGCACTTCCAGTTTATCCACTGCCCTGACGTAGCTTTCCAAGTCGTTGAATAGTGCGGCATAATCGAGTCGTTTAGGATCGACCCTTCCAGAAGCAACAGGCGCTTTCATGCATTCGCAAAAGGCTTCGATATACGAGATCTGCGGCCTCGACAAGGTGAGCTCGACCGACTCGTCTAAGATCTGGCAGATATCGGAGGAATATTTTACGCTCCAGATTTGACGCACCTCTTCGGGGTCGATATAGCTGCCGAGCATCACGACATCAATCGGCCGGCGCGCTCCTTCTTCAAATTGGAGATTGCCGTCGGCTGCATGAGGCAAGAAAAGGGCGTGCGTGTCGCCGAACAGCTTCAAAAATCGGACGTAAAATTGATCGGCGCAACACAAGATCGTTAAGGGACTTTTGACCATCGAAAAAAAATGCTGCGGCGTTTTGTGCAGCAGAGCCACGTGGGGAATCCCCAGAAGGTCGCAAAGAAAATTTCCTTCAGCATCGGGAAGCAGCCCATTGATTGAGAGGGTGCAGTCGGGGCGGTCGGTTAGGACCATGCCGGTGAATTTGAGGGGGTCGGAGGCTATGCGGCTATCGAAAAGGCGTGTTCTCACTCCTTGTTTCACAAGAGCTTCGGCGATCATTTCGGTCATGTACTGGAGAACTTTATAAGAGTTTTCCGGCGGGGCGAAGACATCGACTTTAGTCAGCATTCAGACACCTCATTGTTAGTCTTAAACTGTGGCACGCCCTTATTTTTTTTAGCAAGGTTTAATACCCGTGTTCCACTGCTCTGCAATCAATGCCCGGTATGGATTTGATAAAAAGGCATGGGGTCACTTCCGGGGAAAAATCGCTCACCAGCATGCCGAGAGTCCACGTTTCATCAAGAGCGGTTTGATCGTCATAATCGACTGTGATTGCATAGGCGCTGAATCGATTCACGCCACCGACAATTTTGGCGATCTCGCCTAAACGGAAAAGAGGGGTGTTGATATGGAGCGTGAGAAAGACGCCTCTTACAGAATCGGGAACGCTGCTTTGAGAGGGCTTAAGGGACTGGATGTAGCGTTCGGTATTTAAGTCGGGAAAGACTGTCTCAGGTGCGATTGGGCTATGATCGAAAGGGCAGGGGATGGAAAGAGAAAGGGTGGAATCATCGAAGGAATGGCCGCAAAGGGCTAAGACCGGATTTTTGATCACTGTCCTCGTGATAGGATCGATCATCGGAACTTTCTGAACTTCGTCGCAGCCTCCAATCCGTTTTCTCCATTCGTACTCGAGGTTCTTTTTTTTCTCACCGTCAGACAAATGCTCGCCAGGATTTAAGATACGGGAAAAGCAAAGACAGATGGTCATTAAGCTGTGATGATTTTCGAGATTCGCTTTTGTGATCATCTCGGATTTGATGAGATGATTTTGCAGATTATTCGGCCGGGGTTGTTGAAGAAATTGTGTTCCGTCGAGGGGACAAAAGAAGGTATTGGCAATCTCTCCAATGTCGAATGTATGGCCGCATTCGGCGGTGAAGCAAAAGTGAGGGTAGTGATTTGTTAAAGAGGATCGCAATTGGTCTAAAGGGGTCATTGTCAAACTCACGAGAACAAACAAATAAGATATTGCCCCCACTGTCGTTTTACGTCAAGAAAGAAAAAGAGAGATATGATAGACTGTATCCAAACTCAAGTTCCCTTATGCTGTATCAAAATCAAATCATCACATGCTCCATCGACAACTTCGGGTCCTCCGGCGAAGGGGTCGGCACCTTTGAAGGAAGGCGCGTCTTTATAGAAGGGGCGCTTCCGGGTGAAACGGTGACGGCGAAAATGACGCTGATAAAAAAAACCTATGCGAAGGGGGTCGCGACGCAAGTTTTAACGGCATCGCCTGAGCGAGTCATTGCGCCCTGTCCTTACTACGATCGCTGCGGCGGATGTCAGCTGATGCACCTTAATTATCCCGCCCAGCTTGAGATGAAGAGGAGGCGCGTCAAAGATGCTTTGGAGAGAATCGGCGGTTTTCAAAATAGTCACGTTGAGCAAGTTGTTCCCTCTCCGCGAGATTTTTCCTATCGGAACAAAATTCAATTGCCCGTTCAAGGACCTCGCATAGGATTGTATGAGAGGGGGACTCACGAGCTTGTCGATATTGAACACTGTTTGATCCATTCCGACTTAGGAGAGTCAGTCTACCGCCCGATAAGATCGTTGTTTCGTGAGCTTGAGTTCGATCAGGGCTGCGAGATTCGACACATCCTAGTCAAAAGCGCTGTTCATACAGGTCAAGTCTTGGTGGTGGTGGTCACAGAGGGGCCCCCCTCTTCAAAGCTTCAGAAGTTTGCCGATCGACTTTTGGGCGCGCTCCCGGCAGTCAAAGGCGTTGTTCATAATCTGAATAAGAAGGGGAGCAACGTCGTATTGGGGGACCATTATCAGACGCTGGCAGGCCAGAATTTTGTGAGGGACGAGATTTGCGGGATGCTCTTTCACGTCTCTCCGGCCTCCTTTTTTCAAGTGAATCCTTTTCAAGCGGAAGCTCTTTACCGACATGTGCTGGGTCTTATTGCACCGGGGCTTACCGTTGTCGACGCTTACTGCGGGGTGGGCACCCTTTCCCTTCTCGCCTCAAAAAAAGCCCGTCGTGTGATCGGAATCGAGGTTGTTCCGGACGCGATCGAAGATGCAAAACGCAACGCGGAATTAAATGGCGTGAAAAATGTCGACTTTCACTGTTTGCCCGTCGAGAAGGCGCTCCAGGAGCTCCGCCAGGGAGATGTTGTCATTCTCAACCCACCGAGAAAAGGGTGCGCTCCTAAGGTCATCAGCACCCTTCTGTCGAGACGGCCGCAGTCGATTATCTACGTCTCGTGCGATCCCGCGACGCTCGCTCGCGATTTGTCTCTTCTTGAGGGATATAGGCTTTTGTCCGTTCAACCGTTTGATATGTTCCCTCAGACAGCTCATGTCGAAACAGTGGCTCTACTCCAACCGTAAGTAGGTGAGCTTGACTGTTTCTCCAAGGGTTTCTGCCCGGTCGAGATGCCACCTTTTCGCTTTTTCGATCGTAGGGATGCGGTCGAGCGTGAACGCGGGTGTGCCGTTGCCGATGAAGCAGTTGCCGATATAGAGGCAGATTTGATCGACGCAGTCGAACTGCAGCGCTTGGCTGTTTAGCTTCGCCCCTCCCTCAAAAAGGGCTTGGATCACCCCCCTTTTTCCTAAGTCTTTGAGAACTTGAGGGAGGTGGACCCCTTCCCCCAGTGATGAGGGCATCACCTCGACGACTTCGCATCCTCTTTTTTTCCAATGTGTCACTGTATTTTGATCGCTTTGAGGGGTTGTGTAGATCAGTACCGGCCCTAAGCTTGTATCAAAGAGAGGGCCGTTAACCTTGGTTCTGCCTCTTCCGTCAAGAAGCACGCGAAGAGGCGGATGGGAACAACCGTCTACTTCGCGCGGAGTTAGCGCGGGCTTATCAGTCATGGCAGTTCCGGAGGCGACAATGACAGCTTGCGATTCGGCTCTTAAGATATGGCCGTCCCGCCTCGATCGTTTGCCTGTGATCCACTGCGACGTGCCGTCAGGGCTGCAGATGCGTCCATCGAGACTCATTGCTGTTTTTAACACGCAGTAGGGCAGTCCAGTTTTTCTGTGGGTCAGGTACGGCGCAAATTCTCTTTGTGCGATCTCTTTGCCGACTCCGATTTCCACATTGAGTCCTGCATGTTGCAGGTGTTTGATTCCGCTGCCACTGACGTTTGTGTCGGGATCTTCTATGGCGACAACAATTCGTTTCAGTTTCGATTGTATAAGGGCTTGAGCGCAAGGGGGCGTTTTGCCATGATGGGAGCAAGGCTCTAAGGTAATGTATGCGGTTGCTCCGGCTGCTTTTGGTCCGGCGAGCTTGAGGGCTTCAATTTCGGCATGTGCCCCTCCGGCAGGTTGCGAGGACCCTCGGCCGACGATCTCGCCGTTTTGCACGATGAGACATCCGACCCACGGATTGGGAGGCGCAATCAGTCTTGATTTTCGCCCTTCGATGAAAGCGAGTTCCATATAGTCGAGGTCACTGAGTCGGTGCATGCTTTTGCCGCTCTTGATAAATCTTTTTGACAAGTTCCGGATCTGCCAGTGTCGTCATATCGCCTAAAGTTTCGATTTCGTTTTCAGCAATTTTTCTGAGGATGCGCCGCATGATTTTTCCGGATCGAGTCTTCGGAAGATCGGGTGTGAACTGTACGTGGCTTAAATGAGCGATGGGACCGATTTCCCGCTTGACGAGCTCGATGAGTTCTTGCCTGGTTTGTTCGGAAGGCTCGGCGCTGTCGACGAGAGTCACGAAAGCATAAAGCCCCTGCCCCTTGATGGAATCAGGAATGGGCACAACTGCCGCCTCGGCGACGTCTCCGTGTTCAACTAGGGCGCTTTCGACTTCTGCTGTCCCCAGCCTATGGCCGGAGATGTTGACAACGTCGTCGATGCGACCGAGGAGCCAGTAGTCGCCGTCTTGATCCTGGACCGCGCCGTCGCCTGTGTAATAAAGGCCCGGATAGGTTTTAAAGTAAGTGTCGACAAAGCGCTGATGATCCTTCCAGGTTGTCCGCATGATGCCTGGCCAGGGTTTTTTGATGCAGAGCGCGCC
>CAZVSU010000092.1:0-8113 GCA_964629645.1 uncultured bacterium | reverse complement strand
TCGCGGCGCTTATAATGCCGAATTTGATCAAAAACTTTTTATAAGGTGTACTAGGTTATACAGGTAACTTGTTGCTTTGGTTACGTTCCTCAATCTCTTTATTCTTGGCCGCGATTGTTGCTTTAATCACCGCGATCCATTCTTTCATGGGTAAATTGGCTCTATCAACAGACGGTTGCTCAGCCGCTTCCCCGGGAATATTCACAGAGGTCTGCTCAGCCCCTTCCCCGGCATTATTAACAGAGGTCTGCTTGGGTTGCGTTGGACGAGTCAAAATAGCAAAAGCGAAAGCAGTTGAGGCGATAAAAGCGATTGATAATAGAACGGGTGTTGCAGTCATCATGTTCGTATAGGAGGCGATTATTTTTAATGCTGCTGCAGCGCGGGGTGCAGCCATGATGCAACACTTAGAGCCAAGAGCATAAATGCCAGTGACGAGGGCGTTTATTTTTTGTCCCGTAGCGATTGCCATTGATGTTAATCGACCTGAATAGGCTAGATAACTCGTACTAAAGCCTACAATAGCGGCAGCCCCGTAGAGTGATTTCCGGCTTGTGGCTGCGGCGTAAGCCATTTCTTTGATATTTGGTATATTTGGGCTGAACATGTGCTTTCCTCATTTTATGGTTTGGTTTTTAACGCAAATCCATTCTATGCTTACTTTTTTAAGATTAAATAAATTTGAGTTGACTTTAAGCTTGTGAGGTCAGCTTTTGTTTAGGGACGTAAAAATGGCCGCGGTTACGAGGGTCGTCAGTACAAGGCAAAGTCTTCAGCGACCCGCTTTGATTCACACAATCAAAAGCAGAATCTAAGTGGCATGAACACTCATAACCGCGCCGAACATCAAGTCTTGCCTTCTGTTTCCAGGCGATCAGAAGGCTCTTTTATGACAGGGACACACTCAATCTCAGGAGAAAACGAAGTCTTAAATTTTTCCCATTCATTCCCAAAGTCTTTCACAATCTTTATGTCGACATTTTGCTTAATGGCGACAAGAAGAAATAAAAGGCGATGGAGGCTTTTTAATAGCTCGTTATTATCCTCTATGGGGAGAATTTTTTGCTGTAGAAAGTACGTTGTGATCATCATGGCGACTTCATCGCTCAGGCGATCTTTTGTCATCACCCAGCGAACGAAATGGTTCTTATCTTCATCAGTTTGAAATTTATTATTCTCAAGCGCTTTTACCCCTTTGAACATCGTCAGGTAATATTGATTGATCTGATCGTAAACCATCTGATCGTCATAAATGCCACACGGCATTTGGCAGTGGGCGGACAGCTGCCCCAAACCCAAAAGTAAGGCGACTGCAGTGAGTGAAGTGAAATGACGACAAACCATGATAACGTTGACTTATGAGTGACCTTTTAGAGGAGACTATAGCCTCATAAATATTTTTTGACAAATGATTTCTTCACTATTTTTTTTTTGATCCACCCTTTATATTGTGTGTCAGTATGTTTGATACGAAATCCTACCGGCGCGAAGTCAAAGCTTTGTCTCCTCCCCTATACAAAGTTTTGGAACAATTCTTTCTGAAGAATTGGTGGGTGGCAGCCATTGTCATTATTTCGTTTCTGCTCTATGAGCAAGGGATTCATTCTTATAAGGATAACCATGACTATCTCAATAAGAGGCTCGAATCCTTGAGAAAAGAAGAGATTCTACTCAAGGCCGAGCAACAGGACCTCCTCGATCAAATTCGCAGTCAGAGTGATCCCAAATGGATTGAGGAAACACTCAAAAAAGTGCTCGGGGTCGTTCCGGAAGGGCAAAAAAAAATATATTTTCAAAAAGACCCAATTGATTAACATCAAAATCGACCATGGAAATATTTTTCTACATCATCTCATTGTTCATCTTAACTTATTGGTCAGGTTTTTTTTCCAGTTCAGAAATTGCCCTTTTTTCACTCTCGACATCAAAGGTGAAAACGTTTCGCCATTCGGACAACCCGCGAAAAGCTTTAGTGGCGAAGCTTTTAAAACAACCGAGGGATCTGCTTGTGACGATTTATATGGTCAACACCCTCGTGAATATCCTTTTGCAAAACGTTTCATCGAGTATGTTTGGAATGGCCTCAAGCTGGACGCTTCGAGTGGGCTTTCCTTTGCTTCTTACGCTGATTCTTGGGGAGATCCTTCCCAAGTATGTCGCCATGCAAATTAATACGACACTCTCTCAAAGAGTGGCTCCGACAATCTCTGCCCTGAAAAATTTTATCAGACCCTTAAGGGAGTGGACGGTCAGAGTGACAACCCCGATCTCAAGAGTGCTGTTTTTCTTTCTCAAAAAGGAACAAACAATTTCCAAAGACGAACTTAATCTAGTCCTGCAAACGTCGCAAGAGTCCGGAGTCCTAAACGAAGATGAAGCGAAACTCATCTACGGCTATATCAATTTGCAAGACTCTCAAGTCAAAGAGCACATGCAGCCAAGAGAAGATGTGATTTTTTATAACCTTTCCGATCCGCTGTCAAAGTTGATTCATCTATTTGTCGAAGAAGAGTGCTCCCGTATACCGGTTTGTGAAAACGGTCTCGACACGGTAAAAGGGGTGATCACCTCGGACGACTATTTTCTTTACGGTCCGACATTAGCAGAACCTAAGGACCTGGTCCCCTTACTCAAAAAGCCATTTTTTTTGCCCGAGACGACCCCGGCCAGAACGCTTTTGAAGCGTTTGGAAGAAAAACACGAACAGCTAGCCCTTATCGTTGATGAACATCGATCTGTCACCGGCGTTATATCCGTCGAAGATATCGTTGAAGAAGTTGTCGGAGAGATTACAGACAAACGCGATCAAGAGAGGCTATACGAGTATTCCGGTCCTAATGCCATCATCACAAGCGGTAAGCTCGAGCTGGACGACATCGAAGATTTGTTCGGTGTCGTCTTGAAAAGCGAGTACAACCAAAAATCACTTGGAGGCTGGTTGATTGAACAAATGGGCGATATTCCCGATGTTGGAACGCAGTATGAGACCGATGCTCTTTTGATTCAAGTTCTGGCATCCGATCCTAAAAGAGTGAAACAGCTTTATGTCCGCAAAAAAAATGTTGAGGGGGAGTCTCCGTGAGCATTGCGTTCTTTTGGTTTGTTTTGATTCTCGTTTCCTTATTTATACAGTCCTTCTATTCCATGATGGAAATGGCGTGCGTCTCCATGAGCAAAGTGCGTCTGCAGTATTATGTCTCGAAAAAGGACAGACGAGCTGAAAAGCTCAGTTACCTGCTAAAAAATACCTCTCGTCTTTTTGGCACAACGCTTATCGGGGTCAACGTCGCGATGATGTTCGGGTCTGAATTTTCCCGCCTTTTCTACAATGCCCTCGGCTTAAATCCTTCGGTTGCCCCCCTCACTCAAGTCATGATCGTGATTATTGTCGGAGAGCTCGCTCCTATGTTTGCTGCCAGGAAGTATTCTGAACACACGGCTATGCTGGGCGCCAATATTCTCTACGCATCCGCTATCTTAATGCGCCCGTTTTTATGGGTCATCAGTGCCATCACCCATACTGTTCATTGGATTTTTGGGGGAAAATCCGATTCATTCGACCTTTACCTCAATCAAGACGAGATAAGAAAAATTCTGGAAGAACACCAAGAAGATCAACCCGAGGCAGGTTCAGTGGACGAGCTTAACTTGATCGTCTCCAATATTTTCGATTTGAGAGCAAAAACGGCTTCAAAGATTATGCATCCGCTTTCTACTGTACCGCTCCTCCCTTCAAATGCCCCTATTCGAAAGATGAGAAGGGCCATGCTCAAATTTGCCACCTCGTATACGCTTGTCTACCATAAGGAGCCCTCAAACATTGTTGGAATCGCGATCGCCCGCGATCTCTTAAAAGAGGCCGACAACCGCCGCATTGGAGATCACTCACAGCAGCCTTGGTTTATCATTCAGGACATGGAAGTCGTCCATATTCTTCATCAATTCCGTTCTAATAAACGAAATGTTGCCATTGTCTTAAATCGGCTTGGAAAAGCGGTCGGCGTCATCACGCTCAACGATGTTTTGGAAGAAATTTTCGGGAAGGGATCAGCTGCCATAGAAACGGAACCGAGGCTCCCGCCGATCATTGAAAAGACGTTTCCAGGCGACACGGAAGTGAGGGAATTCAACGAACTGTATGGTGTTTCTCTCGAAACAGCGTTTGAATCGGAAACACTTGCTGAGATGGTCATCCGAGCATTTGGCCATCACCCCGAAACGGGCGAGGTGATTCGAATCCCCCCTTATGAAATGGAAATTAAAGAATCGACTCTTCTTGAAGTGAAACAAATCACAATCAAAACGAAAGTGAACTAAGTACTAGTACTTAGTTAACAAAGTTTTTCCCTGCAAGTCTCTGATCAACGAAGAGAGGTGACAACGCTGACGATGATCTCGATGGCTCTTTCAATCTCCTCTTCTGTCGTCATTCGGCTGAGGCTGAAGCGAAGCGAATTTCTCGCTCTTTCTTTGCTCATCCCCATACTCATAAGGATGCGGGAGGGCTCAAGAGCGCCCGATGTGCACGCGGAGCCGTGACTGACTGCCAGCCCTTCGAGGTCGCATTTTAAAAGCAGTGACTCTCCATCAACGTCCTCAAAGGAGAGATTTGTCGTATTGACAACTCTTTGGCCGTCTCCATTGACGGTCACACCAGACAGCCTTCGCAGCACTTCAGACTCAAAATGATCCCTTAATGCCTTCATTTGTTCTGAGGCGCTCGTAAGATCTTCAGATAAAAGCTCAATCGCTTTGGCTAAACCGATGATACCTGTGACATTTGGCGTCCCGGCTCTCATCTGATACTCTTGAGCGCCCCCTAAGATCAGAGGTTCCGGCCTAAAGGCAGATCGTAAAAGCAAAGCGCCAATTCCTTTGGGTGCGTGAATTTTGTGGCCGCTGATCACCATGGCCGAAACGCCTCGGGGTGGAACAAACCTCTCTTTACCGACCGCTGCTACGGCATCGACAAAAAACGGGATGTTGGCCTCTTCTGCCAAAGCGGCGATGGCCTCGACATCGGTTTTGACGCCGGTTTCATTATTGACTGCCATAAGCGTGATGAGCCCTGTTTCAGGCCCTATCGCATTCCTGACCTGATCGGGCGCGACGTACCCTTTTAACCCTGTTTCGAGGAAAACCACATCCCTTCCCTTTTCTCTTTCTCTTTGGCAAGCGGCCGTCACGCAGGAGTGTTCGGAAACAGAGGTCACGATTTTCCCTTTCGTCCCGCTAATGACCATATTCACAGCTTCGGTCGCGGAAGAGGTAAAAACCACTTCAGTTGGCTTGAAGCCGAAAAATTGGGCAATCTGGCGCCTTGCTTTCGTCAAGCGGTTTTTGGCTTCTTGGCCAAACGAATGAATGCTCGAGGGGTTGCCATAACCTGCCTGGTACTCCTCGATAATGGCTTGAATGACGCGGTCGTCGACTTTAGTGGTCGAGTTGTTGTCTAAATACACTTTTTTCATGATTCCAAATGGTTCATTTTAACCACGATGACAGTGACATTGTCGATTCCGCCATTAGCTTTGGCAAGACCGACCAAATTCTGTGCACATTCTTTTACTGATGGGGCCGTGTTCATAATATGCTGAATATCTTCCGGGGGCACCATATCGGTCAGTCCATCAGAGCATAGCAAGAACATGTCTGAATTTTGGATCTCTTTTGCATCGATATCGGGAAAGGTCAAAGGATCGTTGCCCACCGTACGCGTTAAAAAATTTTTGTATTTAATGATTGCGCCATCAGAGTCATCGTCTTCACCGAGATGAGGAGTTCTTAAAGTGTGATCGTGGGTCAACTGTTTCAGCAAGCCATTCCTCAAGCGGTAAATGCGGCTGTCGCCAATGTGGCCGTAAATCACCCGGTCACCGGCAATGAGAAGACAACATAAGGTCGTGCCCATACCCTTCAAAGACTCATCAGAGCTGCCAATCGAATAGACAATTGAATTGACATCAACAAGTGCGTTATAAAGCATATCTTTGATACTGCTTTCATTCCACTTTGCCGAGGGCTTTTCGCTAAGCTTCTGTTCGACAATGCGCCTTAAGGCATCAACTGCCTCCTTCGCAGCGACTTCCCCTGCGCGGTGTCCGCCCATTCCATCGGCAAGAATAAAAACATTGTGCTCGTCGAGCTTTACAAAGACGTCCTCATTATTGGTGCGGACAAGCCCAATATCAGTCAATCCCCAGCTTTCAACTTCGTTCCTCATACGGACAAGTATACCTTTTTTTCGAATAAAGATGAACTGGTAATGCCATCAAGGAACCTCCTTGAAAACTATTTGAAATACAAATTAACTATAAGAACAAAAGACCCAAACTCAACCCATTGATCACAACATGCAAAGCAATAGGAGCCCATAAGGTTCTTTCCCGCTCATAGAGAAACCCCAAATAAAGAGAGACAATAAAAAGAGAGAAGACGATCTGCCAATTGGCAATCCCCTGTCCGACAGAGTAGTGAAGGGAGGCAAAGATCGCCGAAGCCAGAAGAATCGACCCCCGATAGCCTAGACCTGTTCTCAAATAGTTTTGCAAAAAACCGCGAAAAATCAACTCTTCGGCAATAGGCACCAAAATGATAACGGAAAAAACAGTGCCGCCAAAAAGAAATTTATGCGCGGCAATGTCTTTCAAATGGCGCACCATTTCCTGATCAATGTTGGGAGGCTGCTGCTGCCAGACAGAGATAAAGACGATCACCACAACTTGACTTATGACAATGACCCATGGATAGACGATCAGCCAAGAAAAAGCGCCGATAGCCATGCTTTTCGCAATGCCAAAAAAAGTCTTATTTCCCTCATTCCACACCCTAGATCTCAAAGGATTTTTCAAAATCAGAGAGAAGATCATCACGATAAGTGCGGCTGCAACAATGGAAAATAAATTGACCCACCCCACCTCAAGATCGCTGAGCGCCTTTCCAATTTGATCGGGAATCGCCCCTTCGGTCAAAAACAGCCAACCAAACACGAGAAGAGGCACCGCAAAAATCTGAAAAAAGAAGTAAAGAAAAAAGATGCTAAGAGTCGGAAAAAGGGGAAAAGATTTGGTCGAATTTTCCTGAAGAGTGAAAAAACCGAACCACCATGCGGCTGTCGTTCCAAAGGCGATAAAACCAAGGGCTGCGATGAGGACTTCGATATGATCGCCTATTTGAGGTGACATTGATTAAAAACTCCCGGGCCTTATAATCAAAGGTATACTCAAATGGCAGCCCAAAGTAAAGAATGTCAGGAATAGCTGGGGTCGTTTACCCTAATCTCTTTTATAGTCAGTCGCTTATAGACCCACTCCTAGATTCAATGGGACACCGCTCCCACGATGACTTGGGTTTTGCGGGCAAAGATGTGTTCACACACAAAAATGTGACGCTTGGCATCGTAGGCGGCAAGATCGTCGGAAATCCGACACATACGATTACCGCTCTCGTGGATGGCCATATTTACAATTACCTCGATCTTAAAAAAAAACTCCTCGACAAAGGGTATATCTTGTCCACTTCAGAACAAGAAGAGCTCGTTGTCTCTGCTTACGACGCATGGGGAGAAGATTTTGCGTGCGAACTTGACGGCGATTTTTCCATCGCCCTTTTCGACCGCAAAGAAGAGACGCTTTACCTCATTCGTGACAGAGTCGGCGTCAAGCCGCTTTACTGGTGGAATGAAAACAATACGTTTCTTTTTGCCAGTGAAATTAAAGCTTTGCTTTCAACAGAAATCGTGCCCCAAACACCGGCAAAAGATTCACTCGCCATGTACCTTTCGCTCGGCTATATTCCCCAGGACATGACACCCATTGAAAATGTCAACAAACTCCTTCCCGCACACACGTTGAAATATTCGTTCAATAAAGGGCTGTCGATCCATCAGTATTGGTCGTTTTCCGACAATTTTCTCAAAACGTCCAAATCCTCATTCAGTGATCGGTCCGCCCACTTGGATTATTTGATCAAGCGTTCACTAGATAAACGCATAATTCCCGAAACGCACGTCGGCTGCTTTGTTTCGGGAGGGGTCGGCTCAGCAGGAATCGCAAAGTATTTGCGCGACAAAAAACCTCATGAAGATATCCCTTCATTTTCTGTCGGGTTCAAG
>CAZVSU010000091.1:0-8144 GCA_964629645.1 uncultured bacterium | reverse complement strand
AGAAGGGATTATCCTCAGCTTCACCGGCTTTGCAAAAAAAGCGCCCTCTGGTCGCCAAGCTATTTTGCAGGCTCATGCGGAGGAGCTCCTATAGAAACGATCAAAAAATACATTGAGAGCCAGACAAGGCCAGAAAACTAAAAGAGTCAATGTTGTTAAAAAACAACAAAGGCTCTTTTTCGCCTTTCATCCCCTACATGAATGAAGGGGTCTTTCGGCGAAAGATGATAAAAGCCAAAAACCTGTCCTCTTCTTTGAGCGGATCTATCCCGCAACAGCGCTGTACAAAACAGCCCTTTTTGAGTTTGCAAAAGAAAGAGCAGATGAACTTGGCGTGGCCCTTGTCTCCAAAGAAATAGAAAGCGAGACCCCCTACAACGGCTCTTTGATCTCCTACTCTTCAAAAGCCCCTTTCGAATACTGCGATGCCGCGGGTGGAATTCAGCGAGAGTCTTACGCCCTAGAGGACTGTTATCAGATTTCCCCTTCCCCTAAAAAAACGACACACTGAGCGTCTGACCCACTCTTTTTTTGATGAAAGCCTCGCAAACAGCCGCTTTGAATTGGCATGCGATTCGCACTTTGAAAAGTGCGTTATTTCCACATTTGCAAAAGTCAATTAATTGAGGAGAATTTATGAACGTCAATCCTATCGAGCGCATTCAAACAGAGATAGCATCCATTCATACACAATTGGCGGCTATGCAAAAAGAAGGGAATACGCTCAGTGAGTCCCAGCTCGAGAAACAAGAAAAAGCAGTCGCCAACTTACGCAAAATCGTCGATGAACAGCTAAAACCTGAACTCAAACATGCTGCAAGCCAAGAATCTCAGCCGCTCATTGATAAGGCGTATGAAGGTAAGATCAATCAACTCGACAAAGAGATCGACCGGGCCCTTCAAAAAATTGAAAGCATTCGAGTGCAAGCCACAGAGGGCGGGGAGACGTCCGGGGAGGCAGACACTCTCAAAGATCCCGGACTTTACAAATTAGTGCGCGTGATATCTGATGAACACGGAAAAAAATATGTCTTTAAAGACAAAGCGCTCGATCGGGAAAAGCAAGATCAAATGAACAAAGACGTTTTTCCTGCAGTTGTTTTTGGTTTCTCAACAGCCAATGCTGCCATTGAAGCTATTCGGTTAAAGGAAAGGCATGTTGGCACCCAGGAATTAATGAACAAACTGGGGTATGAACTTAATGAAACAGAGGGTGAAATCACCCTGCCCGATGCCGAATCTCTCAACGCCAACGCAGCCACGATGCTCGATCAAGCAAGCGACCCTTCAGATCATCCGCTTAAAGGTTTTCAGGTGACCGCGTCTGCCGGAACAGCCGAAGATCTTGAGTTCATTGATACCCTCTTGGACGGCAAACTAATCCTGTCTTCAGGTTCGGAGTTCACCCACGATCATTTTATTCATATCATCGCAGATCTCTATATTCGCGTTTCTCGCAGACACGAAGATCATATGGAGGAACTGAGAGCTGTTGCCCAGCCCGTTCGTCGCTTCATCGGCCATGCCAACGAGCAGTTGACAGGCTCTGCCAAACAAGAGACAGACAATGCGCAGATCGAAATGGATCTTAAACAGTTAGCGTCAATGCTGACCACTTGGCTCGATATTAATTCCACGCGCTCTCCCGGAGATAAAATTCTGATAGACGAGATGTGGAAAAGATTCTCCGGCAAGGGGGATTGGTCAGATGAGGCGTATCTTGCACAATTCAACGAAACTTACCCGGATGCCCCGATTCATGGTGAAAATGACCCCCGCTTAACGTATCTCTTAAGCCTGATGGCGCTCATAAATCTCGATTCTCGGGCCTCGGAAGTCGCCGAAGCTTCCTGGTGGATGTGGGAAACTTCTGAGAAAATCGAGCAAATCGAGGCGCGGCTTCAAGCATTGAAGATACCTTTCGAATTCAATTCTGACGGGATATTGGTCATCAACCCTAAAAGCGATCCGATTACGATCAGAGACAATCCGATCGATGTTATGACGCTCTTGCGCCAAAAAATATGGCTTTAAGTTCAGGTATCGGCAGGGGCGTCACGACCCGGCAATTTGCGCGGTGAGTACGCGCACTTTCGGCTCCGGCATTTTCTCTTTTTCCTGTTCCCGACAGGCGGCGGCAAGTGTTTTCGCTCTTTTAAGCGCTTTCTTGAGGGAAAGACGGGGCTGGTGCTCTTCGACAACAAAAAGATTTTCCTTTCCGATTGCTTTAACGGTGCCGGAGCTGCTCAAAATTTCCCAGGTGGAATAGCTAAGACCGCAAAGGACTAAGTAACGGCCCGACTCGCGCAAATATTGGTTGAGATGCTGAAGGGCAAGACAGGCTGTCGCATCAATATCCCGCGCATTTTTCAACCGCAGGACAATCACTTTTAAGTCGTCGTTTTTTGTGATTGACTTCAACGTTTTTTGGAAAAGCTCGGCAGCGCCAAAAAAGAGTTCGCCTTGCACATTGATCACGCGGATCTTATCGCTGCCTTGCGCAGAAGGCTTGTGGGTTGAGTCGATCTGTCCGCTGTCGTCATAGGAACACTCAACAATATAGGGAACAGCCGCTTTTGTCAGGTAAAGACTCACCGATAAAATCACCCCGATATAAAAGGCTGAATTGAGGCCGAAAAAGAGGCAGGCGAGAAATGTCGTGATCATCACAAGCGCATCCGCCCGTGTCGCTTTCAAGCAAAGGAGCACGTGCTCAAAATTGACGATGCGGGTTGACGCAATCAGCAAGAGAGCGGAAAGTGCGGTCAAAGGAATTCTTTGGACGAAGGTGCCGAAGCCAAACATAATGAGCCCCACGGAAAAAGCGCTGAAGACGCCGGCAAAGTGCGTTTTTCCCCCGTTTCTGTAGAGCAAAAAACTTCGTGCAATGCTTCCCGATGAGGGCAGCGCTCCCACTAGCGATGAGAAAAAGTTGGCAAGGCTTAGCCCTAAGATCTCCTGATTCACTGAAAGCTGCTGCCCGGACGAGGCGGCAATCGTTTTGGCAACCAGACTTGTTTCAACAGAGCTTAAAATCGCAATCGCAAAGGCGATGGAGATGAGCTCGTTCATGATCGAAAAATCGAAGAGGGGAAATCGGAGCTTCGGAAAAATGTCTTGCAGTGTCCCCGTATCCCCGATCAAGACCACATTGCTGCTCATAATCGTGCTGTTGCCGAAAGGATCCCAGT
This sequence comes from uncultured bacterium, assembly GCA_964629645.1. Lineage (GTDB taxonomy): Bacteria > Chlamydiota > Chlamydiia > Chlamydiales > SLFE01 > JAAKFL01. Next base: position 4,953 of record CAZVSU010000091.1, on the reverse strand, counting down.
CGGAAAAAGTAGACATGCCAAAAAAGTGGACGACAAGCCCCGCCACCAAAAGCACGACAACAGCGCCGGGAAACCGTTTGTAGCGGCTCAAGGCAACGAGCATGACTAAGCTTCCCGCTCCGATTAAAGCCGTGGGCAAATGGATATCGGTGATGTGGCTGCCCAGATAGACAAGCCGGCTAAAGAGCGAGGCCGGCGCCAAAGAGTCGGGTATTCCCAAGAAGATATAGAGCTGACCCACGACAAGGGCTAAAGCTGTCCCTCCAAGATAACCCACAACCACAGAGTGACTCACGAATTGCGTCAGCTTCCCCAATTTTAAAAATGCGGCCAGAAATTGAAACAAGGCGATCAAAAAGGTGAGCTGCGACAAAATCTGGAGGGCGACCGCCTCTCTTTCAGCACCTGTTAATTCGCGGAAATTCGAGTAGAGGATCGAAGCCGTCGCAAATTGGATCAGAAGGGCGATGGTATTGTTCGGCCCGACGATGAGATGGCGGCAAGAGCCAAAAAGCGACGCGATGATCGCCGAGTAGATCGCCGCGAAAAGGCCGCAGCTTAAAGGGAGGCCCGCGACCAGGGCAAAGGCCATCGCTTGGGGCACGGTCACAAAAGCCACGCCGAGGCCAGAGCAAAGATCTGCCCTCAGTTTTTCCCACGTATATCCCTTGATGTCCTGCTTTAAGGAGGCAAAAGAGATATCGTCACCGATTTGATGATAACGAAAGCCCATAACAATTTATTAATTATTTAGCCTAAATAGTAACAGAAATTTTTTATAAAATCAAATCTATTTTAAAAAAAGTCCTCACTCGTGTAAACTCTCTCCTTATGAAGACACAGAAACCCAAAGTGGCCCTCGTCGGGCGTCCCAACGTAGGAAAATCCGCCCTTTTCAACCGTATTGCCAGGACAAGGCTCGCCATTGTCGATGAAGCGGAAGGGATCACCCGAGACCGCCTCTATGCCGATGCGGAACTTTTCGGCCTCGATTTCGAGGTGATCGATACCGGCGGCATCGACCCTAGGTCGAAGGCGGTCTTCAATGATGAAATCAGGCGGCAGGCCGAGATCGCAATTGAAGAGGCCGACTCTTTAATTTTAGTCGTCGACAGCCGCGTTGGGATCACAGCTTTGGATCTTGAGGTGGCCAGAACGCTTCAAAAGACCGACAAACCCCTTGCCGTCGCGATCAACAAGGTCGACCAACATTCGGATCAATTCGATTTTTCCCCCTACTACGAACTGGGAATCCAAAATATGGTCCCCGTGTCTGCTGAGCACGGCCTCCAAGTTGCAGAGTTGCTAGAGCTGGCCCTAAACGGTTTTGAAAAACCCGATGAGGTCGAAGAGGAGGCCCAAGGCATTAAAGTCGCGATTGTCGGCAAACCCAATGTCGGCAAATCGTCTTTCTTAAACTTTGTGCTCAGCGAAGAAAGGTGCTGCGTCAGCCCCATTGCCGGGACGACCCGCGACAGCATCGATGCCGCCGTCACGATCGATGACGAGCCCTATGTCCTGATCGACACAGCCGGTATCCGGAGAAAAAGAGCCGAACATGAAGTTGTCGACAAATTTGCCGCCATTCGAACCGAAAAAGCGATTGAAAGAGCTGATATATGCCTTCTTATGCTCGACGCTCAAGAGGGAATCTCTGTTCAGGAGAAAAAAATCGCCAATCTGATCGAAGAAAAAGGGAAAGGCTGCCTCATCTTGATCAATAAATGGGATCTTGTGAAAGGGGTGCAAATGGAGCACTATCTCCGCGCAGTTCGAGAAGAAGTCCCTTTTCTCGCGCATTGCCCCGCTCTTTTCATCTCTGCGAAAACAGGGCGCAACATCGACATGGTCTTCAAAGAGGTCAAAAACATTGATCGCTTCAGCCAAACCCGCATCACGACCCACCAGCTCAACAAGTTTTTAGAAAAAGCCATGCAGCTGAATCACCCCCCTATGATCACGGGGAAGCGGCTCCGCATTTACTACATGGCCCAAGTGGGCGTCGCTCCCCCCACCTTCGTGATGTTCGTCAACAACCCTGCCCTCATGACCGGCGCTTACAAAAAATATCTTTATAACCAATTTCGAAGTGAATATAAATTCACCGGCGTTCCCATCCCTATGTATTTAAAAGGCAAGAAAGCACCCAAGAAAATCAACCAATCATTTTCTTGACAAGTCATTTTTTATTTGATAGATTCCCTCTTAACTTTAATAAAACTAGGAGTGATTATGTCTATCGTTACAATTACCGGCCGCGATGTTGAGCAGTGCTTTTTTAACGGCCTAAAAATGAGTGGCGTGAATCTTGTCGCTGGGGTGATCACAATTGTCACAGATAGAATTGCCCATGCCATTTTCAAGGTGAAGACAAATGAGCTGTCGGGCAAAAGTCTTGCCATCAGAGGATTTTCCATCATTATCGGAGCTGCAACAGCTACTTTGATCTTTGCCTCCAGGGTGAACTTCACCGCAATCAAAACCTATGAACTCCTACAACTATTGTGCATCCCGGTTGTCAACTTCGGCGTCCCAGTCGGACTCGTCCAAAACTTGATCGCACACAATAAAGTTGCCACTGTCGCTATCCTTACGTTGTTAACCGGCTTCACGCTGTCCATCCAAATCCTTGACCAAGATTTGGAACGAGTACTTAGTTAACAAAGTTTTTCTACAAATTCGAATTCTAAGCCGCCGGGATGAGCCGATCTTAATCGGCTCAATATTAACAATATAGAGCAGATTGAGATCGGCTTATCGCGGCGCTTATAATACCGAATTTGATCAAAAACTTTTTATAAGGTGTACTAGCTTCTCAAGACAGCACTTCGGACTAAAAGAGCGCAATCCCACATCGCCGGCAGAACTACCGACTGCCCGATCAAACACAGAATTTCCCATTCGGATTCCGAATGGGAGTTTTTTTTCGCTTTTTACAGATCTCATGCACAAGCAGCCATCCCCCGTGCGCGCCGCAACGTCAGCAGAGGGTGACCCACCTTTGACCCGGTTCTAAGAGAAACACCGCCAATCACGAAAATAAAGACACTCTATTCACTAACTCTTGATTGTTTTCTTTAGTTGAATTATTTGCACCAATCCTTTAATATCTTCAAAGACTAACTTTTTTTATGAATATAGAATCATTAATCTCACAAGACATAAATTTCAATCCTGCCTTTTTTGAACAGGAGCCGTTGTCCCCTTTCGCTCTATTATTCAAAAATTACTTTATCGCAAACAGCAGCCAAGCTGCCTCATGGCAACAGGTCTGGGACACCTCACCCGCACCAATTAAACAGGCCGTTTTTCAAGATGATGTTCTTGAAAAAACCGATCATTTCTTCCGGAATTGGGGGCGAGCCAATATCGGCAGGGAAGATCACTATGCTTATTGGTCCCGCGAAGAGTTTTGCTCTTTTCTCAAAGACCTGGGAGTCGAATCAGATAAAGCTCAGGCAATCTTAGATAAACAAACAACCTTTTCACCCAAAACCCAAGACGCCGATTCATCGGATCTTACCTCTCACCCCGGCCACCAAAAGAAAAAGTGCCCTTGTTCCTACCGCGACATCTACAAGGAATACCTTCTTCGCAATACCAGCGTGCTGGAAGGGAAAAAGAGAGTCGATTGGAAAACAATTTGGGAAGAGAAAGCGAAAAAAATCAACGTGACTGCGACTAGAAAAATGCAACGTCAATTTGAGGGCTTCTATTGCAATTGGGCCAATGCAATCTATCGCCGGAAAGTGCATTATTTGAACTGGCAGAAAGGTCAATTAAGCGCATTTTTTCAATTTATCGGGATTCCGAGCGACATGATCGAAAAGGTCGTCGCCTCTCAAAAAAAGCTTAACCCAAGGTTGCGTTCCCAATCGATTGAGCCCGTTCCCGTACCGACCCGTACACCTAAAAAAAGAAAAGTGTCAGCACCATCACGCCCCAGAAAGAAGAGACAAATGAAACCGGCTGTCAAGGCAAGCGTTAAACCCCATCCCGGCCACCAGAAGAAAAATTGCGGCTGTTTGTACCGCGATGTGTTTAAACAGTACCTCATCCGAAACGTCGATTTTCTAGAAGGAAAAAAGAGAGTCCCATGGAAAACAATTTGGGAAGAGCATTCGGAACGGGTCAACGGCATGGCCACGAGTAAAATGCTGCGCCTATTCGAGAGATTCTGCTATAATTGGGGCATTGGCATTTCTTATCGCAAAGTTTCCTATTTAAAATGGCCGAATGTACACCTCGATGCTTTTCTTCAATTTATCGAGATTCCAAGCGACATGATCGAAAAGGTCGTCGCCTCTCAAAGAGCGCTCAGCCTTAGGAAAAGGTCGAAACCACCGAGTGAAAGCGAAAATGCCAAACCTCCAATTTCAGCGAGTCCAACAAAGCACCGTCAAACCGACGAGATTGCTTTTGATCCTTTCCCCTTGCTTGATGAAGAACACGAAGACAAAGAGAATGTCCCCGATAACAGTCAATCCCTTCTAGCGTTGCTCGGCGACGACTATACAGAAGAACTTGCAAATGCACTGCAAGAACCGGAATTATGGCTTGATATTGAAAGCCACAAAAACGACCTGTAAGAGGATTCACATCCCTTTCGCGCGCTTAAAAAACCACAGCCTCTCGTATTGTCGTGAAGGAGCGTGTGGAGAAGAGGTGGATCCCACTCTTGGATGGTGCTTGACCTATCCCTTGAATTTCTCAGAACATCCTGCAGCCTCCATTCCAGCTGGCTTGAGTCTTAAAGGGCTCCCCATTGGAATGCAGGATCCACCGCTTCCTGTTAAAGTGGGGGACAATACCTTGAGCATTAACATCCGTCATTTGAAATTTGAAGACGTCCCCTAATAATCTTTAAAATACTCAGGGACGCGGCCTTGCTCTTTCAGGATCTTTAACGCCTCTTCGAAAGTCTCTTCCTCTACCGTGTAATAATCATACTTT
>CAZVSU010000090.1:0-8194 GCA_964629645.1 uncultured bacterium | reverse complement strand
TTCGCCTTACATCCCCTTCATGAATGAAGGGGTCTTTCGGCGAAAGATGATAAATGACGGCAAGAGGTTAAAATGTCCCAATCCACAACTCAAACTTCTCACCAAGAAACAGATACTGTAAATTTTGACACTCTGTTTGAAAAAGTGAAATCAAGCGGCAAAGGGCTGACCACCGACGAGGCGAAGAAAAGGTTGGAGCTGTACGGCTTCAACGCACTTGAGGAAAAAAAGACAAGCCCGCTCCTCAAATTTTTCGGCTATTTTTGGGGCCCGATCCCGTGGATGATTGAAGCGGCGGCGCTCCTCTCGATTTTTGCCGGAGATTGGGTCGATTTCGGCATCATCATAACGCTTCTTATTTTTAATTCCGCCGTCGGATTCTGGCAGGAGTTTCAAGCCGGAAACGCTGTTGACGCCCTCAAGAAGAAGCTGGCGAGCAAAAGCCGCGCCCTCCGCGACGGAAAATGGGTTGTGATCGAAGCTAAGGAGTTAGTTCCGGGTGATGTGATCCGCGTGAGGCTCGGCGACATTGTTCCAGCAGATGTCACTTTATTCGAAGGCGATTACCTCTCGATCGATCAATCGGCTATGACAGGAGAGTCGCTGCCTGTCACAAAAAAAGCGGGCGATGCCGCCTACTCCGGATCAGTGGTCAAGCAAGGGGAAATGATGGGCCTCGTGACAGCGACGGGGGGAAGCACTTTCTTTGGAAAAACAACCGAACTCGTGATGTCGGCCAAGTCAGTCTCCCATTTCCAAAAGGCTGTGGTCCAGATCGGGAATTTCCTCATCATGATCAGCCTCGCGCTCGTCTTCCTTTTGGTGGTGGTACAGCTCGACCGAGGCGACAGCCTCCTCTCTTTGCTCCAATTTGCCCTTATTTTGACTGTGGCCTCGATCCCAGTGGCGCTGCCGGCTGTCCTCTCGGTGACCATGGCTGCCGGAGCCCTAGCCCTTTCCAAGAAAAAAGCGATCGTGACGCGCCTCGATTCTATTGAAGAGATGGCGGGTATGGATACCTTGTGCTCCGACAAAACGGGAACGCTGACCCAAAACAAGCTTGAACTCAAACCCCCTGCCACCTATGGAGGCGCCACAGAAGAAGAGCTCATTTTAACAGCAGCACTTGCCTCCAAAGAAGAGAACCAAGATCCCATTGACCTCGCCGTGATCAATGGTTTGGCCAACCGAAATAGCCTCGATTCTTACCAACAAACCGATTTTATCCCCTTCGATCCCGTATCAAAGCGGACAGAAGCGACAGTCACAAGGGGGGCGACATTCAAGGTCACTAAAGGGGCTCCCCAGGTGATCTTGACGCTCTGCGACCCCGATGCGTCACTCAAAGAGCAAGTCGAACAAGACATTGCCGCGTTCGCCTCAAAAGGATACCGCACCCTCGGGGTTGCCCGCACGGACAACCGCGACAATTGGACGTTTCTCGGTCTTCTTCCGATGGCAGATCCTTTGCGCGTCGATTCTGTCGACACCATAAGAGAAGCGAAAGAACATGGAATCGACGTCAAGATGGTCACAGGGGACAACATCGCCATCGCAAAAGAAATCGGCAGCCAGCTCAAGCTCGGCGATCAAATGTTGACCGCGGGCAATTTGCTTGGTGAAAAAGGAGACGTCGGAGCTGACTCGCTCAAAAAAATCAACCAAGCTGACGGTTTCGCAGAAGTTTTTCCCGAACACAAATTCGGAATCGTCAGAGCGCTGCAGAGCGAAGATCATATTGTGGGAATGACAGGAGATGGCGTCAACGACGCGCCTGCCCTGAAACAAGCCAATGTCGGCATCGCCGTCAGCGGAGCAACAGATGCGGCCAAGGCCGCCTCATCGCTTGTGCTGACACTCCCCGGACTTTCTGTCATCATTCACGCGATTGAGGAAGCAAGACGTATTTTTGAACGGATGAACAGCTATGCCATTTACCGCATCGTCGAAACCATCCGGATCATGTTTTTCATTGTCTTGACCATGCTCGCTTATAATCTGTATCCGATCACAGCCGTGATGATCATCTTACTTGCGCTGATGAATGATCTGCCGATTATGACCATCGCCTATGACAACACCTACCTCGACCCAAAGCCTGTCCGTTGGAACATGCGCCGCGTTTTGACCATCGCGGCAACGCTTGGGATCATCGGTGTTGTCGAAACATTTTTACTCTTTGTGTTTGCAAAATCTTATGCCGGGGTTCCGAACGAGAAGCTGCAAACGTTGATCTTTTTAAAACTCGTTGTCGCCGGCCATATGACACTTTTTGTGACCCGCAGCAAAAAATCATTCTTCAAGCCCCCCTATCCGGCTCCCGTACTGCTCGGCGCCATTTTAGGCACTCAGATTTTAGCGGGACTCATTGCCGGCTTAGGAGTTTTTGTGACAGCGATTCCGTGGATCTGGATCGCTTATGTTTGGGCCTACTGCATCGCCTGGCTCTTCGTAGAAGACGAGGCAAAAAAACTCATCACCCGTATGTTTGAAAGCGGGAAAAATGGGCGGCTCCACACCTTCTATCGCTCGCCCTCATAAAAGACCAATCCGTCAAATTGAGCGCCGCTTTTGGCGATCAGTAGTCAAACAGCATCACAAAGGGGAGGTTTTCTTGCTGAAAGGTGCGGAGCGCCGCCCCAAGCTGAGCGGCATCAATTTCGAAGGCCACCTCGGCATGTTCAGAATCGTCGAAATGATTTGTCTCGTAAAGCTTGCGGCATCCACTGGGCAGCCTAAGTTCAGATTACATAACAGATTAATTCACAAGAAAACAAAGATTAGAATTCGGATTGACGCGAACCTTGGGAAAGACGGCCTTCCCCGGACGTAAAGACTTGAACTCTTTCGACAAGGTCTCCTATTTCTTCTGATGTGGGAACGCGCGAGCGGAAGATTTCAGCAATCATGCCGACGTCGGGTTCATGCCCGAAGATTTCGATCACCTCGTCAAATGACATGTCTAAAAAAGAATCGAGAAACCGTTCCCGTATAGCGATTTTGTCCTCAGATGGGTTGCGGCCGAATGTAAAGACCGAAAGGCGCGATGCCACAAGCTTGTTGAGGTATCCCCTCACAAATACTTCCCAAAATTTGTTGTCCCCCTCAAAACAGATACAACGCGCCCTCATCCATTTGACGATGCGCGTGACGAGAATCGCCTCCTTGATTGACGGCAAAGAGGAGGCCATCACAAGCTTGTGGACAGAATGTGTCGAGGGTTTGACATCCGATCGCAACCCTAAAAGAAAGTCTTCGGTCACCAGATAGTCGAAAAGAGTCTCGACAGGAAATCCTTGTTCCGAGAGATCTTTAGAGACGATGCGAAAAACAAACGAGATGATGTCTCTCATGTCTGCCGCCGATGCAGGCGGAGGGACCTCTCCCTCCACAATGGTGCGGCGAACAGCTTCTAAACAGTTGAGAATGGTAAAACGCCACCCCGGAGTGTCGATCAGACCAATCAGACCGTTGGCGATGCTTTTCGAGAACGCGCGACCCGTAAAATGCCGAAATATCCATGAGCAATACCCTGTCGACGTTTCGCTTTCACTGCGAAACAGGTAAGACATCGAGTAAAAAAGGCCGTTGACCAAAAGATGGAAACTGGTCGTTGCCGTTCCTACAAGAGGAATACTTGACAGGGATTCGCGAACGTCTTTAAAGACCCCTTCGTGCCGATAGGCCTCTCCTTTTATCGCCGAATAAAGACTCTCATGGATGGCTTCGCGCAGCTTGTCTTTGGCGTTTTTCTTTTGCATGAGGGCTTCATATCCCTCCCGCCTCACCTTCAATTGCGATCTTTTGAACACGGCGGCCACATCTTTTGAAGAGGCCCCATCGGTACGGTAGGTTTTCGCCATCTGACGGCCCACGTCAAGAACTTTGACCAATGACCCTCGTCCAAATCCGTCGGTTTCATAATGGCCGGCTTCAATTCCCATTCCAAAAAGTATGGAAACGGTAAAAAGATGAGGATCTGATATCTGTTTCACGACGAGGTCTCCAAGAGCACGGCTGATCAGCTTTTTGAGTCCCTCTTTCCCTTCAATCGCATAAACTGTCTTGGCAAATCGGCTTTTAATCGATTTTGAGATCACGCGATCGAGCAAAAGGATACTGAATTGATCGAGATACTCGTAAAGGGCCTTGTCAAACTCCTGTTCCACATTTTCCGATGTCAAACGCACTTCATCGGGATTGGGGACCCCCTTCGGCAAAACACCATTTTGTTTGTACCATTCGGTGCGCGCAATGAGCTGCTCTTTATGAGTCATGCAGCCGGAGCGTTTAACAAATTGATCGGCTTGCTCCATGTGTCGAACCGATTCGGCAAAAGCGTGGACCAAAACGGCCTCTAAATGAAAGGCTAGTTCGGGGTGGTGCGGCTTCGACAACGTTTTGACACTGAGCTTAAGAAGGGTTTGTTCCAGGTCGAAAAAGTGGCGGACGGTTGCGGGGGAGAACATGAGGTTTGTGACATTGGCTCCCAAACCGGCAATGAGTCGCTCGAGAGGATCGCGCGCAGGAGAAGCGAGAAATCGTTCGCGATAGAGTGTCGCCTGATTCAATTTATGATTCAAATAGCGATAAACAACTCCATATCGAAATAAGATTTGCTGCTCACCGAGCTTTGGAAGACGAAAAAACTGATCTCCAATCGCCATTGGGATCACCTCGTGAACAAGCCGCGCCGTTTGCCTTGCAAATTGAGCCTCGACAGCGTCCAATCCCACTATGGCGCGGTAACGCCGAATTTTTCTTCTTTTTTTTGTTCGAGACCGCGAAAGAAGGCGATCTCCTGAATAAAGCGGCCGGCCAAAGGCCTTTTCCGCAGTCTGAGAAAGAACAACGCGGCACGAAGTTGAGGCAAAATCGACTAAGCTGTTGTTGCCAATGCCTCTCCCTACATCATTAAAGTTTTGAAACTCTTTGCAGGGCCTGACGACATAATTTAAGGAATGAAGCGCTGCCTTTTGCATCGCCTGGGAAGACACTTTACGGATTTTTTCTTCCAATTGATCATACCATTCATTCCCTCCGAAACAAATGCAGCATATTCCCCGAAATGTCACAGTGTGCGATACTTCCATAACTGTTCTTATTCCCGAGGTCAGGAGATATTGTCAATGTTAAGAAGTGTTGACCCGTATTCCTGTCCCCTTTCCATCGAAACGATGGACAAGATCCCGGTTCGTTCTTTATAATGCGTGCATCTCCGCCAACTAATTTGAATGCATGACACAAACAAAAAGACCGCTCCCTTTTTTCTGCTTGTTTTTTTTGTGCACCGCCCTCACCTTAGGCAAAACCCCGCCAGAGGACAACGGTCATCTTGACAGCGATTGGGAGCATCGGGTCTATCTCGCGACTTATCCAAGGTCCGGAAACCATTGGATGCGCTACCTCATCGAAGAGGCGACGGGCATCGCGACAAGCTCAATCTATCGCGACAACGACCCTCCTCACATGACTCACGTCTTTCCATGGGGCGGCTATTGCTGCAGAAATGGGTACGAAGGAACACGCAGCTATCCCGCTAAAGGCGGTATCGCTGTCGTGAAAACTCATTACCCTTACAGCAGCTCTCCCTTCGAAACGCTGCCTTACTGCCGCGCTCTTAGGATTGTTCGCCATCCGATCGATTCGTTTTATTCCTTCTTTGTCTACGAAAACAAGCGAAGACAAAACGCACGCTGCAAAACGATTCCAAGAGACACTCTGAATCGATACATTGAACTTTGGGAACGCTTCCAAAAAATTTGGGACGAAGCAGAAAATGTTCACACTATCCGCTATGAAGATTTGCTCGAGTCCCCTTTCGACTGTTTGAAAGAGGCCCTTCTCTTTATCGGCTATCACGTTTCAGACGATGACATCATCCGTGCTGTCATAAAATACCCCCCGGCCGGCTATGCCTTAAAGCACCGCAGCCGCTACAAAAAAAATGATCTTAAGCTGATTGAAACCAGACTTGGCCCTCTTATGGAGTCATTTGGCTACAGAATCGATTGCGTCAGACCATGGAACAAGCCACTGGGTCTTTTCTCATCAGCATCCGTTCAAGCGGCCAAGACGGACGCCTCCCTCCTCTATCGACGAAACGACTCATCGTCGAGTGTCACGACAATTCGAAATTAATCTGAACGCATCACCGAAGACATCGGGACTTCCCGAGGATCAACAGATGTACTCCCCCATTCAAGGTTCGTTGGAGCATCGATATTGATGAGAAGATCAAGCCCACCTCCACCGTGGATGACAGTATCGCCAACGTTCCAAGCAAACTCTATCAAATTAACCCCTTTATACGATAAAGGCTTCCAGATGGTCCCGTCGCTAAGGGTCACCTCGTAGGTTGTGGAAAGCCAGCCGGTCGAGAGCTCCTGAATCTCAACAATCTTGGGGAAAACTTTTTTTGAATCACGACCTAAATTCACAAGCCATGTAGAGCGGTGCTCTAGATCCAGCATCAACAACACGGGACTACCTTCAAACGCGCGAAAAAAGACCTCTTGTCCCGGCTGAAGATTGTCAATAAACTCCCAAAATTGCTGCTCATAAAAATAGGGGCATGTCGTGACAAACTGAGAGTCATTGGTCAAATAGATCCTAGCTACCCACCCTTCGCCTTTTTCCTCAACATGAACGAAATCGATAAAGTACTGAGGTTTTGTCTTGTCAGGTTGTGCCTCATCTCGGCAGCTGTCGGCAAATAGCGCCGCAGTCGAAACAAAAAACAATAAAATAAATAAATTTATTACACGCATAAGAACCAATTATTTTTACTTTTAAATGTCTAAGAATATATCATTTTTGTTTAAAAAGCAAGGCGCTTTATACAAGCGCTATGAGGGCTCCGGCAACCGTGGCACCTTTTTTGCGCTGCAGCAAAATTAGGAGCTCATTTTAAAGTGTGCCTGCAGCCATAAGCACTATGACCCCCTTCAACACCTGCCCTCTTAAAATTGGGAGAATCAAAATTTATCTGGTTGATGACAATGGAGAGCTGGAGCGGTCGCATCTTAGCTTCGCTCCAGCGAAATGGACTTTAAACCATGCGACAGGGTCTGTCCCATGCCTAAGCGTATGAAGACCCATTGCATCTGCAAACCCTTGATCCATACATCTTACAAAACAATATCCCGCCCCTGCAGCGACTAAAAAGCTCATTTCAACCTCGATATTTTTCAAAAAATTACTTTTAAATTTGTAACTGGAGGTCGCCGGTCTGACATTTCTAAAGGAGAGCAGTGAGCCCCCAAGCCCAAAGCTCATCGCCGGTTGGGAGCCTGGCAGCTGATGATTTTTTTCAAACTGAAAAGAAGGAGGAGAGGCTGTCGACTAGAGCAAGAAGGGGCACTGCTGCGAGTGTCTTAATCCCCGTCAGCTATCACACAGAGCCTTTGGCACTATCTCTCGAATGACAGTCACAGGGGAGAAAGTTTGAAAACGGAGGAGATGGGATTCGAACCCATGGTACGCGTTAACGCACACACGCTTTCCAAGCGTGCTCCTTCGGCCGCTCGGACACTCCTCCGGAGGGTCGTTATCATATCTTAAAAACAAATAGAAAGCAAATACCATCGCAACACAAGGAAATTTTTACTTCACAGCGAGGGCTCTTCTCCTGTAATCGTTAAGAGAGCGCGCTCTTTGCCCCGAAGAGGCCTCTTCGGCAGTGTTGCCGCATGAGATATCTGCCCGCAGCCAGAAAATAAATGAAAACGATCACAATGACAACCAAAGAGCCTGTTGACATGGGAAGATCGTAAACTGATAGAAGGTGGCGTGAAAAGGCAACGCCGATCAAAGAGGCGGCGCAACCAATCCCGCTTGCGATCAACAGCATTATTTTGAGGCGATCGGTTAAAAGCCGCGCTGTCAATGGAGGGCCGGTGATAAGCGCCAATACCATCAAGACCCCCACCGCACGAAACGCGCCAACGGCCGTGATCGAAACTTGGGTCATCAGCAGGTAGTCAAAAAATAGGGCGGAAAAACCAAGCGCCTTCGCGAGTCCGGGATCAAAAGTTGTGATCAGGTACTCTTTAAAAAAAACGGTGATGCCGATAAGAGTGACGATCAGGATAAGCCCGACCATTTTTAAATCATCAAAGTGAAGCGCATCGACATTTCCCATCACAATTTCGATGCCGATATGGGCGCTTCTTGTCAACACGGTGACCGCGAT
>CAZVSU010000089.1:0-8437 GCA_964629645.1 uncultured bacterium | reverse complement strand
TTCGGAATACCATTTATCATTAAAATTAGTATCTGAGGGTAATATGTGGACTGGTATGTTTGCACATAATTCATCTTCAATATCATTTAAGATTTCTAATCTTGTTTTAGGCATTTTTAATCCAAAAATAATATTTTATCGATAGTCAACCCGTCTTTTTTACTAAATTTTCCTTTAAATATTGTTTGCATAATATCACCTCAAGTAGAAATAAAGAAATCTAAAAACTATATAAATGTTTTGGTTTTAGTAATATACGAATCCGAAAATAAAGCCTATCACGAACCAAAATAGACTCCAAAGAACTAGGAATACTGCTCCGGAAAAGCACCATAATTTAAGAAAACTAATGAAATTTACATCTAAATATTCATCTTCGCTATTGTTTAATTTAAGTTTCATTTTAATCCAAATCCTCATACCATTCAAAATAGTAATTTATTGCATTAGGTTGATTTGCTATATTCTCGACCCAAATAGCGTAATCTGTGTTGGGTCTTAACACATACTCATTAATAGACCTATCGCCACCTCCTATTTGTCTTCCGTCTCCTAATCTAGCACGACCAAATACATTAGTGCAGGAAGCGAAATCCCCACCTATATAAGCCTCAACTCCATTTTCACCCAAAATATTTCGGTTTCTATTGAAATACTCTAATCTAGTTCCGTTATTAATTACTGTTATATTCTCGCAAAACCAAAACTGTGCTTCATATTTATTCTGAAATTGGAATACTATATGAACTGATTTGTTTCCAGTTTTGAGAATGAAAGAAGAATTACTAGTTGAAGGAAGTATCTCGTAATCGTATATAGACCAAATGTTGCCCCTATGAACTTGATTGTGTTCAAAAGAGATAGTTTCGACTTGAGAATTAGCAATATAAGATAAATTAATAGGTTTTTGGAGTGTGAAAATTACTCCAAGTATTAAAAAAAATCCAATAAATAAAATAAAAGGTTTGCCGTTCATCTTTTAGTTTTTCTTTTTTTAGTTGTTTTCTTTCTTGTAGTAGGTTTTCTAGTTTTTATAACTTTTGATATTTTTAGACCTCTTTTCTCGCCTTTTGTATCTATTGCAAATCTAGATTTTTCAACGAAGTCTAATATTACACTGTTTCTTTTTCGTTTAGGTCTGAATTTTTGCGTTATAGTTTCTGCTTTCACATCTTTGTTCTTAGTTATACCTACTGATTTTAATTTGAAACTTCTTGCTGTAGTGTTATCTACTAATCTTGTAATATAATTTAAAGCTCTATTTGGGGTAGTTCTTAAATTTAGTTCTTTGTTTGTGCCTCTGACCCGAACTAATACATTAACCAATCTTTCGTAGCCTTTAGGAAGTCTAGAGTCCCATTGTGGTTTTATTTTAATTCGTTTAGGGATTTTTTCTGTTCTTGCAACTCTGGAGGGGGTTTTAGGCAATCTTAATATTCTTTCACCTGTTCTTTCAACTCTTACATCTCTCGGAGTTACTCTTAATTTTTGTCTTGTTATTGGTTTTCTAATTCTAGGTTTTACGACTTTTCTTACTCTTGTAATTTTACTCGGTCTTGCTCTTGCTTTAGTAACAACTCTTTTCACTTTTCTTAAAGTTGTTTTAGGCACTCTGACTTTTAATTTTCTTAAAGTTTGTCTTATGGTTCTAGTTACTGTTCTAACTAAATTGGGAGTTAATATTAAGTCTCTCGCTTTTCTAGGAGTTATTAATTTTCTTTTCCGTTGTAATTCAGATACTAATCTTCTTTTATCAGATGTTTTTAATTTAGATTTTTTAATTGAACTAATTTGGTCATCAATAGTTTTCCTTAATTGATTTAGTTTTGCTTTATCTTTACTTGTATCAATTCGTCTAAATCTATCTTTAAAGCCTTTAATATTTTTTTTAGCCCAATTAATTATGTCTTTTTTCATTTGTTTAATCGAGTAGCCTTTCTTGAATTTATTTTTTAGTGCCTGATATAATCCCTTAACTGCAACTGGTTTTCTTCCAAGAGTTGCTTCTTGGACTCCTATGAATGTATTTAGACTCGGCACATATATTTCCCTTTTGATAAATGCTTTTTTGGGGAATAACCTTGTAAATACTCCTGCTATTGCTTCTTCCTCTCCGACTAAATCGGTTAGTGCTTTTTCTCCTGGAAAAACTTTATCAGGATTATTTTTGATAAACCTGTTAAGTTTTTTTCTTAAAATTAATTTCTGACTTGCATTTAATTGTCCTGCTATGTTCTTCTTCAATAATTCTCTAATGCTTTTAGGGTATGTCCCTAGTTTCAAGTCTCGAACTACAACAGCAGTTCCTTTTTTACCTTTCAAAAAATAAGAGTATATTTTATTGATACCAAAATAAAAACCATCTTGAGAATACAAATCTATGTTTTTGTTTATATCTGCTTGAGTAAAACCTAATCGTCTAAGACTGGATATGATTTGTTTTTCTGATTTGTTTGTATTGATACCGTATTTAGAAGCCCAAAAGTATTTCCTATCTTTACCTAGTCCTCCAATATCGCCTCTAACTTTCAAAACATTATCATTATTATCTAAAATATTTTTAAGTTGTTTCCATCTAGTTTTACTTAATTTATTTTTAGAACCTTTAACAATTTTTGCAACATCTTTCAATTCTTTGGCAGACCTAAAACTTGCAGATGTTTTAGTTGATAGTGCTAATTTTGCAGGTAATTGAGTTTCAACTTTAAGAAATTTAATTCCATTTATTTTTAGAAAATCCTTATTAGATAAAGCACGACCTAATATTGTTCTAAAATTTGCGTTAACTAATTTTAAATCGTCTATATCTGCTATTTTTTTTCTAGTTACTCTATCAAAAATCGCATATACTCCTTTTACTTTTTGATTAGGCACGAGTTTAAATCTTTTTATCTTACTTATTTTTCCTAAAATTGTATTTTTATTCAAATGGTTTGCTAAAAGGTTAGCAAAAGATTTAGGGTTACTAACTACTAAATCAAAATCACCTATTTTTCTAAAGTTTTTTAATTGAACTTTAAGACTTGCAGAACCACTAATAAAAACATCTTTGTTTTTTATAAAGTTAGCAATCTCTTGTTGGGGTTTTGTTCTAATAATAGTTTCAAGAGTTCTAATTTTCTTATTTGCGTCTATATATTTGTCTGGATTTTTTAACATATCTTTTATTAAAAAATTTATTTCATTCTTACTTAAACTTGAGCCTTTCAATAATTTGTTTATTTTGTCTGGAGTTGCAGAATATAAATCTACTTTCTTACCTTGTAATTCTAATAAAGCACGAGCAGTCGTAATTTTAGTTGGTGAGTCTTCAAAGACTTGCACATTTCTTAAAACAAAAGGACTTAATTTTGCTTTAATTTGTTGTGCTGTCAATCCTGCACCTTTAATTGCTCCACTTAAAACTTTTCTTTCAATTAAGTATTGTGCAACTTTAGATGTTCCAGTGAATGGGTCATCATTTAAATTTTTTAGTGCTTTACTTAACAATTCCGAACTAATAACACCTAGAGTAGTTAAAGCCAAAACCAATAGTTTAGGATTTTTGAATACTTCAACTGCCAAGTCTTTAGCACTTATACCTGCCGAATATACTTTAGACCATTCTTTCCCAGTTCTAGTTTTAAGTTGTGATTTTTGTTTTGTGTTCCATCTTTTCGCTATATTGTCCGTTACATCAACTAAATCTTTTCCGGTATTGAATAAAAACTTAAGAGAATTTTTACCGAGATTAGCAATAGATGAAGGCGTTTTACTTATTGATGATAATGCACTATTCAAAGTTATTTCTGACCAATCAATTAAAGTTTGTAAAGTGTTTCTAACTGTGTCTGTTGTTGCTCCTGCTAATGCAATAGAATTCTTAGCCAAATTAACTAAATTAGTGTGTGCTTCAAGTTTTTCTTTTCGAGTTTTAAAATTATTAATATAGTTTTTAACTCCCTCTCGAGTTCTTCTTTTAAGACCAATAAAGTCTCCTGCTCGTTTAAGGTAATCAGTATAATCTTTTCTGCTAAGTCCTTCTCCTCTATTTAATTTTCTTTGAAGTTTCTTGATTTCGTTTGCATAAATTAAACCTATGAATGTTTGACCTACTTTCCTTTCTTTAGTTTTGAATTCGTCTGCTACTAATTTGTTCCATAAAGACTCCCACGGTGCTTTTATTGTTTTATTGATTTCTCTTTCAAATGCACGAATAACATTTTTTATTCTATCTGCACTAAGTTTCTTCTCAAATTCTTTAGATAAAGTTACTGCGTCAGAATAAGTGTTGTAGTCTTTTATGATTTTAGACACTTTGTCGCTTTCGTAATTAATTGATAACTTCTTTAATGCATTCTCACTTAAATTAGCAATATTCTTAATAGTATTCATATCAAATTTGAAATCTTTTCTTTGTAGCAATTCTTTAGGTAAATTAAATTGAGCAACTACTGGAGTAGGTAAATTAGAAAATGCTTGTAATTGTTTTAAATCTGGTAAGTTTCTTTGCACATCTTTAGTATTATCTTTAATATTTCTTAATCCTGTATAAGTCAGAACTACATTTTGCTCTCTTGGATTTAAGTTTCTAAAAGCGTTCACTTCTTTAACATCTTTAGGTAAGAAAGATTGTCCTAAATCTGCTTGTGGAGACTTACCTATCTTGAGCAAAAATGGATTGATTTGAGTCTCGAATTTAATGGTATCTAATTTGTTTTGAATTTGTTTTGAGAAATCAGGTAACTTACTTATTATCTTTTGGTCGTTTCTATCTTGCTTTTCTAATATTTCTCTTGCTTCAGAGCCACTAAGTCCGGCTTCTTTAAGTGAATTAATGTCGTATCTTGCCCCATCTTCTATTGTATTTTTAAGTTTATTCACAAAATCAACTTGTTGTTTAGCACTTTGTTTCGCTACATCTTGAATCTGTCTGGCAGTATAAGTATCTACTTTTAAGTCTTTTTGAATTTGTGAAACACTAGGAGGAGCAGACATAACATTAGGTCGCTCAAAGTATTCTCTAATCTCTAATTCTTTTTCTTTTGCTTTAACTTCTGCTATTTTTCGTTCTTCTCTTGCTTCTCTTTTGTCTTTCTCGAAATTAGCCTTATCTTTTAAGAATGAGTATAATTTATTTCTATCAATAATATCTCCTTTCGCCAATCTTTGATTAATTATCTTTTGTGCTTCGTCGCTTAAAGTATCGTAATATTTTTCTTTTGCTTTAAATCTCGCTTTTCGTTTAGCGTCATCTTCTTTATCTCCTCGCTCATCAAATCTGTCTTCGTCTTTTTTCCATTTCTCAATATCTTTTCTTAAATCAGAAGTAAGTTTCTTTTGGTTATCGATTATCTTTTGTGCTTCTTTAGTTGATATTTCTTTAAGTTTGTCTTGGTATTGTTCGGGAATTCTAGACATATTTTGTCTCACAAATCCATCTCTTAATCTTTGTAGTTCGTTAATATTAGTTGCTTGTTTAAGAAAACTTTGTGATACATCTTCAATTCTTTTGAATAATTCTCTTTCGGATTTGTCTTGCTTTCGCATTTCAGAAAAAGTTAAACTTTTTTTTTGTAAATCAGTCTGTAATTTAGAACTTCGCCTAACCGGAATTCTCCTAGTTACACTTCTCCTTTGTTGTGATGTTCTTATGGTTGCCATTATAATTCGTTATTAATTCTATAAGACTTCTTATTTAATAAATTTAATCGTTTTATTTCTTTTTTCCTCTGCTTTTCGTAATTGATTTCAGAGCCAACGAAAGAAGAAGTCTTGAATATTATTTTAAATAAACCAATTTTACTTAGAACTGTTAAAACTACATAAAATATAAATAATACAAATAAAATTTTAGTTATAGTTCCTATCATTCTCTATTTTCATAAGTGAATATAAATATGAGTGAGAGCAAAAACAAATAAGTGAACTGTGCAACAGTAATGAAATTCATAATTAAATTTAATTCTATCGCTTTAATTCCTATCATTGAAGCAATACCTAACGAAACAGATAAAGCCCTCATATCATCATACTTGAACTCACCGAAAGGAGTTCTATCAGATAAAACCCAATATAATATGAATGATATTGTAAGAAGCATAAAGAAACCTAACCAATGAGATGTGTAAGTATTAGCACTTATAACTATTTGCTCAAATATATTTTCTGGATTAGACACAACACTAAAAGTAGGTTGAGTGATGTTAGTTAACCTAGTTAAATTCATCGGTATTTCTGCAAGACTCATTTTAATATCGACCTCACAAGTGAAACAGTAACACCTAAAGACATAATTAAAACTAGAATATTAATGAAACCTGCAAATCTAGAAATAGGTAAACCTAAACCTAATAACATTGTTGAAGGTGAATTTAAAGCGATTTTAATTGTGTTTTCTATTGCAGTGCCTATTTTTTTAAAATAAAATAATACTCCCACATTATCAGTTCCAACAACTGAAGCAGTTTCATTGTCTCCACCAATATAACTTACCTTTTTACTCTCCTCCAAACTAGTTGTTGCTAGAGTATCTACTCCGTCAGTCTCGATAAATCCTCCCATTTGAGTTATATAATCTTGGCTCTCGGTAGTTAAATTAAGTTCTCCGTAGAAAGAAGTTCCGGCAGAAGTAATCGCAAGAGTAAATAAACTAAACATAAAAACAATACCAATCCAATAATTTAATTTTGAAAATGCCATTATTCAGTATCTAACCTCTTTCTTGAAACCCAAACTAAAAATCCACCTATAATCGTATTGAATACTGCAACAGATATAAAACTTGTTGTTGGGAATATTATTGTTTGACCCCACGACATTATTATTCCAAAGAATGCAAATAAAGTAATGTTTTTCAAATACAAAGATAAAGATAAGAAAGCAATCCACACAACCCAAATAAGTATCTTAATAAACCAAATATCAAACACTTCCTCAATATCGCTGATAGATGGGTAAATATATTCTTCCAATAATACTTCGCCATAAGAGGCGTCTAAGTATATTTTAGCCACATATCTATTAGAACGATTAAGTAAGAAGTTTGCATTTATATTCTGGACTGCACCAGTAGAACTTAAACAATATGTGTCTCCGGTTAAACTTACTTCGCCCGTGAAATACTCTACACAAACTCTTTTATTAAGTCCGTCTAAACTTTGGAATTCGACTGTTATTTGTGATATGTTATTATTGAATGTTTCTGTAATATCGACTCGTAAGTTATCAGTATCAAGAGTTGTAAATCTATCAGTGAAATATAAAACTAAAGTTCTAACTTCGTTATCAGTTGTTATTATTTCTCCTGAGTCTGAAGTTTCAGAAAAGAATAACTCGCCATCAATTTCTTTAAATGCTCTTATTCTATAAGTCTTATCATTCAATTCAACTCCAAAAGCACACTCACCATTAGCATTAGTTATACACTCAGATACCGAAACATAACTTAAATCAGTTGTTGAATATTGTAATAATTCAACTTGAGTTCCTGGTATTATTTCGTAGAAGGAATTAATTGTTGAAACAAATAAAGTCGCCGAGTTATCTTGAGTTAAGTTTAGCATATAGAAATCTATCTCAATTTCCTCTTGATTATTAAATGTAAATCTCTTAACTTCAGTAAAGAAACCATCTGCTAAAGCATACACTGTATAATCTGCACTGGCTAAAGTAATGTTGTTTTGTATATATTGCCCTGTGTTTGTTGTTTCATTGAATAAAGATTGGAATATAATATCGACATCAACACCACTTAATAAAGAATTATCTAATCTGTTGTATAAATTAATTATAATTCTTGCCCTACTAATATTATATGTAGCAGAGAAAGGGATATTAGAACTGTTAATATTTTCAGTTGTTGTGAAATTAAGGAAACCTAACTTCATTAAATGTATCGTGTATTCTCCTAACTCCAAAGCCCCATCATACACATAACTAAAATTAACTTGTCCTGATGAATTAGTTGTTAAGTTTAATACTTTTCCAGATGGATAAGTTATTGTAACATTAGCGTTATCAACTGGACTAGAGGAATTAGCGTCGTTGAATGTAAGTATATTTTGGTTTTCAGTTAAAGTAATATTATAAGTTGCATTCTCTCTTATTGAGAAGTTTAAAGTTTGATTGAAGGTATCAAATATATTTTGAGTATTACTTATTTGGAATGTTATATTTTCTGCAACCGGATTAAAGTTCAAAGTTCCATAAGTTATTGTATAGTTTTTAGAATTATTTAAGTCCTCTAATAACATATTGCTAAAATTAAGTAAGTCTCCCGAACCAAATATAAAATTAAATGTAATGTTTGTTTGCTTTAATATTGCCTCTAAGTCGGTTGATACATTATAATCCTCATAAGTTCTATTAAAGTAACTAGAATTAAATATTTTAATATCATACAAAGAAGTATCGTTTTGTAAAATATCTGTTGTAATTGTTCCTGTTATTGTTGTGT
>CAZVSU010000088.1:0-8479 GCA_964629645.1 uncultured bacterium | reverse complement strand
CTCTATACCCGTTCATTCTTTTTTCGCTCATGCGAAGGAGCATTGGAATATTGCTATCAACATAGTCATAAATCCAGACCTCTTTTTTGGCATGGTGATTGCGGTGTAGCCGTCCGGCGTATTGCGCTAAAGTTCCTCTCCAAGAAATGGGCATTGTTAAGAACAAGGTGTCTAGCCTTGCATCGTCAAAGCCTTCTCCCAGATATCGGCCCGTTGAAATCAACAATCGCTCTTCATCATCCGGAACTTCAGCCAGCTTTTTCATTTCTTCTTTCCGTTCTTTTGGTTTCATCCCACCATGTAAAATAATAATGTGCTTTACAAAGGGTTTCAATTGCCTAGCGAAGGAGTGAAGATGCTCTTTCCTTTCAGTTAAAATGAGGGGTGTTCGTCCCTTCTCTAACGCCAGTATGACATCTTGGAATATTTGATCGTTGCGCTGTTGGTTTTTGGCGAGGTGTGAGTAAATGGTATTGATCGAGATTTTTTCCTCGCTACCGTACGGGTGGTCTATCTGAAAATTTGTGTACCGTTGAATGATGTGATGGTGAAAGGGTCTTTCGAGAGCTTGCTTTTTGGCATCCACTTTATAACGGATGGGGCCGCATTGCATAAAAATAATTGGATGATGGCCGTCTTTGCGAATGGCAGTTGCAGTCAGTCCAAGAATGTATTTTGCCTTACATTCTTTAATCACAGATTCAAAGCTCACGGCTGAGAGGTGATGGCATTCATCTATGATCACCTGCCCATAGTCTGCAACAAGATCGTCTACCTCGCCCTTCTTGATAAGACTTTGAATCAGAGCTACATCGATACAACCAGTAAGTTTTCTTTTTCCTCCGCCGACATATCCGATTTCCAAATTTTTCATATCAAGAAATGTTTCGAGCCTTGCAATCCATTGCTCCATCAGTTGCTTTCGGTGTACGAGTATCAAGGTATTGCGCCGCCTTTTTGCAATCATATGGGCAGCTACGACAGTCTTACCAAATGCGGTTGTAGCAGCTAATACTCCCGTATCTTCTTTTTTTAGGGCCTTTGCAGCTTCATTTTGCTCCCGCCTTAGTTTTCCTAAAAACTTAGTTTTAATGGGCTTGCCAGTAGAGCGCTCGTCCTTTATGGATACTTTTCCGCCAGATTCCTCAAGAAAATCAACGATTTCTTGAACACATCCCCTTGGAAGGGCTATATGCTTAGAAAAGTTCTCTGCGCATGCAATGACTCTAGGGATATCAAACGTAGAAAAACGCATTGCTTGGGCTTTGTAAAATTGAGGGTTTTGAAAGGCTGCAATTCTAATTAATCGGTTGATCAAGCGGGATGGCAGATCCCCCTTGGGAATAAATACCTGATTCCCCAGTACAATTTCGATCGATTTCGAATCCAGTTCCTTAGTCAAGTTATCAGATCTTTTTCTGGAGGGAGGTGAAGCCCATGGATCTTCAATATCATTTTCAAGAGGCAGCTTTAATCCTACGATACGACCCCGACTGGAACCTTCTTGTGCTAAAAATGCAACTTGTTGAGGAGTCAATTTTTTTACGGAATCTAAAAAAGCCCATTGATCTTCGTGGGGAGAAAAAGATGAATCCAAAAAAACACTATTTCCTTGATTGCGGGGTATTTTTTGAAGTGGAAGAGCAATTAAATTACCGAAACCTCCAGCTGGCATTGTATCCTGATTTGGAAAAAAACGATCATATGAATCAAAACCAATTTCAGGATAATTATCCATGGTTTCGGTGATGAGATAGGATCCCATTTTACGGGCGTCTACGGCTGGAATTGGTTCGGAAAAGAAAATCCATACGTGTGCCCCGTTGCCGGAGCGTGATTTTTCTATATATGCGGGTACACTTTTTTTAATGCAGGTTTTCACGAAAGCTTCTACATCGTTGATCCACGTTTTTTTATCAAAGTCAGCTGCTAAAAACCAACAAGTGTCATCTGGGAGAAGTGTGTACACGCCAATGCTGAAAGGATTTCCCCAGTGATCTTTAACACCAGCTAAATGATTATAGATTACTTTATCATCAAGAGGGAGGTAGGTCCTGTGCGGACAGTCCTTAGGTTTGATATTAGCTAATTTACAAGCGCGACAGCCCCACTCATTGCTGCGAGCTGGTTTATATCCACTCGCATTTTTCTTCTTGTTAACCCAATAAACAGGATAAACGTCTTCCCTTCCACGAAAAAGGCTTCGAAAGAGTGTAATTTTTTTCTCGATAGTTGATTGGTTGTTGATTCCATCATGATCAGGATCTACCTCAGCCGCTGGACAGCTATATTTTTTGATTTCACACTTTATGGTGAGCAGCTCGTTATCTATTTCTTTAATCCGATTTAAACAATCAGTTTTTTCAGCCTCAATAGCGTGAAGGCGGGAAGATAACTCTTGAAGCATTTGTTCAAACTGAGGGTCCATCAATATTCTTTTTGGCAAACTTTTGTTTTATTCAATAGCCAGTCATTAATCGCTTGGGTTAATTCCCGGTGGTTAGTTGGTAGGATCTTTTTGATCTCGGTGGATTTAAGCCGTCGATAATAAAAGCCCCACGTTTTGTTCAAGAGCTGGACGTCTTCATCGTCAAAAACGATGGGCAGTTCATTTATTTCCGACCCCCTGTGTTTAAAAACCATACGAACTGCTCTTTCAGCTTGTATTTCATTCAGAAGATTTGGAATTGAAATTAAAGAGTACAAGTCGTGAAAATCTTTCATCCTGGAATTAGCCCCACCGCGGAAAACAACGGTTTCTAATTTTTCTGCAAAAATGAATTCCTTGGGATAGCAGCTAAGAGAAATTCGACTCTCAAATAAAGGGCCTTTTTTGGTCGAAATCAGATCAACTGAGTAATCGATAGGCTCAACAACGTCACCAAATCCTAAATCCATGTCTAGGTGTGTTTTCGTAGCTCCAAATTTTGCAATTAATTTGACTGTCGCCCCGGTATAAGGCATGTGGTCATGATTTAGAGTGTTTACATTCACTGTTTCAAACTCAAAGCTGTCATTCAAGTCGATCGCACTAATTTCCTCCAATACGCCACTCAAAGCTTCTTTTTGGTTTGAAAGTTGGTTAACAAGAAAATCGATATCTTTCGTTTCACGCCCTAGGGGGAGATATCTCGCAAGAAGAGCCCCTCCCTTAAATATGAAATTGTGTTTGTATTGAGATTGGCATAAACGAGCTAGAAATCTCTCCAAAATCAAATTTTTCCAAAGTTCCGCAAACGATGTATCACGTGCTTTTGCAATGGATCTAATTTTTTCTTTAATGGACTGTTCAATTGGTAGAGTCATGTTGTAAAGGCTATAATGTATGGGGTTAAATTTACTTTGAAAGCTTTCGCATACTTTTTGAGCTTTTTTAGATCTGGCCGAACCTCCTTGCTCGACTTCAAATAAGCCTGCAAAGCTTTGACTGCTATCTCCTTGTCTAGATAACGAAAAGCATCGACGATTGTACGTTCACGATCAAAGATTTTGACTTTTTGCCCGGCAATTTCTTTTGTCGTTTGTCCAAGCGTCATATTTCTCATACGGATAATTCGGGTATTTGATCTATGGGGAGCCGTGGTCGTGTGTGGAACTGCTATCCAAAATTCCCTCATGATTTCGTCTGTCAGATCGTAAACACAAAGTGCTGAAATCAAACAAACAACCCCGGTTGGAATGCCCATGACTGTTAGGGTCAGATCCTCCCATTCGAATTCTTCTTTTAATTGAATATCTTTAACTTTATAAATCCCTCGGCTGACCCGTTCAATTAACCCTTTTGAGCAAAAATGGGCAAGCATGCGAGGGGGGATACCTGCTTCTTTCCCTTCTTTCGAGGAAAAAACAGGCTTTTTCGAGAGTTCTTGGAGCATATGTAAATATTTCGACTCTTTCATATCTTAAATGTAACAAAAAAACCCAATAACGTCAACTGGGTGTTTTTATTACATGATTAACGGTTCTTCTGGCTTTTTTTCACAAAAAAAGCATCTTTTTGTGAAAAGAGCTAATGTTTCGATTCGGTCAAATCTGTGGGCCACTGGTGGGCCAGTACATGGCGTCATGCCCCATAATTTCCCATAACTTTTGCGTGTACAAGATCCTGATTCTCTGCTATATTGTCTACGTAATATAACGGGAAGTTATGCAGTATTATGAAAGCTTCGGAGACTTAAAATCCCTTGCTGGTAACAGCGTGTGGGTTCGAGTCCCACTCCGAGCATGCCAAACCGTGAGGGGGTTAGGTCTTTTAACGAAGACTTGAACACCCCTCGCTTTTATTCATGGCATTTTGTCCAACCACTGTTATATTTCTCTTTCGGGCTTAGGTTTATTGAATGGTATTTGCAGAAACTGCAGCTGTACGATTTGTCAGTCTGTGAGTCGATTTTGTTTTTCCGTGATCATTTCGGATCAGCTTGGAGGGACTAATGTCCCGAGATTGATGTCGCTTTTTATCGCACGTGCGTTTTATTATATTAAAACATTAAATTTTTACACGAAAGTATTTGGCGCAAACAAGAAATAGGAATGCGTCTTTCTAAAAGGAGATGAATATGATGCATATCCAAACAATGAGAGGAGATGTGACCCCACGAGAATGCTACAACCTCGTTGAAAAAGCGACAAAAAAGCAATATCAACAATTAATAGAAACAGATTCAAGCGATAAACATTGGAAAGCCATTGAGATAAATAAAGCACTCAATCGTTTATACCACGCGGTCATAGCAAAATACCCAGATGGTGTCGAAATCAAGAAACGGTATTGTCACATTTCCATTGATCCAAAGCAGGTGGAAAAACTGGATCTTTCAACAATCCAGAAAATGCTTAATGTCGAGGTAAGGGAATGGGAGGACGAAGTTTACCCATGGAGAGAAGGGGGGATGGAATTCGACGGATCGAAAGCGGGGTATTACAGGAAAAATTCCTTACGTACGGCGTTAAACCTCTCTCGCCATAATATTTTCAATATTTTAGGAGGTTCTTTTGGGCCCCTTTGGGGAAAGACACACGCTCTGGAAGAGGTGGAAAATGAACTGAATATTTAAATCTTTGATGAGGGTCATACTTCCAACTGAAAAAAGGGCCGGTTTCCTTTACCTTTAACAGAATCACTCGAGTTCCCCTGGTACTTATGATGAGTGTCTTGTTTTGATATGCGCTTTTTCAACCGCGAGTGGCTCGGAAGACATAGTCATAAAGAGAGGGAAATGCCTGGCAAATGATGGGGATCGCCTTCGGCAGGTAATGGGCTAGGAAGAGCCTGTGAAGGAGAATCCCCTTAGAAATCCTTGGAGCGTATACCGATTTCCACTGTTTGCGATAGGTTTCGGGTTGTTTTTTTAGGGCGTAATCTGCAGCGAGTATGCCTGAGGTGAGCCCCATAGCCAAGCCGTTTCCTGTCGCAGGTGGAATGACGCCGGCAGCATCGCCCATGAAAAAGGTGCTCGGCCAAAAGTTTTGGTGCCGGCGGATTCCGAATTCAGGTACAGGCCCAACCATCCACTCCTTAAAGAGGCAACGGCCGCTCTCAAGTGTCTTGACAAGAGAAGATGCTCGGGTCCGTTCCAAAAAAGAAGATAAGGTCGCTCTTGGATGCTCTGCTTCTTTTTGTGAACAAGCGATGAGTCCAGCTATATTCACCCGATCGATGCCGATAGGTGCGACACCAAAATAAGCTCCGGGAAAAAGATGCATGTTGAGTTCATGAGGACAGGCTATCCCGTCAAAGTGGGCTTTGACTCCAATGTAGCGGAATTCCGGGGCTTTTTTTCTTGCAAGCGTCGTCATCAGCTTTCCCGTGCTGACCAGGAGAGTGGGAGCCGTGTAGTGTTCCCCATTAGTGAGATAGACCTGGAAATCCTGTCCCTCCCTTGTTGGGGGATCAATTCTTTCGACTTTAGCACATGTCTTGATCTGAACGCCGTTTCCTCTGGCCCTTTGTGCTAACGCTTCATCCAATTGATATCGAGTGAGGGTGGCAGCAGCCTGGGGCAATGCGGCCTCCCACTCCCTTTTCGGCAAGATGAGTTTAAGCGCGGTCACTTCAGCGGCTGGTGCTATCTCCCACCTTTCGAGAAGAGGAAGCGCTTCGGGAGACAGGAACTCTCCACATATCTTATGCGAAGGGTAGTCCCCAGCTTCTAATAATATCACATCTGCTGCTGCTTCGGATAAACGAATCGCGGCGCTGAGCCCTGTGACACCGCCTCCAATGATCATGAAATCTGCTTTCATTGTTTTCTTAAGGTAAGGGTCCAGCGGAATGCTGGGTGCCATTTTAAAGTGCATTGCTGTTTTTGAAACCCCGCTTTTTCAAGAAGCGAGAACCAATCCCGTTTATGGAAAGAGCGCCGTACCGATAGTCTACCGTCATGCCAAATCAAGCGATTTGGAAATGCGAAAGGGGCAATCAAAGAGAAGCTTATGTATGCGAGGATGTGTCGATGGAGATCATTAATGATCACAGCCTGTGAACTGATACGATAACTTTGCTTAAGAAAAATGACGAGCTCATCATCTGTCATGTGGTGGCAGACAAGCATCGCAGTCACCACATCGAAGCTGTTGTCGGGGTATTCGATCGTTTTGCCGTTTTGCATGGAAAAGGTGACTTTTTTCTTGAACTCCTCGGGCAGATGCTTTTCGGCATGGTCAATCGCCTCGCGAGAAATATCGATCCCGTGGACTTTTGCATTGGGAAACCAGCGGTGCAAGCATTGGCATAGGTATCCTCCACCACACCCCACCTCAAGTATTGACGAAGGAATCGTATTCAGGTTTTTAAATGCCCTCCTTGAAGCGCGGAATCCTCCCAAAAAAAAGTTGAGTCTCTTCAACAGTTTTAAACAGCTGTTGTATTCCTCCGGACTGTAGTGATCGCTGCCAAGGTCTAGAATCTCCTTGTCAAAAGATCGTTTATCCTGCCACATTGTCATCTACCCTCTTAAGCAATAGCCCTTCAATAGAGAGGCCAGGGCCAAAACCCAATCCAATGACCCACTTTTTTGGGCATGCCCCTTTTAACACCTCTTTAAGAACAAAGAGGAAAGTGGGGCTCGACATGTTTCCGTAGTTATTGAGAACGTTCCATGAAGCTGATAGCTGATCATTTTCGAGCTGACAGACTTGCGCGATCCCTTCTAGAATCGCTTTGCCGCCAGGGTGTGCGGCCCAGGAACACTGATTTAAAGAGCGATCGGGCCCAATGAGGTTTTGTACGAAAGAAGACACAGAACGTTTAAGGTGAAAGGGGATGGTAGGGCTTAGGCGCATAAAGTACCCGCAGTCTCCCACTTCCCATGTCATCAGCTCATGAGTTTCGCTTAGAGCTTCCGATTTTTGACTATGTAATTCTAAGAGCGGCTTTTCCCCATCGCGCACTTCTACTCCCACTATGGCTGCTGCAGCTCCATCGGCGAAAAGAGAATTTGCGACTAACATTTCGAGGTTTTGGCTTTCTTGGAAGTGAAGCGAACACAATTCAGTACAGACCACTAACACGCGGTGCTTAGGATTCTCTAGTGCGAGTGATTTTGCGATTGCCAATCCCTTAAACGCTCCGAAGCACCCCATAAAATTGATGCCTAACCGCTCCACTCGTGATGAGAGTCCGAGTCTTTCGATAAGGAGGAACTCAATACCTGGGGCTATCATCCCCGTACACGATACCGATATCACATGGGTGATGGCCCCGTAATCGCCGCCCCATTGTTCCAATGCCTTCCGACAAACAGAAACTGCGAGGTCTGGGGCAGCTTCCTTGTATATGTCGTTGCGTTGCTTTGTTGTCGGAGGCGCTGCACCGCTTTCTTTCCCAAATCCTGAGACAAAATGACGTTTTTGTATGCGGCTACCTGACGTGATTCGACGAAGAAAATTGGAGCGGACCTCATCTAGATTGAAAAGGCGCTCGATGGCTTCGTTATAAGTTTTTTGTGTCAGAAATTCCGGGGGAACGTCTGTTTCAATTGCGAGTATCTGTGCCGTCATGTACGTGGTTACCTTGGTTGCATTCCGCTCGATGGTCGGTGTTGACAGAATTTGACCTTAAGGAAGATGCTCTCTTGATTCTACCGCCAATAGTTTGCGAGAGAAAGCTACATTTAGAGAGGCTAAAGCCTTTCGCAATCTTTGACAACGATATTTTTAATCTATGAAGGCCGCTAAATATCTGCAAAGGTCTGCCAGGAAAAGCCAAAAAAGAACCAAATCGGCTCAAGTAAAAAAGCCTCTCACATTGATAAGAATTGACAAAGCTTGGGCATGTTTTTAAGTGGGGAGACGCTTTCAGATCTTATGATCGGGCTGAATGGGCCAAAAAATGGTCCTATTATTGTTGATACTGCCGGTATCGAAGGTAAGGCTAATGATAATGAGCTATTGCGAACGAGGCGGACCGATAGGGACTTTCTTCGTGTATAACGTCAATTATTTTTGCCGGTCGGCGACAATTATCTTTGCCGGCTGC
>CAZVSU010000087.1:0-8492 GCA_964629645.1 uncultured bacterium | reverse complement strand
CTTGGCAAACCCTCCCCGCTTATCTTTTGAAGGGCTTTCAAGCAAAAATCTCATCGCAGAAAATCCTTAAATTGTCCTTCAGTCGTCAATTCAAATTTTTCAAAAAGCCATGCACCTAATGTGAACCGCGGCAAGGAAGCAAGCTGTGTTTTAGGCATACCTTCGTGAAATGCCTCTCACCGCTTCAAGTGTAGAAAAGCATTTTTAATCAGATGTCAAAGTTTATAGAGATCATTATCAACCTTTCTTGGGTTTTTGCGGTTTGATTTGGGTGGAATCAGCGGTTATCCTTTGCCGGGCAGCTAACAGAGCCCGCAGATCAAAGGAAATACTAGGGGACGTCTTCAAATTAAGTCATTCGAAATTTGAAGACGTCCCCTAAACAAAAACCAAGAGTTTTTGTTTTCAATGATTTTTTACTAGGGAATGGCTATAGTCAATGATTGCCGAACAGGGGAGGTTTATAATGGACCCAATGAAAAAAATTGAAAGCGAGTTATCCAAGTTTGCGTGGGGCGCTGAGTACGACGAAAGCTGCGACGATGAGCGGGAAAAAAAAGTGGAAGTCACATCTGTTTGCAGAGAAAATCCCATTACGTGGGCGAGTAATACGGCCCGCTGGCTCTACTCCGCCAAAAAAACGGGAGGGATCGATTTTTTTGTCGATCATTTTGTCGATAAAGAGACAGGCAGAGTCTCACCCTGCAAACGTTTGACGATGGCGCATGTTGTTGGAATCGGATTTGCCCATCCCGAATGCTGGAGGGTGTTCAATCAGTGCAAAGGAGAGCGGGTGCGCGGGGGAGATGAACTTGATTTGGTCGGGGAAGTCATCACATCCGAAACCCCCCTGACAATCAATGAGGACGCGCGTCACCAGCGCAAGATTAAAACCCTTTGTACGCGCCACCTTTTTTCGCCGCAGATGGCTGTCCATCTGTTTCCCTATCTTTTTCAGCAGGCAAACGAAATGCTGAACGCCTATATCGATCACACAAATCCTTGTGTTAACTTCAGCGACGTGATCATCAAACTACTGCCGCGCCTCAATGCCGTTATGTTCGGACCGCCGGGTTCACGGGCTCATGGGCCCATCTCTCAACTTTTACAGGATCCAAAATGGGATGATGTGCCAATCGCAGTCAAAAAAGTAGGGGAGCACGTCAATGAAGCGGTTCTGCTCAGCCCGACTTATCTCTTGGTCAAAGGTTTGGAAACCTGCACCCATCTTGTCAAAAGGACGGGGATCGTCCATGAAGAAAGCTTGCCGGAAGCTGAATACAAACGCTACATGGGGTTGCTCATAAAAGCGACAGGATGGGTCATCGATGCGTCTCAAGAGGCTTTGAGCATCGATATCGAGCCCGAAATGGTGGGGGGCAAACCGATGAAGGGAATGATCGAAGTGATGTTGGAAAAAGAGGATGCCTATACCTCTGAACAGATTGCGGGAATGATTCGCTTGATCCTTTTTGTGGGGCAAAGAACAACGACAGTCACCTTGGAAGCTGCAGTGCGCTGCCTTGCGCTCTATCCTGAATGGCAAACAAAAATCTACGAAGAAATTCAGGAAAAAATTCCCCATGGGAAGCCCACCCATGAAGAGATGATGGGTCTTAAATCGCTGCGCATGTTTATATTGGAAGTTCTAAGGCTGTATCCCGCTGTTTTGATACAAACAAGGGATACGATACAGCCGATCACAGTTGGACTTAAATATGACGGACCGCGCCTGGCATCAGCGACGCTGATCAAAAAGCACGATCTCAATGACTTTGATGAAGTGATTGAGATCCCGAAAGGAACCAAGACAGCGTACGCCCATTACCTGGCCCAGCGAAATCCCGAAATTTTTACGGAGCCCAACGAGTTCGAGCCGACGAGATGGCGGGACGTTAAGGGGAAGCAATGGGAAAAAATGATGCATCCTTTTTCAGGAAGCCCCTCAAAGTGCTGCGGCGCCCCTTGGGCTCACGAAGGGACCATCCCGGCTGTTCTCATCGCCTTGATACTGAACTACAGGTTTAAGCCGAAAAATGTTGAAGAGATGACAGGGACGAAAATAAAAGGAGGCGCGATCGCCACAACTGACCGTCCTGTCGAGATCGTCGTCTCGCATCGCGGCTGCAGTCAGGAGGGGAGAAAGGCCTCGACAGACAACGAGTCCGGGTCGAAGTCGCCCCAGAGCTCTTCATAAAGCTCGGGGCTCAGCTCGAGCTCCTGAAAATCGTCCCACGAGTCCAAAATCAGGATGGGAAGGTGGGCGAAGTGTTCGGTTGTCGGCGATCTCGTGACGATGGGGATCGATGCAGTTACCTTTTGGTGAAATCACAAAATCAGACTCCGGGCCCTCTTGCAGAAGGTTCACTGACAGCTTGACAGCATGATAAGATTTTTAAAAACCACGCATAAATGGAGAGTCAAGTGGACCCCAAAAACTGGACGGCTGAGGCAGATGAGTGTAATCATGAGACAAAGCATAAGCATCTTTTATCGGTCATTGCTAACGTTCTTAAATTTCATGATATCAAGGCATTGCGTGCAGTAGAGGGTTATTGGAGTAAGGATCTGGACACACTCCATTTAAATTATTTTCATCATGGCCCATTAGATGATGATCTTCTTGATGCAATCAATGACTTGGGTGCAGAGATTTTATGTCAGTATCATTCAGAAATGATATACGATCAGCCCATCCGCCTAGATTATGAAAGGGAATTACCATCAAGTGACAATATGGTTTTTCCCCAACAACCAGAGATGACAAAGAAGTAACCGAAAGTTGTGTTTGAAAGAAACAGTTCGGACAGTCTGTTTGCAAGATGACCCATGATCCGGCGGATGACCTCTTCGAGGTCGTCTTGGGGATTTGATCCAAACGCGGGATACGAGGCAGCCGATTCCGGTTGGACTTGGTAATGACGGTACGCGCTTGGAATTTTCGACGCTGATCAAAAACACAATCTCAACGAATTTGACGAAGTGATTGACTATCCCTGCCGTTCTCATTGCCTTGATACTGAACTACAGGTTCAAGCCGAAAAATGTTGAAGTGATGACAGGGACGAAAATAAAAGGAGGCGCGATTGCCACAACTGACCGTCCTGTCGAGATCATCGTCTCGCATCGCGGCTGCAGTCAGGCGGGAAGAAAGGCCTCGACAGACAAAGAGTCAGGATCGAAGTGGTCCCAGAGCTCTTCGTAGAGCTCGGGGCTCAGCTCGAGCTCCTGAAAATCGTCCCACGAGTCCAAAATCAGGATGGGAAGGTGGGCGAAGTGTTCTGTTGTCGGCGATCTCGTGACGATGGGGATCGCCCTTAAGTAGAGCGCTTCCCACGTGCGGTGGGTATCGATGCCGTTGCCGTTTGGTGAAATCACGAAATAGGACTCAGCCATCTCTTTCAGGTAGGTGCGCGCCGGCCGCCTCTTTAGATTCGGCACGCGTGTTTTCTTTTCGCACGCCCTTCGCTCGTCTTCGTTCGTCCCTGTTCGGTAGCACGCATAGACGAGCCTTGTTTTTGCATACTGTTTCTGTCGAATCGCATTGAGAGTGCTGAGCGGTCCAAAGTTGCAAAGCCCTATAGGAATTGCGGACAGTTTTGGGTGGCGCGTGTTGATGTTTTGGCCGTACCAGTGAATCAGCTGGGGACAGTCGAGGTAGGGGAGGTGGCGGTCTTCGACGCCGCGATCGGAGTTGTGCGTGATCAAGATAAACGGGTCCTGAGGAAGCTTTTCTTCAAAAAAACGATCGATAAAGTCTGATTTGACAAACCACCAATTGTTGTCGCGACATGGATTGATGTGAAAACCATTTTCGTCAAAACAGTAGCGGCAGCGCTCTTTAAAGCGGTCGCCTGTGATCAACGACTTCTCGGATGCTGAGAGGGTCGACACAAGAAAGAAGAGGATCATGATGTGGAATTTCATATTTTAGCGTCTCTATGAAGAAAACTTTTTGAGGTTTTTGCAATGGATGTGAAGATTGTTGATGCGCCTTTTTTCCCCTTTGTAAAGAGCGTAAGGGACCTTTCTCATATGCTCGTCCCATTCCCAGACAAAGTCGAGTTTGTCGGGCTGATAGACGCTGGATTCATTCACAAAACCGGGTTTGTAAGGGGAGTTCTTAGGATCAGTGCCTCCCAAATATTGACCAAGCGCGGCAGCGTCGAAGATGGAGTCAAAAAGGTCGATATGGGAGCATAATTCTTCCGGATAACTCGCGGTCAAGCCGTTTCGAGCGATCAGCGTGTTGTGATCGATGTAAGCTTGGTGGATAACGGGAAGGGGAGCCACTCCTGATCCGTCAGTGACTTTTTTGTATTGTGCGATCAATTGCATGTCGTAGGTCCCCTTCCACGCTGACTTTGTTGTGTAGAGCAACATTTCCTTTAGCGATGCGGCATCTGCTATGTAAACAAAGCCCGGGATGCAGCGGCTGTCGCTGTCGAAAGTGGCGCCCATTTTGGGATAGTGGCTCCGAAAAATAGGCAGAAGGTCGCCTAGGTTGACGTAGAGCATCACATCGTATTCGAGGTGGAACACTTCGGTTAACCCGAGCTGTTCCATCGCTTCGTGAAGGTAGTAAAATCTTTCGATGGCGTAATGAAAGAGCGTGTGTTTATGGCGATAGTTTTGATTGAAACGTCGATGAAGGCCGCTCGCGGAAAGAGACTCGAGCGGGACAGGCGTTATGGAAGGGTGGGAAAATGTTTCGAGGGCGTTTTTCGATGCCAAAAGAAACACGTCGCTTTCCGGATTGAAAAGGCGGGCCTGATCGATTGCGTCGCGGGCGTACTCCGGGATCGCAGGTCCCACGTGAACAAACACAATAGGCGGGGCGGAGAAAACGCTTTGCCAGGAGAAAATAAACAGGAGGATCATTATTTTTTTCATTTCGTCTACGGCCGCCTCATGTAATGGTGGCAGGACACAAAATGATAGCCTTTGCGTTTGAATAGGGGGACCTGCCTTAAGTTCGAAATGTTGGCAAACTTTAAAGGGCGCAAGGCCACCTGGTCCGAGGTGTGAAAAACAAAATTAAAATAGATCTCATATTCAGCCATCCCGGAAAAGTCCCGATAGGCGGGGTCAACGACTCGGCAAAGCGCCCGCCACGCTTCCGTTTTGTGTTCTTTTTCGATTGTTTCCAGAAGATGAATGATCACATCTTTTTGGAACAGCATGTGGTGGCAAATTCCCGATAATTTTGGAAAGGCCCGCTCAAAGCCGGGGATCAAACGGTCCATATGATCGAAGTAGGGGTGATGGATGCGTGTGTCGTGTGCATAAAGTCCTCCCCCTTCTTGATTGATAAAATTGACAGGCTTTAAAAAAATCGTATCGGCGTCAAGAATCAAGACATTAGATGAGATTCCGGGGATGGTGATCGGAGCATAAAACTTGAGCAGCTGCTGAAAGTACCAGCCGATCCTGGATGATTTGGAATCGAGACCGAGCTCATCAGCCACGTCCCCTTTTTGAAAGGGAAATAACGTTTCGTCGTACCATTCGGCCTCGTCGCTATAGCGCTCGGGTGAAACGACAATGATGCGGCGCACGTTGGCGATATTGGCTTTGGCTCCAGCGATGCATGCGTCTAAAATCTGGGTATCTTTTTCGCAGCAGGGGATCACGATGTCGATCGGTTCGGGAGGAAGATCGTAATCCTGTTTTTCGAAACTGAAAAGAAAAAGGGGTGCGGAAAGGAAAAAAAGAACAGCGGCAAAACGAATCAAGGGACACTCCAAAAACAAATAATTAACCACAAATGGGGCAAATGCGTCAAGAATGTGCCTTTCTTTTTTGGATCCAGTCGAGAAAATTTTCTGTGTAGACATAGACCACCGGCGTGAAAAAGTAGGTGATCAACTGCGCGAATAATAAGCCGCCCAAAATGGCAAGGCCAAGAGGGCGTCTCGAGGCAGCATCAGCGCCAAAACCAAGAGCAATGGGGACAGCGCCCATAGCTGCGGCAACAGTCGTCATCAAAATGGGACGAAAGCGGACGAGCGCCGCTTCTTTTGAGGCTTCGACAGCGTTCATCCCTTCCTTCCTTTTTTCAATGGCGAACTCAACCATCATGATGCCGTTTTTCATGACGATGCCGATCAAGACGATCAAACCGACGTAAGAGTAAAGCGACAGCGTCGCTCCAAAAAGAAGGAGGGTGAGAAGCCCCCCGAACAAAGCTCCCGGCAGTGTCGACAGGATCGTCACAGGGTGGATAAAACTTTCGTAGAGGCTCCCCAAAAGAAGATAGATCACCAAAACACCAATAAAGAGGAGCGCAGCCATTGTGCTCATCGTGCCTTGAAACACCGCTGCCTGGCCGATAAAGTGGCGCATAATGTTTTGGGGAAGAATCTCATCGGCTGCCTTTTCGACTTTTCCAATCGCTGTGCCGAGAGCCGCGCCGGGGGCGACGTTGAAAAAGATCGTTGCCGAGGTGAACTGATTGACGTGGGAGACCTCCAAAGGACCAGTGCCGATTTTCCAAGTGGCGACCGATTCTAGAGGAATCAGGTCGGCATCGGGGCGGCTTGAGCGGAGGCGGATCATTTTGAGAGCGTCGGGATTCAAGCGGTAAGGGTCGTCCATCTCCACAACGATATTATAGATGTTCAAGGGGGTGTTGTACGTCGAGACGCGCGCTCCCGAGTAGCCTTGGCTGAACGCCTGTTCGACATCTTTGACTGTCAGCCCGAAGTTGCCGATCCGATCGCGATTCATGGTGATTTCGAGCTGCGGGTTGAAAATTTCGACATCGCTATTCACATCGGTCAATTCCGGAAAGCTTTTGAGTTCTTCAACCAGTTTGCCGGCAGACTCGTAGAGCGTTTCGGTGTCGCCCAAAGTTGAGAGCACGTAGTAATAATCGGCTCTTGCGACCCCTGTTCCAACGTTGAGATTGATCTGGGGAATCGGAATTGTGTAGGCTTCGATGCCGACGAGTTTTGCCGCCTCCTCCCGCACCTGTTTTGCGACAGTCGCCATGCCGGGTCTTTGGCTCATTTCGCTCAAGACAAGAAAAATGACTCCCTGGTTGGCGGGCTCCACTTCCGGCATATTAGCAACGGCCAGTATGTTGTCGACGTAAGGGTTTTGAGAAAATGTCTCGACGAGCTGATCTTGCAGCCTGGTCATCTTGTGGAGGCTCACATTCTGCGGGGCGATGGAAAGCCCTTGGATCGCGCCGGTATCACCGGGGGGAAGAAAGTCTTGAGGGATGACTTGGAAGAGCACAAGCGCCAAGACAAAAGAGACGGCCGCTCCCAAAACGGGGATGGTGCGGTGGGCCAACACCCAGTCGAGCATCGGACGGTACCAGTCTACAAGCTTTGACATGATCGCATTGGCAAGCTGTTCGGTTTTCGTTTTTTTCGAGGGCTTGAGAAAACGGGAGCAAAGCATAGGAGTCAGCGTCAAGGAGATGAAGCCGGAAAATAAAACCGAAATCACCACCACCATGCCAAACTCGTGAAACATCCTTCCCATGATCCCCGGCATAAAAATGATCGGGATAAAGACAGCGCTCAAAGATAGGGTCATGGAAAGGACTGTGCTGCTGATTTCTTTGGATCCTTGCAGAGCGGCGTCGAAGGGTTTTTTCCCCATTTCCATGTGCCGGACAATATTTTCCAACACAACGATCGCGTCGTCGACTAAAAATCCGACGACCAGTGTGAGCGCCATTGTGGAGAGAATATCCAAGCTGTAGCCGTTCACATACATCACGGCAAAGGTGCCGACAATCGCCATCGGCAAGGAGACGCTCGGGATGATTGTCGTCGACATGTTTCCGAGGAAAAGAAAGATCACCAAGACCACGAGGACAAATGCGAGAACGAGCGTGAATTGGACGTCGTTGATCGACGCTTTGATGGAAATGGAGGCGTCGTAGATGACATCAAGTGTGATTGAAGCGGGAATTTCTGATTGAAACTGCGGGATCATGTCGCGAATCGTGTTGCACAGCTTAACTGTGTTATAGCCCCCTTGCTTTGTCACTGCGACAACGACAGAGGGTTTCGACCCGACCCCTCGCTTCCAGTAGTTGAAGTAATAATACTCGTCGGCCGTGCTATTGATTCCATAACCGATGTCTTTGACATAAATGGGGTTTCCCTCCCTTTCTGCGATGATCACCTGATCGTAGTCGGGGCCGTCTGTGATCTGGCCGAAAGGGTTCAGCGTGAATGAGTTGGTCCGGTCGTAGACGGTTCCGGAAGGAAGGGACTGGTTGGCATTGACGACAGCGTCTGTCACCTCGTTTAAGCCAAGCTGCAGTGCCGACAGTTTTTCGGGGTTGACTTTGACCCTGGTCGCCCGTGGGCTTCCATACACCTGCACATCGGAAACACCTGAAATCATCGAGACGCGCTGCGCAACAGTGTTATTGCCATAGTCGTAGAGGTCGCCGAGAGTCATCGAATCCGATGTAACGGCAATGTAGATCACGGGCGCGTCGGAAGGGTTGGTTTTGCGGTAGGTGG
>CAZVSU010000086.1:0-8602 GCA_964629645.1 uncultured bacterium | reverse complement strand
TTTTCGCCTTACATCCCCTTCATGAATGAAGGGGTCTTTCGGCGAAAGATGATAATTGCATTACTATCATACGCTTTGTCTGCAAGAAGGTGCTCGGCTAAAACCCCTTCAATCAAGTAACTTGCCTGAATGCTATCGTGCGAGGTACCCTCTGTAATAATGATTCTGAGCGGCATACCATGCGCATCCACGGCCAGATGTATTTTTGTGTTGAGCCCCCTTTTGTGCGACTCATGTCTTGATTACCTCCTTTTGCACCTGCCGCGTGAGGATGAACTTTGATATGACTGGCATCTATCATTAGCCACTCATAGTCTGGCTCATCAATCATCATCTCTAGTAATCTTTCCCAAACACCACGATCTCTCCACCTGCAAAACCTTCGGTGTATGTTTTTCCAATCTCCGTAATCCGAAGGCAAATCTCA
The DNA here is from genome assembly GCA_964629645.1 of uncultured bacterium. Taxonomy (GTDB): domain Bacteria; phylum Chlamydiota; class Chlamydiia; order Chlamydiales; family SLFE01; genus JAAKFL01. Next base: position 8,175 of record CAZVSU010000086.1, on the reverse strand, counting down.
CCAAGGAGCGCCTGTCCGTAGGATCCAAAAAACGCCATTAATAAAACTGCGATCATCCTTTGCCGGGCTACCTACAGATCCCGCTGATCCAGGTAGATTTGGCTCGATTTTTCCCATAGTGCATCGGATATGTCATGGCGTCTGTGTGCTGTCATTGGTTCCTCCTAAAAGCTGTCTATCAGCAGATCTTATAACAGAAAACTATAATTTGACGACACTATCTAGAAAAAGAGCATCCGGACGCCGATAATGAACAAGATGACAGCAAAAATTTGCTTCAATCGATTGACCGGCAGGCGGTGTGCTAAAATCGCCGATCCCCAGGCAGTGAGCGGGCTCCCAAGGCTGACGCCGACAATGGCGGGCCAGTAGAGGTAGCCCGTTGTCCAGGGAGGGAGATTGTCTTCGAATGATCCGGCCAAGAGATAGCTGATCGTCCCGAAAATAGAGACGATAAGAGAGAGGGCCGCAGAGACAGCGACAGCGCGGTGCATGGTGAGTCTTTCGTAGCTTGTCAGAAACGGAAGGCCAAGCGAGCCGGCTCCGATTCCAAGGAGCGACGAAACCGTTCCAATGAGAAACGATGACCCGATGGTGACTTTGGCTTTGGGCTCTCCCTCTTTTTTCAACCAATCGACAAAAAACGACTGAAACGAAAAAAGGATGGCAAACCCGCCGAACGCAACACTTAAGACAACGGAATGGACAAAATCAGCGACTACAGCCCCGAAGAGCGTTCCCATGACGATTCCCCCCGCCATAAGGCGAAAGGTTGGCCAGATTTTAGCCCCCTGCCTGAGGTGGGACCAGGTGGAAAAACTCGTTGTCGTGATCATGGCTGCCAGGGATGAGCCGACGGCGAGATGCATCAGAATTTCCGGCCTAAATCCAATAAAAGCAAAATGAAGGGCAAGGCAGGGGACGACGATAAGCCCGCCGCCAAGACCTAAAAGGCCCGACAGGATCCCGCCGAGAAGCCCGACGCCGATGTAGAAAATCAGTGATATCATTGCGAAAAAAGGTTTATAGTGTTAAACTTAGGTTTAATTTACTCACCCTTTTAAATCAAGGATCCTGACGTGAAGTCCTTACCAATCAAGCGATGTTGTTGCCCGGTCTGTCGCCAGCCGTAAACTCAAATCATCACTCATAAGGATTTCCATTCATGTCAGAACCAAAAAAATTTTCCCCCTTCATTATAGGACTTGCGTTTTTCTCGATGTTTTTCGGATCGGGCAACCTCGTTTTTCCTCTTTTTTTGGGCCAATACGCCGGAGATAGATGGCCCTTTGCTCTGGCGGGGTTTGTCCTCTCCGGGGTCATCGGCCCCTTGTTTGGCGTCGTCGCCATGGTGGCTTATCAAGGCAACACAGAAACGTTTTTTAACACCATCGGCAAGCGCAATGCCTTGATTTTTGTCTCGCTTCTCATGCTTGTTTGGATCCCCTTTGGAGCTGCGCCGAGGTGCATACGGGTCGCCTACGAATCCTTTGCAACAGTCACTTCCGTGATTCCCCTTTGGATTTTTGCCATCGGTTATTCGGCGGTTGTCTATTTTTCCATCGTCCGAAAAAGTCGGATGATTGAGATTTTGGGCTATGTCTTGACTCCCATGCTTTTGATCTGCCTTGCCGTCCTTTGGACGCTTGGAATGAGCGGCACGGCATCTCCTCCTGTCGCCGACCATTCAAGCGGCGCCATCTTCCACACCGGCCTTGCCCACGGATATGAAACAATGGATCTCATCGCCTCCTTTTTCTTTTCCCTGTCGATCATCGCTGTGATTCAGGCCGAAAAAAAGCCGATAGGCGCCTCAATGAAAAAAGCGCTCTTATCGGGCTTTATCGGAATGTCTGTTCTGGCCATCGTATACGGAGGGCTCATCTATATGGCAGCCCGCAACGCGGCGCTTCTAGCACCGCTTGCAAAAGATCAGCTTCTCCCTTTTATCTCGCAGCAATTTTTAGGGCCCAACTTAAGCCTTGTGCCGGTGGTGATCGTGTTTCTCGCCTGCATGACTACATCGGTCGCGATGCTTTCTGTCTTTGCCGATTTCATGCGGGAGAAATACCTCAAGTGGGATGAGAGCGGCAATGCCTCTGTTTTGGGAGGTGTCGCACTCACCTACTTCCTCTCCCTCTTCACTTTCGATGGCTTAATGGTCGTGACGACCCCAATCTTGGAGGTGAGCTGCCCCTTGCTGATTCTGATCACCGTTTATAATTTGGGGAAAAAGTTTTTCGGGAAAAGCAAAACCGCCGTAGAAAAAATCTAGGGGACGTCTCCTAATCTAGCGCAGGCCCCTTCCCTTTTGGTTTTCCGGGGGGCAGCAACTGGGTGGACTCAGGGTCATATGGTCCAGTGAAAAGCAACCCTTGTTCCCTAAGCTCCGGTTCGTATTGATCTCTTTCTGCAGGGCTGAAGAGATAGTTCGTCCGCGTTAACCCAAGGCTCTTTAAGAACGTCACCACACGTGCATAAGTTTCTGGGAAAAGGGCCTTGATGGCGTTGCTCACAGCCTCAAGCGTCACTCCTAGATTCAATGCATCTTGTTTTTCTTGCTCTTCATACGCTCGATTCTGTTCTTCATCTAAAACCTCAAACAGGCCGCTACGGCCAAAGGTATCAAGCTCGACTTCGGCGGGGCTCTTCAGGTCATTCGCTAGAGTCTCGAACTCTTCCTCCAGCTCTTGAAGGCTTTTCTCAGGAAAGCCTAGACGCCAAAGTCCAAGCTGCAAAGCAAAAAACGGGTTGCCTTCTGCCTGTTCATTTTCATAGACCCCATCTTCTGTGTATGCGATTTTCCAGTCATATGTACGAGCGGCCGCGGCGTTTCTCAAAACGTTGAAACTTTCATTACGATGAAGGCGAGGATACGATCCGAAAAGCTCCAAAGTCCCTTCTTTTGCGTCAACGATGATCACTCCCCACGTCTTATCGTCAAATCGAATCGGCACCATCCCGAAGCGGGGTGCATTGAGGGCTTCATCACGATAGTTTTTCAGCATCAGCTCAATCGCATCGAATTGATTAGATGTGATGTCGAGATCGTCGACCAGATTCAAAAAGCTCCCATGCTCATCTATAGGAAAGGTCACATTGGGATGACGCTCACGGGCGTGCGCTTTTAATACATATAGAACTTCTTCCGGTGAACGTCCCAATAAGTCTTGGTTTTCGAATGAGTAGATAAAACCGGCAGTTTCGATGCCTCCCCGGCTATCGAGTCCAACTTCTTGACTCTCTGCCGACGCAAAAGCCACATCCTGAGGGAACGTCCCATCGTGCATGTCTCCTGGCCAGCTCTCAAACAAATCCTCCTCAGAATCAGAGTCGCTGGGTAAACGTCCTATCCCTGCTCCGTCATCGCGATCATCGTCGGAAACATGATCGTAGGCGGATGGCCCTTCATCGTCTCTTTCTTTCACGTTGGGGTCGCCAGAAACTGCCCGGTAAGTGTCGGTACGATTGACATAGTCGTATATCGTGAGGCCGTTTTCAGCGAGCTGCAAGCGATGGTTGACGTGCGTATAAGGAAACTCCCGTCTAAACGCCGAATCGACATAGTCTTTGTTGATGGGCGGAATCTCTTGTTCTGCCTCAAGGCGGTTTGCTGTTCCGTTGAGAGACTCAACCATTGTGAGGGCGCGGCCAAAAATCTTTTTACGGTAATCGCTCATCCTTTTCTCTTCGGCACCCGGATTGATTTGGCTTTCTGCAGCAGCATAGTCTAAGCTGCGATGCAGGTCTTCGGCTTTGATTTCCGGATGATCCATGCGGTGATGGGCATAGAGAAGAGCATAAACGGCACTATCTCTGGCCAACGGGGAAAATTTTGCCTCGAGGCAGGTCTTTATGCTCACGTTTTGCTCAACTAAGTCTCTCGCTATTTTGCCGAGAAGCCCTCCCCAGTTCGTCAAAGCAGGGTCTTTGAGACCGCATGGATCAAAAACCTCTACGTTTCTTGCTTCGCGATCGCAAACGAGGGCAGCCGTATAGCCGTTTTCTAATTGGACGGGAACAAAAACAAAGCGAACATCGGATGACTCCTTATCTGCAAAAATGTTGACTAAGACATCGAGATCGGAAGAATCAGACTCTTCAGTTCCCACCTGAATATAGCCGCGGCCCCCCTCATCGAAGCGCGCCCTTCCCATTCCGCCAAATGACGTCGTTTCCAGTGCGTCCATCGCGTCTCGAACAGCGCTGGAGGGAACAATTTGACCCCTTGCTGCGACAGCGTGGGGTGAATAATGGGGCAGCGGCGAGGAGTGGAGATAATACATATGATGAGTCGTGTCAAACGGCGCATCTCGTGACACCCCCGGCATAGAAGGGAAACTGTGCGTCGCCGGCGGGCGCAGTCCCTCGTAAGGAGTGTAGCTGGGCGCTCTCTCACTTTCGCCTCTGAGTGCGCCGGAAGACCCTTCTTCTGAGCCTCTTAGACCATAATCAGGGTCAAGCATACGGGCGAGGTCATGAAATCCATAGCTTTCGGCATGCTCCATCGCAAGCCCCCCCCATTTGTCTGGAATTTCCAAGACGGACCGATCGGGACCGATGTAATTGAGAAGCATCTCCGCGAAGTCAAGCCTTTCTTTTCCCCAGGTCAACCGATGAAACACGGTACAACCCGTCCTGTCGGGGATGCTCAAATCAGGTTTATGCTGTAAGACAACATTGATTAAGTCACGTCTATCATTTTTATCGCTGATTGATGCGGCTAGTTCAAGAGGGATGAGGGCATAATTAGGAGCGCCGTTGACCGCTTCCGGATATTTTGAGAGAAGCCGATCGAGTTTGTTCACATCGGCTTGGACAATAGCGTTACGGATCTTTTTCATTTGCGCCTTGGTGCCCGTTCTCTTCGGCTTTTTCCTGATCTCAGCCCCTCTTTCTCCAATTGAAGCCTCAAAATCAGGAGGGATCCTCTCTGCTTCAATCTCACGATCCAGCTCTCTTTTCTCCTCCTCACTTAAATGAAGGGTAAAAAGACTTCCTATGGCTCTGTCCAATTTTGAGAAAAATCCCCCGGAGGGTTTTAGATTGCGCACCGGCTCTTCTTGAGGGACAGAGCCGGATGATCCAGAAATTGGTTCACCCATATGATTGCTCCTAAGAGATATTTAATACCATTATATAATTAAATAATAAAAAAGACAAATAGACATTAATTATAAAAATATATTTTTTTTTAATTAAATGGCTATTTTTTTCCAAATACGTCCATTTATTATGGAGCGATATCCTTCAGGAGAAATGTATTCGGCATGAAATTGATACTCATCGTTTTTAAACTGATAAGCCTCAAAGCCTTCTATATTCGGATGCCCCCGAAACTCCCATGCGACTTTGTCCTTTTCAATGATTCCCTCGCCCATGACGGTTCCGATCTGTTCGTTTTCCAAGAGAACTTTAAAGCTTTTATGTCCTATTTCGGTGAAATGGAAACGGTTGAACATTTTTTCATCCGCAGCGCTTTGCATTTCCACTTCTTGGGTGCAGCGAACGTTCCTTTGACCTAAGGTTTGATTCCCGGTTTCAGACACCGACCAGCGGGTGTAAAATTTGAGTTTTTCTTCCGAAGAGCTGAACGCTATGGTTCCTTCGCCAAGCCATGTTCCCGAGCAAAGAAAGAAAGGGTGTTTTTCGGTCATAGTGCCATCCTAAAATGTAAAACGTCTGCTATATATGCTTTGTAAAATACCGAGAGCTGTCATCGTCAGCAAAACCGACGATCCCCCATAGGTCACTAAAATTAAAGGGACGCCCGTGATGGGCAGCAAGCCGCACATCATCCCGATATTCACCAAAATATGCATCGCAAGGTAGACGCTGATTCCTGCAGAAAGCAGCCTGCCGAAATCATCTTTTGCCATTGCCGTGACCTGAAAACTAAAATAGATCAGCGAATAAAAGAGAGCCATCATAAAAAGAAGACCGAAAAAACCAAACTCCTCGCCAAAAGCGGGAAAGACAGAATCGGTATAGGGAGCCGGCAGCCAGCCGCCTCCAGTGAATTCGCTTTTGTTCCACCCTGTTCCAAAAAGGCCGCCGACGGCGATCGCTGTGAGAGACGCTTTTTGGTGGTGATTATCGGGGTTTAAGCGGTCGTACTGGTACTCTTTCATGACCTTCGTTGCGTAAGGGCGCACCTCTTCGTGGGGCAAAATTCCGACAAAAAAAAGAGCCACGACGGCTAAAAGAAGGGCACCGAGCCATGTCATAGTCTTGACGACTAGAGGGTTTAACCCTCCGTAATAAAACATCACTAATGTGATGGGGTAGAGAACAAGGGCAGACCCTAAATCCGGCTGCTTGAGGATCAAAAGAAAGGGAATGCCTACGATGACTCCGCTCATAAGCGCCGTGCTCAGGTCAAAGGAACGCTCCCTTCGCTTTTCCAAAAACCAGCTCAAACACATCACAACGGCGAGTTTGGCATATTCAGCGGGTTGTATACTAAGCCCAATAAAGGGGAGGCGGTACCAGCGATGCACTCTGGCAATTGAACTTGTGAAAAAAAGACCCGCCAAGGCGAGTATCGACAAAAGGTAAAAGATCCAGACCCACTCTCTGAGCTTATTGTAGTCGATGGCTGCGAAAAAAAAATAGACGAAGAACGAAGCAGCAAAAAACTGAAGCTGCTTTTTGACAACGGCGCTTTTGAAGATATCGGCGAAAGAATCGGCGGCCGCATCGGGAGCGTTAGAACCCAAAATCAACAGACTGATCCCCATCAGGCAAAGTATGATCGGCACAACGCGAAAATCGATGCGAGAAAGATATTTTAAACTCAAAAACAATGGTCGCCCCTCGATAGAATCTTTTATCAACTAAATAATTTTAGTCTGACATATCTAATTTAATGCTTGAAGATTTTAAGTTAAAGTGGTAATCAATTTGTAAGGGCGATTTGTCTCGACATGTCGCTCGCCCGAGTGTCAACTCAATGGGACACTCGTGACATTGCCCAATACTAGTGGGACGCCGGAGCACAAAAGGAGGTGGCACTAGTCTGCATGCTCGAAACCACGCTCTTTGGGCGCTGAATGAAACTGGATTGAAAATGGACTCGTACATCTTGATTACATAAGGGGTACGAGCATGAAAATAAACACGGGAAACGGACCGCGAAGAAATAAGGGGCTGTTTCTCTCTCAGACACAAAGTAAACGGAAGTTGCGAGGCCTTTGGATCCTCAAATTAGTAATTGCAAGCGCTAAAATAGGGATCACTTTCTAGGAGTCGGGGAACTCTAAAGAAAGAAAGGGACTCAGACAACGAACGTTGACATTGTTAAAGAGCGGGACCACTTTTCAGCACACTCGCCCGCAGTCTTTTGGGATTGGAGGATTCTTAAATGACAGCGGCGCTTTTTTCCGAATGGCCGTGACCCTGAAAAGGTCAAAGAAAAGACTTAAGACGTGAGTGATCGTCTATAAGGCTTAAGATAAGTCAAAACACGCTGAACGCAGTGATGACATATAAAGGGCGGCAACTTCTGTTGCCGCCCCTTTTTTTCGGCTCGTACAAGAACTTAGTTTTTGAGAGCTTTGATCCCTTCTTCTATAAAGGTCAGGCGGTCGCCCACGCGTTCGAAAATCTCGGAGGCATTTTGCAGTTTTTTGAGCTCGCTCAATCGGTTCAGCAGATGATTCATCAGCTGAATCGTCGAGTCGACATCACTGACAAAATGCAATTCGGTGCCGTCGATCCGTCTGATTCTATTGGAGAAAAAGATCTGGTTATCCCGGGTCACAGTGTCGGATGTGACCATCCCGACAAAATCGCCCCTTTCATAGACATCTTTTGCAACTAAAATCAGGTAAGAATAATGGGCAAATATTTCTTTTAGTTTGCCTTCGGCTTCGATTTCGCCCTTCACAATCTTTTCCAGAAGTTCCTGAGACCGTTTAGGATCTCCCCCTGTCACCGTCATGATCGAATTTTGAATATCCCTAAATGTCGACTTAGTGATGGGGAGCGCAAAAGTGCGCTGAAAACTTTGCGCGAGAAACTTTAACTTATCTTCGTCCATATATCGTCCTTTTTGTTGATGATGAACACCTAAGATCAAACATCTGAAAGAAAAAATCAAGAGAAAGCGATCAGTGGCGGCGATGCGAAGAAACTTGCATGAGACTATCAACTTCCTATATTAAGGAGAGATAT
>CAZVSU010000085.1:0-8845 GCA_964629645.1 uncultured bacterium | reverse complement strand
TGGCGACGGCGCTGTCGGCCTGGATGAACGCCAGCCTGCTGCTGCGTGGGCTCCATCGTGACGGGGTATTCCGTCCACAGCCCGGTTGGGGGCGCTTTGCGGGGCAGCTTCTGATGGCAAACGGGGCCATGGGGGCCATGCTCTGGTTTGTCGCCTCGCCGGCCAGAAGCTGGCTCGGCTTCTCGCTGGGTGAGCGTGCACTGGAAATGGCGCTGCTGGTTATCGGCGGTGCGCTGCTCTATTTCGTGGTCCTGCTCGCAACGGGTGTGCGCTGGCGCCATTTCCCCGAAAAAGAACCTTCCTAATCAGGCCTGGTGGTTGTCATCGAGCCAAAGCGTTTGCAGATTCGTCAATCCAGAGAAGGTGCTATGATCGACTTTGGTCAAGGGGTTACCATCAAGCCTAAGCATTTCTAGACGTGTCAGTACGGAAAGGGTGTCAATGTCGAGAGTATTGAGTTGGTTGTCATTCAGCCTTAGCTGTTTCAGACATGTTAGCTCAGAGAAAATGTCCTTAACCAGTGCGGTCAGGTGGTTGTTATTAAGCCATAGCTTTTGAAGACGCGTAAGTCCTAAGAAGGTGTCATTCACGGGCGCAGTCAGCTGGTTGCCATCGAGCCTAAGCCGCAGCAGACCGGTCAGACCAGAGAAGGCCCCTCTCTCAAGCATGGCCAGGTGGTTGCTATGGAGCCAAAGCGCGTGTAGATTGGGGAGCGCGCTCAAACTTTTTTTGGATAGGAACGATAGGCGATTATTTGAAATTTTCAATATGCGAGCATTTGTGAAATAAGATGCAATTTCTTCTGGAAACTCGGTGATACCTAAATCCTCGAGATCAACAACAACTATTGATTTGAATTTCTCTGAGTGATTGAGGATATATTCATAATTTCTTTCTAATTGGATTTTGTTTTCAGGGTTTTCATAAGGGATATTTTTAGATGAAACTTTGATAAATAACTTTCGAGCAATAACGGAGATGTTGTGCTGTTTAATCACCCATTCTCTTTCAACGAATTCCTCCGGAGTGACCGGACTTGAGCCTTCGGTAAACAGCTGACTCGGAAGCCTTTCTTTTTGAAACTCAATGAGCTCACGCAGCCTATTTACGTTTGTTGTTTTTTTACCAGCCACCTTCAGTCGATGAAGGACTATCTTGACGAAGGACTCGAATCTCTCTTCAGAGAGTCCCGTTTCCCTAAAGCGTCTTTTGAGAAAATCCAAACAATTGGAATGATAAGCGTTTAAAAATCCAGGATTCTTAGTCTCGGAATTGAATGTAGAGTGAACAAGTCGAAGGCTGCCGGCGTCACCTGGCGCGAAAGAAAAAATTAAGGCTAACATCTCCAAGGGGATATCCATTATTGGACTGATATGCGGTAACTCGATTGAGTTGTCATCGAACCCTTGATACAAGGCCGCGGAATTGTTTTTACGATGGGACGATGTCTCGTTTTTGCTTGGAGATTGATCGCCGTCTGAACACGATTGTAGGTTCCGGTCGATTTTCGGTCCTAATTCTCGATGCGTATTGAAATCTGAGACCATTGAATTAACCGAAACGGTAAGGTTCATGCTATTAACCAAACTATGAATAAAATTTAACTTTTGTCTTTAACGACGACCATGTTGGAAGTGTCACGATCAAGACTGGTCAACTTGAAAAAGTTGAGCTTCAAGAGGGTTGGGTGATCATAGGTTATGAATCCCATTCATCGATTCAATAGAGCTGGACCTTTTAAGAAAGGAAGGATTTCAAAGGCATTATAGGCCTTCAAAACCCTTCCCCGGACTTTAGAGAATCACTTACATTTGTCCGTTATTATCGCTTTGGCCTTCAGAATTATTTCCGTTGCTGCTGTTTCCGTTTCCATTTCCATTTCCGTTAGGGCATCCGTTATTATTATAGTAGACGCACTGTCTGTATTCACATTTTGGTACCATTTCACAGCACTTGTCGTAGACTGTTTGCGTTTTATAAGTGCACTGCTTTTCGTAGTGGCACTTTGGAACTTTAACGCAATACGTCTCGTTATAGTATTCAGGCTTCATACGGCAACGGCGCTTTTTGCACTCCTTTGTCTCGTATGTTGTCACCTTCTTACACTTCCAAACGGGCTTATAAACGCAGTAGCGCTCATAATGACATTTTGGAACTCTGACGCAATAAGTCTCGTCATAGTACTCTGGCTTCATACGGCAGCAGCGCTTTTGGCACTCCTTAGTCTCGTATGTGGTACATTTTTTGTAGCTCACCTGTGGCACCTGGATGCATCGTGGCTTGCAATAGTATCTTGGCTCGTATCTTACCTGAGGCTGATACACGATAGTCGGACAGCATGGAGCTGGCTGATAGCGTGTAGGGCACTCATTGCTAACCTGAGGGCATCCGCAGTTATTGCCGTTGCTATTCTTAGCAGCGACTGCGACATCAGGTAGTAGAAAGAAGACAGCCAAGGCGCATAATAATGAACAACAGTGTTTCATTACGTTACCTCCGTTATGATAATTAGGAACAACCGCCGGATAAGAACTGAGCAATTCGTTTTGCTGCCGAACGGTCTATAATAATGAAGTGTATTCCTCTACGAGGACACGTATCACGTGCATGAATATTTGGTCCTCTGTCCTCTGTATGGGAAAAAGAGAAATTGGTTGCAAGGCTTTTTCGAAAAAATTTTAAATCACTGACAACAAGAAGGTTCACACTCTTCCGGCGGAAGAGTCACCTTTTTGTAGACCGTATAGGGAACCGATTGGCAGCACCGCACCTTTTTGGCATGTTTGTGGTACTCGCAGTAGGCCTCGTAGTAGTACTCTGGCTCGTATCGGGCGACCGTTTGCTCGAATACCTTGGGGACGTATTTGATGAATTTTTGCTTGTAATACTTCAGCTTGTAGCGCTTCTTCCGGCAATACTTAAGCTCGGGAACAAGCTCGCACTGGTCGGCTGTAAAACTTTCTTCCTTATATTCTGTGCAGGGTACATAGCAACAGCAGCCTTCTTCATTGCCGCAGTCAGATTGACATCCCATGTAAGTAGCGGACGCCGGCGCAACCCATAGAGTCACTAACAAAAGACAGACAAAAAACAGTCTCATGACGAAATCTCCTAAATCGTCACTTTCGGCATTTTGAGTTTATTTATCAATTATTTTTTTTAGAAAGATGATGTGTCCACTTCGTCATCTTCGGAACAGGGCTCGGGAGGCGGCGGCATAAAATGATCGTAGGAAAACGTGATCTCTTCTGGCTCGGAGCTCGTGTCAATGTAGAGTCGAATCCAACCATATGTGTTGACTCTTTGGAAGCTGGTATAAAGCTTTAAGTCCCCAAAACGATCCTTGACACAGGCGCGGATATAAACCGACTTGAAGCATTGGTTGTAAAACGCAAGCCGCGACTGAAAGCTGCTGAGAGGGGCCCACCCTTTGAATTCAACACATTCTTTGAAAGGATTCAGCTCAACTGTTTCGCTGAAGAGCGCACCAAAAAGCAGAAGAATAGAAAAAAGAGTCTTCTTCATGATCCGTGGCTTCTAAGTGCATTGATCAGCCCTGACCAATCCCCTTTGTCCACATAGCCTTGTACCGTTTCAGGACTCATGCCCACTTTTTTGGCGAAATCGTCGATCACGTCGGGCCCCATTTTTCCTTGCTTAACGGCTAGGTTGAGGGGTTTTTCAAAGCCTTTGACATACCGCTTCCACGGAAATGAGGCGATCTTTTTCGTCTTAGACGCAAGCTCAGGCATTGAAAAAACATAACCGAGGTGCCTGAGGGGGTGGACATCTTCTACTTTCGCCCCGGCTTCTTTTAATTTTTTTTCATACCCCCAAAGACCGAGAACGCTGTGGGATGAAAGGGTGTCGATGATAAAGCTAATTTCGGCCTTATCTTCTTGAGTGAGCGTTTTCGAATAGGGACCGATGATTTTATCTTGAGGTGCAGCTTCTGCGGGCGCCCACAAGAGCAAAGCAAACATGCTGATGACCAAAAAACAGTATTTCACTGGGAAAGCCTCGGGTTGAATTATCCATTTAATTTGTGAACTTTGATCTCGACAGAGAGTGACTTTCCGGCATAAGGGTGATTGCCGTCGACGGAAATCATTTCATCGCCAATGGATAAGATGGTAAAAAACTCCGATGTTCCATCTTCAGCTTCATACTCTAAAACTCCCCCCTTCTCGATCTTGAGATCGCCGGGGATCGTCTCTTTGGGGATGTCAAACTTGAGTGCATCGATATAAGAACCAAAATGCATGGGAGGTTCTAACGTGACGGTCTTACTGTCTCCAGCATTCATGCCAACGAGCGATACTTCAATCCCGGGGATTGTGTCTCCCTGTCCCAGAACGAGCTCTTCGGCAGAGTCCTTATCGATTTTTTCTAAGACGTCTCCGCTCTCGTCTTTTATCGTGTAGGAAAATAAGACTTTGTCTCCTAGCTTTGCCCCTGGCATAATCAACTCCTTTGTCACCTTTTACATTAAGACAATCGAAACGAACTTTCAATCATAATTACTGCTACGAGAGGCTGGCAGCTTTAACAGTCTGTCTGTGATGGAGATAGCATTGTCGACACCTTGCTTCGTAACACTCCTGCCCCCCGACTAAGATAGTCTCCTCGCAGGGCTCTGCGGGTCTTCCGTTAACAAGTCGTTGTGTGTGAAAAGCTTCGGCGCCGCACACCACGCAGATAGCGTGAAGTTTGAGGATGGAATCGGCCAGGGCTAAAAGAGTGGGGACGATCCCGAAGGGCTCTCCCCTAAAATCGGTGTCAAGACCCGCCACAATGACTGTTTTTCCTTGTTCCACAAAAGCTCCAAGAATAGAGATCGCCTCTTCCGGAAAGAACTGGATTTCATCGATGCCGATCACATTAACTGATGCATCGGCAAGCTCTTGAAGAGCCAGCAGACCCTCGCCGCAGCCTGTGATGGGCAGCGCTTCCCTTTTTTCACCGTCGTGGCTCACAATGCATGAATAGGATTTGCGGTTATCGATCTTATGTTTGATGGTCAGAACTTTTTTCTTCGCGTACTCGGCCCGTCTTAGCCGCCTCATCAGCTCCTCGGTTTTCCCCGAAAACATCGACCCCGTGATCACTTCCAAACGGCCCGTCATAGGCTAAGCTCCCTTTTCGGCAAAGTGTATCACTCCTCTTTCGAGACGGTCAATGCTTTCTTGACTTCAGAGCCGGTGGGAGAGTACAGTCATTGAAAACGGGAGATCAAATGAGCTTTGACGATTTATCTTGGATCTTAGTCGCCCTCTCGCTTGCAGGGAATTTTTTTGTGATCAAAAAAAATGTGGCCGGGCAATGGATTTGGGGGATCGCCAACTTAGGGTGGATTGCTTTTAATCTTTACTTAAGAGCGTATTCCCAAGCATTTTTATTCGCCGTCTACTTCGGCATGTGCGTCTGGGGCATCATCACTTGGTCAAAAGAAGCGCGTCAACGCCAAACGCCGAAAAACGTTGCGAGTTAAGTCGTAAGGCGACCAAATAGTGTGGCAAGAGCTTCTTCGGAGGCGTCGCACTCCAACCGCCTTGGGCCTGAATGTACGATGAACCGACGCAAGTTGGGTGCAGCTGCTCTGAACCTTTGAAATTCAGTGATTAAGGTTTGCAAGCGAATCCCATGTGGCAATAACTGATCTTTGCGCAAGTGAAGGACTTCAAGTTTCGGATAGGAACGCGCGTAGCCATAACGTTTGACAGAGGCTAGCCTCATCGGTTCCCGTTGAATAACGCTGCCCTCCGGCAAAGACTCGTCAACGTCTCTTTTTGCATGGAAGACAGGAAGAATGCCAAGCGCCTCATCAGATTTATAAAGCTCTTTGACCGCCGTAAAATCGAGTTCGCGCATATTTTCGACTGAGAACGTCCCATAGCAGGCCGCACGGTAGATCTCTTGCTCAAAGTCGCTATGGTAAAAAGAGCGACTGGGAAACAAACGAATCATTTTTCTATCTTCGAATTTTGAGAAAATTTCAATTGAAGATTGAGGAGAGGTTTCCATTAAGGCAGCCAAACCATCTTGGCCGATTCTGCAATCTTCAAAAACAAGCGTCTCGAGAGTCACTTTTTGAATCGGCGGCGCTTCGGAAATAGGGCAGCCAAGAAGACGTTTAAATCCGACATGGCAGAGGTGCTCATTTCCGACGATGGCGTTTTTTATATGCAGGATTTTTAATTGAGGAGCACTCCTTCCCAGTGGCTTTGATTGAAGCTGAGTATGGGAAAAACGCTCTCCATTAAAATTCAGAATTAAGCGCTCAACATTTTGAAAAAATTTGAGACGGGCATTTTTATGAAATGGAAGGACAAGCTCAAGAATCTTGACCTCCCCTCTCCTTTCCCCAATTCTTCTTTTAACCTTTTCCGAGATCCCTCTTGGCGCCTTGCCTGGAAAATTGAGATAAAACAAGTTTTTTGGCAACGAAACATACTGACGCTTTAACATCGTCGCAATGACATCCACTGATTTCAGGTAGTGCGATGCATAGGCTTGTATCACCATCGGTTTTTCTCTTACGAGCGCCTCAAAAAAAAGTGCTTGAGGATAGCGTCCGAGAGCCGTGGCGCGAATCACCCTGCAGCATTGACTCAAATTGAGAAAATCAATCGCCGACGTGTTCAGCAGATGCCCCATAATCTCTGCCCAAACTTCAGCCGGAAGGTCGATTGTTTTCGCACATTGCACACTCACCCGACCAGTCGTAAAAGGAAGGCGTGGTATGGCAAAGGGTTTTGTCTCCTCGCTTTGATCATGAAATGCCGAGCGCAGTTTTTTATTGGTTTCTTTGTAATTACTCTCAATTAGTCTCTTGTTGTGAATTGAACTATTTTGCATATATATAAACTACCATATTTAAAATTATCAACTGATAATATAATGCAATTATCATTTTTTTACAATTACTTTTTTATTTGAGTGTCCATTTTCCTGAGAGCTGTCGGGCGCTCTTTCGTGGGAGCCGCTTGATCTGAATTTTCTTATCATTATGAAGACTATGAGCCGCTGAAATGGGGAATAAACGCTTGGACCACAGCTTAAACGATCCCCTTTTTTGCTCAGCGGCAGTCAGTCGCCGCTTTCTTTGCGGCGACTGACTCTCGATAGCATCATCTTTTGCGCGAGTTGTCAAAATTTAAGTGGATGAAGCCTCGAATTGCAAAAAGAGATGAGTTAAACTTGACGTCTTTGCGCTGCATGTGAGCGGCTCGCTCCCCTTATGAATCACAAAAGTCCGAAGCTTTGGTGCAACCGCTTTAAACCTTTCACATTCGTTAATCACTCTCTGGATCTTAATACCGCTTGGAAAGATTTGATCCCAGCGTAAGTGAACCGTTCTGAGTTCCGGGTATGAGTTTGTGTAAAAGTGTCGCACCACAGCTCGAAGATGACTCGCCGGTAAATCCCTTAATTCTCTGTCGAGAAGTGGCGCATTGAGCCACTCTTGATATTCATGGGAAAATTCCCGTTGTGCATGGAAGATAGGCAAGGTGCCAAGTCTTCGATCCGATTGGTGCCGAGCTTTAATGGCTGTAAAGTCAAGTTCACGCATTTCCTCTGCAGCAAAACCAACGTATTGAGCAGCAAGATGGATCTCATCTTCGAAACTTTGGAAAA
The DNA here is from genome assembly GCA_964629645.1 of uncultured bacterium. Lineage (GTDB taxonomy): Bacteria > Chlamydiota > Chlamydiia > Chlamydiales > SLFE01 > JAAKFL01. The sequence goes on along the minus strand of CAZVSU010000085.1, from coordinate 1,207 downwards.
TAGGAGAAGCAAATAAACGAATCATTTTTCTGTCTTCAAATCGGGAGATCATTTCGATAGCGCCGGGCGGTAACTCCGCTATCAAATCATTTAACCCCGCTTGACCTATGAGGCAATCTTCAAAAACAAGTTTCTCAATGGAAAGAGCTTGGGAAAATAAAGCGTCAGGATAAGAAGCGCTCATCAGACGGCGAAAACTGTTATGGCTGATATCCTCTGATTTGATAATGGCATTCTTAACGTGCAAAACTTTCAAGCGGGGCGCACATTTTTCCATTTGTTTTGCTTGGAGTTTTCTGTGGGAAAAAGACTCTCCTTTAAAATCGAGAATAAGACGCTCGACATTCTGAAATAGCCTAAGCCGGGCTATTTTCAAAAAGGGGGGTGAAAGCTCAAGAATCTTAACGTCTCCTTTTTTCCTTTCAATCCGCTTTTTAAAAGTGGCAGGGACACTTTTCGGTGAGTTTTCGGGGAAATTAAGGTAAAACAGATTTTCGGGGATCGCGCTGTTTTTATATTTTAACGCCTCAGCAACACTGTCGACAGTTTTGAGGAATTTTGATGCAAACCTCTGAATCACAATAGGTTTTTCGCGGATAAGGGCGCTATCAAACATTTTCTTGAGAGTGCTGCTCTTTGAGATCGCATGAATTCTTTTGTCGCATTGACTGAGATTCTGGAAGTCAACTACCGAGCCGCGTAGGAGATGTCCCATAATTTCTACCCATATTTCAACGGGAATGGTGGCGGCACCGGCATATAGGATTCCGACGCGGCCCCAGGGCTTGGGCAAAGACGGAATCGCAAAGGGTTTGGACTCTTCGCAAAGGAAGTTTAAGCTCGTACGAGATTTTTTATTGGCTTCAGCTGAAAAACCCTCAAATGGTCTTTTATTAAGTATTGAATTTAGTTCCATAACAACCCTATAATTTTAATTTTTCTTTTATTTATTCGCTTCCGGCTATTAGGCAATGCCGAGCGAATGAAGCGATTAAAAATAGTATTGACTGCGTTGATCAAAAAGCAGGCTCACACTCTCAGCGTCAGCGCTGCACTCTAACATCTGATTCGGAGTGACAATCACAAATGTTTCCAGATTCGGAGAGACCGTTTTAAATCGACGTAATTCCCTAATTAAGTCATCCTTATCTATGAGGTGGACCCCAATGTCAAGACCGAAAATAGCCTCTCAAAATAGAATGTCTAG
>CAZVSU010000084.1:0-8931 GCA_964629645.1 uncultured bacterium | reverse complement strand
TCTGCACCGTCATCCGCTCCTGCACCTGAGGCCTTTTTGCAAAGTGGTGCGCCACACGATTCAACTTAGAGAGACCAATAATGGCGTCTCTTGGGATATAAGCGATATGGCATACGCCCAGAATCGGCATAAAATGATGCTCGCACACGCTCTGAATGGGAATGTTGGTTTCGAGTACCATTTCGCGATAACCGAAAGAGTTTTTCTGTGTCGTGATCGTGGGAAACTCACTTTCTTTTAAGCCGGTAAAGAGCTCTTTGACGAGCATGCGCGCGTAGCGGCGCGGTGTTTTTTCGAGCGAATCATTGGCCAAATCCAAGCCAAGCGTCTTGAGAATTTCGCCGAAGTGATACTCAATATCGGCCATTTTTTCTTCATCGCTCACAGAGAGAGTCTCAGCAACGGTGGGGTGCCCGGGGCAATGATGATGTCTTTTTAAGGGCATGGGTCTCAACTTGGACGCAGGACTCACGGCTGCAGTTTTATCATAGCTCACAACTTAACCCTCCATTAATTCAAGCTGGCCTCAGCGAAGCAATTGTCGGTTTCTTGAACAATAACTTTTGTGATGCGAACGGGCGTCTCATGGAAGAGGCGGGGGGCTATTTTTGTCAGAAGGTAATCGGCCATATTTTCTGCTGTTGGATTGAAAGGGCAGATATAGGGGGCCTTTTGGGCCGCAACAGAGTTGAGCGCAGCGATGAGCGCTTCGTCTTTTTCGTAAATGAGGAAGGTATGGTCCCAATGCTGTTCAATCCAACCGCCCATTTTTTCTTTGAGAACCGAAAAATCGATGATACGTCCCAGGTGATCGAGTTCGTCGGCTTCTGCTGTGAGAAAAATAAAGTAATTATGGCCGTGAGGAGTGGCGCACTTGTTCTCGTGTCCGAGCACACGATGACCGGCACAAAAATGCAGCTTCCTCACACATGTTTTTTTTGACATATTTCAATGAATCGAAAGTCGTATCATTAAACTATACGACGACCAAAGGCTTAAGGTCAAGGCAGTCGAAAATTCGCCAAGATTTCCTGGCCATCCTTCTCCATTTCTTTTATACATAGATTTTTAAACGGAGGTCCTTATCTTATGATCAAATGGATTTTAGTGCCCCTTTTTGCTCTCTCGACAGTGCAAGGGGCGACAGTTCTCATTACAGGCGCCAACCGCGGTCTTGGACTGGAATTTGCCCGAAAGTATAAGGAAAAGGGGTACACAGTGATCGGGACAGCCCGAGAGCCCGGCGACGCTGAAGAGCTCAACGCTTTGAATGTGCAGGTCGAACAGCTAGATGTCACCGACGATCAAAGCGTTCAGGCCCTTGCTAAAAAATTAAACGGGCAGCCGATCGATATTTTGATCAATAATGCCGGAGTCTTTCTCGATCGAGGAGACAATTTAAAGACACTGGACTTTGATAAAATGCTCAAAACTTTCGATGTCAACTCTGTCGGTCCGATGCGGCTGACCCAGGCCCTTCTTCCCAATATTAAGAAAGGCAAGGAAAAAAAGATCATCAACATCACATCCCAGCTTGGAAGCATCGAAAACAATTCCGGCGGCATGTACTCCTACCGCGCCAGCAAGGCGGCCTTGAATCAGCTGACAAAGACGACTGCCAGTGAAGTCAGAGGCGATCAAATTATCGTTTTGGCCCTCCATCCGGGTTGGGTGCGAACCGATATGGGCGGTCCCGGCGGCAATTATTCTCCCGAGCAGTCTGTGATCCGCATGATAAAAGTCATTGACGAGGCAGGCATTGGAAAAAGCGGCGATTTCTTGGACCTGAGCGGCAACACTCTTCCTTGGTAAAAACCCTTTGATTCCTTCGGAAGCTCCAATCGGGATCGATCATGCCGAGTAAGAGACCACACTTTTTTGCCCGCTTAACAAGGACGCTTTCGAAGGTTGAACCTTCGGAATTGACGCCGTGCGCCCTCTCTTTTTTTCTCGTCTTTATCTTAATGTGCGCCTATTACTCACTCCGTCCCTTTCGAGATGCCCTTGCAAGCGATTGGAGCGATGCTGAATTAAGCGCCCTTTGGACGCTCAATTTCTTTATCAGCGCCCTCGTCGTGACGATCTATGGCTTTATCGTCAGCAAGCTCCCATTCCACGCCCTCGTCCCCAGCGTGTACGGGTTTTTTGCGGCAAGTTTTGCCTTTTTTTATTTTGGCTTGAATGAGTGGCCGATAGACTCTGTTATTTTAGACAAAGCCTTTTATCTTTGGATGAGCGTCTTTAGTCTCTTCAACATCTCTGTCTTTTGGAGCTACATGGCAGATATATTCTCCAAGGAACAGTCGGGCCGTCTGTTTCCCGTCATCGGCGCCGGGGCCAGCGCGGGAGCCCTGACAGGACCGGCTGTCCCAACACTCTTTGCCGACTGGATCGGAGCCGATGCCTTGCTGCTTGTGGCCGCGCTCCTCATGCTCCCCTCTGTTCCTATCATTTTGATCCTTTCAAGGCTTAAAGTGACGCAGCTCGGAAATTTAGGGCTTCATCCGGAACGCGATGAAGAGACGATTGGCGGAAATCCATTTGCAGGATTTTTGAATTTTTTTTCGAATCCCTATCTGCTTGCGATCGGACTTTTCATCGTCCTCTATACCGCGATCAGCTCCATTGTCTATTTTCAACAGAAAAATCTCCTCGAGCCTTACGATCTCAACAACCGCACCGTCATTTTAGGAGCTGTTGATTGGGTGGTGAATATTTTGTCGTTCACCATCGCATTTTTCGTGACAGGACGCATCGTGAAGCGTTTTGGCTTGGCGGCCACACTTTCCTGCCTTCCCTTTTTTATGGTGGCGGGACTCTCAGTACTCGCTGTTGTCCCTTACTTAAGCGTCGTCTTAGCCTTACAAGTGGCGCGGCGCGCCGGCAACTACGCCATCACTCGTCCCGCAAGAGAAATGCTCTTTACGAAACTGTCAAGGGAAGATCGGTTCAAATCAAAGCCTGTCATTGATATTGTCGTGTATCGCGGAGGAGACATGGTGACCGGTTGGGGATTTGCCGGGATGACCGAGGGGCTCGGCTTTGGATTGAGCGCGACAGCTGCTGTCGGTGCCCTCATCGCCGCGATTTGGGGTTGGGCGGGAATTTATTTGGGAAGACAATTTCAAAAGGAATGAGGCTAAAGTCAAGGCGGCCCTTAACTTTTCACGACTCTTGTCCGATTTGACGCCGCCTCTCTCAATCATAAAGATCAATCCCACCCGCTTTGTCCCAACGGGATCCGCCGATTTAAAGTTTTCTTTAACCTCTGATTGTGTTTCTTTCTTTATTTTGGTATGCAGTCGTAAAACAGCGGGAGCATAGTCATGATTAAGGGAAGTGGAGCAAAAGAGCTTGTCTCTCAACTCTTAGATTTAGCGGAAGTCGAGCTGAATGGGCCGGATCCGTGGGATGTGCAGGTCAAAGATGAGCGTCTTTTTTCCCGTTTGCTAAGAGAGGGCGACTTAGCCTTTGGCGAAACTTATGTGGACGGCTGGTGGGAGTGTGAGAGGATTGATCTCCTGACCGAGAGAATTGCGCGCTCCAACATCCAAAAGAAGGTGGGGTACGATAAAGCCTACCTTTTCAAACTCGCCGCTCACTTTCTCTTTAACCCCCAGACGATCAGAAAATCTAAGAAAGTCGCCATACAGCACTACGACGTCGGCAATGATCTCTACACGAGAATGCTCGACAAAAACATGAATTATAGCTGCGGCTACTGGAAGTACGCCAACACTCTTGATGAAGCCCAAGAACATAAGCTCGAAATGATCTGTCAAAAACTGCAGATTGAGCCCGGGATGCGCCTTCTCGACATAGGGTGCGGTTTTGGAGGAATGGCCATGCATGCTGCCAAGCATCACGGGGCCGAAGTTGTCGGCGTCACCATTTCAAAAGAGCAGCAGGCGCTTGCCATGAAGCGATGCCAAGGGCTGCCCGTTGACATTCGTCTGCAGGACTACCGCGATCTCAATGAATCGTTTGACCGCATTGTTTCCATCGGCATGTTTGAACACGTAGGGGTCAAAAATTATCGCACGTACATGAAGACTGTTTCCCGCAATTTAAATGAGGAAGGGCTTTTTCTCCTTCACACTATTGGGAACAACCAGTCGGTCACCACCGGCAGCCCTTGGATCCTCAAATACATTTTCCCAAATAGCATGCTCCCCTCGATCAAACAAATCGGCAAGTCCATTGAACACCTTTTTGTGATGGAAGACTGGCATAACTTCAGCCTCGACTATGAAAAAACATTGCTGGCATGGCATCGGAATTTCAACGCTCACTTCGATGAAATCAAAGACTCTTACGACGAACGCTTCAAAAGAATGTGGAATTTTTACCTTCTTTACTGCGCCGGAGGCTTTCGTTCCCGATCTCTTCAGCTTTGGCAAATTTTATTGTCGAAAGGCGGAATAAGGGAAGGCTATCCCGTCAGAGATTTGACCTTGTCCCACAACAAAAGTGAACGAGCTTATGGAAAGTGGGGACTGATTAAAAACTCTTAAGAGCCGCCGTGTAGTCGGGCTCTAATGTGATCTCCGGCACCAGCTCTCGATACAACACATGGTTGTCGCGGTCTAGCATGATAACAGCTCTTGCACAAAGTCCTTTCAAGGGGCCGCTGCTAATTTTCACGCCGTAATCCTCTGGAAATGTGCTATCGTAGGCAGATAGTGTGATCACATTGTCAAGATTTTCACTGCGGCAAAAGCGAGACGCAGCAAAGGGGAGATCCATGCTGATGTTGAGGACGACCAAATCCCGGGACTCACTGACCTTTTCGTTGAACGTATGCACAGAGGCCGAGCACACTGGCGTATCCAAGCTCACGAAGATATTTAAAAGCTTCTGCCGATCGCCAAGCGATTCGAGCGTCACTCTTTGAAGATCGCGGTCAACAAGTTCAAAAGCAGGCGCCTTTGACCCGGTTACAGGCAATGATCCCTTGAGTGCGAGCGGCTCACCCTTAAATGTCACATCTGTCATCAGTTTCTCCTTAGTCCCTTGTTTAGAGACGATATGTTCCTTTTATGCTGCATTGTAAGAGAGATGTCAATGGAAAGCGAGCCTTGATTTCACATCAATCGAAACGAAGGGAATCAATGTTCACCTCATGGTAGCGATGAGGGGCGTTGGCCATGCAGAAGATGCGACAAGATCACCGGCGATTTACCCCCTTTGACAACTGACACTCCTCGATAAATGCCGAGAAAAGAGCCCTTTGAGAGGCATTGAGAACCATTAGTTCGGGATGCCACTGCACCCCAACAATCCAAGACACTCCCTTTCGCTCAACCGCTTGGGTCATGCCGTTTTTTAAGTAAGCGGTCACTTTGAGCCCACTGCCTAGTTGATTGACCGCTTGGTGATGGAGGCTGTTCACACGCTTGCTTGGGGCCCTGTAAATGTCGAAGAGGCGGCTCCTTTTCCCAATAAACACAGTATGTCTGGCAAAAACCTTCCCGATTGTGCTTCGATTCGGCAAAAAATCGTCAAAGACATCACCCACCTCCTGATAGAGTGTCCCCCCGAAAAAAACGTTCAGCAGTTGCATGCCTCGACAAATCCCAAGAATCGGCTTCCCCTCTTTGACGGCCCGCTCAATGACCTGCCATTCAAACTCGTCTCTCTCTTCATCGTAGAGCGTCTTGATCTGCACACTATGGCCATAGCGATGGGGATGAATGTCTTTTCCTCCGGAAACAACAAGGCCGTCAAACCTTTCCGAAAGAGAAAAAGAGCGGGGATGGATGAGCTTAGGACTCCCCCCTAGTGTCCGGATGAGGAGCGTCAAACACCATTTTGACAGTCTTCCGCCATTTTCAGATCCTGTGATGAGTATTTTCGGCCGCTTTTTCATACGTCCGCACCCCCTCATTTTGATATCTAACAAAAAATCCACTATAATAAAAAAAGGATTAAAAATATGACGAACCAGTTTTTAGCATTACACGACACAAGCCGACGAGCTGGTTTTGAATTTGAATTCACCGGCATTTCAATAGAAAATTGCGCAGAGCTCCTCGCAAATGAATACAATGCGCGCATGATTCGAGATAAAGCGTTAAAATACGTGATCGAGGGCACCCCAATTGGCAAGATTCAAGTGGAATCGGACTGTGAGCTCGCTCAAAAAATCACAGACCAAAAGTTTGACGACCTTCCCATGCCCCTCGCCCGATATATTCGCCGCATCTTAAAAAAAACAGGACAGGTTTCCACCTTCTTCCTCCCTTGGGAAATCATCACCGAACCGTTGGAGTGGGATCAGCTCCCCGCACTTGAACATTTACGAAACTTCATGCTGAGGCAACAGGCAAAAGGATCATCAGAAAGCATCGCCTACGCCTTTGGAACACACATCAACTGTGAAGCCGGCTCAACCGAGGTCGAAGACGTCAGAGATACTGTCCGCGCCTTCATCGTTTTCTATGACAAGCTGCTGAGTCAACTCCATGTCGACCCTTCCCGAAGAATCTCAACATTGATCCTCCCTTATCCCGATTCTTATGCGCGCATTGTCCTCTCTTCCGAATACAACCCGAGTTGGTCGGATTTTATCCGCCATTATTTACGAGAGAACAACACCCGAAACCGCGCGCTTGATCTGCTCCCTTTAATCGGCTATCTCTTTCCTGAAAAGATCAACGATTTTTCAGACTATTCTCGCTCCCGCCTCTCTCCCCGCCCTACCTATCATTACCGTCTGCCAAACTGCGAATTCAGCAATCCCGAATGGCGCGTCGCCCATGCTTGGAACAGCTGGGTGGAAATCGACGCCCTCGCACATGACAAACAACGCCTCGCAATGCTTTGCAAGGATAAGCTTGCCGAAATCAATCACCCGTGGAAATCGCGACTGAAAAAATGGTGGCGCAGACTCGGTTCACATCATGAAATATTTTTTCACAAATAAATCGAGACAATCCGCCTCTTAACCCCCGGGATCGTCGGTCTATCCGGGATCTGATAGGACTTCTTATGTATACTAAGTACTAGTACACCTTATAAAAAGTTTTTGATCAAATTCGGCATTATAAGCGCACGGCGGACAGATGATCGTCTGACTTTAAGGATACAAATTGAAACAGACTTCATCGATGAGCGTCTCGAAAAGGTCCATATTGATCACTCCTCCTTTGTCTATGCCGTAGCCGTCGCCGCGGTCAATTTCGAGCTCCTTAAGCTCCAAGATCGTATCCATAATGTCAGGAGCAAGATTCGGGTCTCGTTCCAGCATGACGCGGAACATCTCAACCATACGCTCCTGATCTTCTTGAGATATCTTGTTTGGAGCGTTGAGCAGATTGAACCGGAACGAAATTTGCGTGTTGCGCAAAGTGATATCGATCACCCCTAAGGAGTGGGAAGGGGACTGTTTGACGTACCGCTTCCATCCTTTCGATTTTTCGTCAAAACGGACATCAATTTTTGACCGGGATCTTTTCACAAGGTGCGTCTCGCTCCTTTTTATCTGATCGATCGCAACGGCACTTTCAATCACCTCCGGATTGTTCTTCATAATTTTTATGCAAAGCTGAGTGAGCAGGATAAAATAGTTTTTCTGAATCAATCCTTTGATTTTTTCTCCTTTAATTCCCCTTTCGATTTCAATTTGTTCAAGTTCCATTAACAATTTCAACACTTCATAGACATATTCAGGATGCACGACAAGAAACGAGCGGAGGAGCCTATCGAGATCTTTCATATCTCTCCTACTCAAAGGCGATTTTCGAGAAAAGTCGATTTTGCAGGTCATAATTTTTTCACCCCCGAGCCTAATTTGCAATTCTCCCTCCTCAACGGAGGGGCGCCCCATGACGTAACTGATGGTATTGGCGGATCGCGGGTTGAATCTAAAGGTTAAATGCTCGGTGTGGTACTCGCCGGGCTCTTCCGTTGGCACAATATCCCAAAAAAGGGCCGTTATTGTCTGCAGACCGATCCCGCGCCTGTGCGCTTGTTCGTACGCCTCAACTCCTACCGCAGCAGCGGCCACGCTGCCGAGTCCTCCTGTCATGAATGAAGCCGCCACTCCAACAGCGCCGCCAAAGGCAAGGGCGCCGACTCCATATGACCTTTGGTTTTCGGCTTCCCGCAATTCTTTGATCACATCGTGTTCAATTTCGGCCTGCGCTTCGAGCCTTTGCCTAAGCGCAGTATTTTCAGCAAGAAGCGAGTCATTGATCTCTTGCAAACGCTCGATCTCTTGATGTCCTTTCGCGATCCCTTTAATTTCGTTTAAATCCCTTTGAGCATGGGCGATAAAAGTGCCGATGTCCCTTGCTAAAACCATTTGCATCTCCCCAAGAGCGCCCACTTCGGATAAGCCTTGGGTAAGGGAGGTCAACGCACCGCCAAGCGACGCATCGGAACGCTCAAATGTCTCGGTAATCGCGTTTGTCAAGTCGACGATATCGCTGAATGTCGACTCATCAGCAGCGCGATCGCCGCTTTGAACCTCTTCGACGACCCGGTTCAAAACAGCTATTTGACCCTCAGCAAATGCCTGATACGACATTCCGGTCATAAGAGAGTATTTGGCCTGCTCGAGTACGACCATAGCATGTCGGTGCTGCTCGCGTAGGCAGTTATATTGAGCGTGAAGATGCTCTTTTGCTTCTTGCAGCTCTTCAGAGGCCCCATCTGCTAGGGAGTCGATCTCATTCATCATGGCTTCCAAGCCCTCAAGGCGATCGCGGACATCGTTGAGATTTTCCTTAATGCGATCCGAGGCCATTATATTCGTTTGGTTGAGCTCTTGAATCATTTCCACGCCCTCTCTCGCTCCAACAATGAGTTCTCTCATAGATTCAGCGGGATGTTCAGTGAAATAAAGATAGGCGTCAGTCGCCGCAGAAGCGCCGAGGGCAAGGCCGAGAAAAGTCCCGGCTCCCCCTGTCGCCCCCGTTAGAACGGCAA
>CAZVSU010000083.1:0-9294 GCA_964629645.1 uncultured bacterium | reverse complement strand
AGACACTGCAGTTTGCTAGTAACAGGGTGACGAGCAAGGCGGTTAGGACAACAAAAATTGCCAATGAATTCTCGATCCCCGATGCCGGAAGTCACATTGCAAACCAAGTTCCTTTTCATTTTAAAGGAGGATCTGTAAATTTGGATGTGCCAAGTGCTGTCATTAGAGAGACTTATTTGTATAGAGGTGACATAACAACTAAGTACTAGTGAGGAGGTGCTCGAAACGTGTTTAAAATTTTTAGGTGAAGGATATACAGAATTAGGAAAAAAAGGATCTGGTGAGTTTTGTAGTGGTTGTAACCTAAAACAAACTAGGTTGGACATTAATTCAATTATGGGAAAACATAATCCATTCGAAAAACACTTTCACCTTGAAAAGTTTAAGCCTGGATTGAACGATCGATTAGTCAATAATCATATTTTATTTTATGAGTGACAATATTAAACTAAACAAATTTGGGAAAATCCTTAAGGGAAGATACGTCGGTTGGTTCATCTTTATTAAGTTTGATGGCTCGGGATATAGCATTGTATTAACAAGTGAGTATCCACGGTCAAAAAACACTGAAGGATATGATTATTGGGTAGAAGATTATTCGTCATTAATTGCCCTGTTTTCAGAAATTGGATGGAAAATAGACTGGGATATTTTTCAATATGCTGATGATCATTTTTGTTAGGCTTGTCGTGGAAGACGTCAATTACTTTTGCCGGTTCCTTTCCGTTAAGACAAGAGCCTGGTACTCAGTTAACAAAGTTTTTGATCAAATCCGCCTTCATTTCGAGCGAAAGTTGCGCGGTGCAAATGGCGATCCATCTCTGCTACGCCCATGCGCTTGTCTTACAGGGGTGAAAAAAGGATTGAGATAAGGGACTTCTTTTGCTACTCTGGACATGATAAAACCGATTCCCATTGATTTTTATGAAAGTACCATTTTCTTGGCTTAAAGATTACATTCAATTCGATCAATCCCCTCATGAAATTGCCGATATTTTGACCATGCAAGGGCTTGAGGTCGAGGCAGTAGAAACCTACACCCCCTCCTTCACCGGCGTTGTTGTCGGCAAGGTGGTCGCCTGCGAGAAGCATCCCGATGCAGATGCCTTGAGCGTCGCTTCTGTGACCGATGGAGACGATGTCTATCAAGTCGTCTGCGGTGCTCCAAACTGCCGGGAAGGGCTCGTGACGGCTTTTTGCAAGGTGGGCGGGTCGATCGAAGGGGGCGAAGGTGAAAGGTTTGAGGTTAAAAAAGCAAAAATTCGGGGCATCGAGTCCTTCGGGATGCTGTGTTCGGGGAGCGAACTCAAAATATCCGAGGATCACAGCCGGATTTTAGAGCTTCCGAACGATATTGCCATCGGCAGCGACCTCTCCCAATTTTACGCCGACAGCGTTCTCGATATTGCCATTACCCCCAACTTGGGTCACTGCGCCAATCTTGCCGGAGTGGCACGGGAGCTGTCTGCTGTGTTACAGATTCCTTATCAGCTGCCCGATGCAACCGTGGCTGAAGAAAAAGAGACCAAAACTGTCGATTTGGCGACTGTAAAGGTCGAAGACTTCGACGCCTGCCCCCGCTACGCCTGCCGCGTCATTGAAGAGGTGTCGATCGCCCCGTCGCCAATGTGGCTGCAGGAAAAATTGATGCACGCTGGCATACGTCCTGTCAATAATGTCGTCGATGTCACCAATTTTGTTTTGATGGAAACCGGCCAGCCTCTTCATGCGTTCGATCTCGACAAAGTGACAGGATCGGAAGTGCGCGTCCGCCTTTCCACGGAAGGGGAAGTGATCAAAACCCTCGACGGGAAAAAACGAACGTGCGGCCAAGGCTTTATTTTGATCTGCGACGCGAAAGGGCCCATCGCTCTCGGCGGCGTCATGGGGGGAGAAGAGACGGAAGTTTCCGGTCAGACGAGCCGCATCCTCTTAGAATCGGCTTATTTTAATCCCGTCAGCGTGAGAAAAGCGAGCAAGCACTACGGTCTATCGTCAGATGCCTCAAGGCGGTTTGAACGGGGCTGCGACCCCAATCAAGTCCTTCCCGCTCTTGATCGCGCCGCTTCCCTTATCCAACAAATTGCCGAAGGCAAAGTTGCAGGGGGGACAATCGACATAAAAGAAAGGGAATTTTCTCCTCTAAGCTTGCCCTGCCGCGTCACGAAAACAAATGAACTGTTGGGCCTCAAGCTAAGTCCCGGCGAGGTGGAAGCGGTCTTTAATAAACTCGGCTTTTCGTCAAGCTGGAGCGACCCCGACACACTGCTTGTCGAGGTCCCGACCTACCGCGCCGACGTGTCGGCTGAAATTGACCTCATTGAAGAGGTGGCCCGCATCTACGGATATGATAATATTCCGAAGGAATTGGCTTCCTACCGTATGTCTGAAACGCCGCACGCCCCAATGTTTCTAACCGAGAGAAAGGTGCGCGAAAGACTGGTTGCTGAAGGGTTGCAAGAGATCATCACATGCGATCTTGTCAGCCCTGCACAAGTCGCGCTCGTTGAAAATGAGACGATACCGGAAGAGGCCATCATTAAGGTGATCAATCCGACTTCAGTGGACCAGTCGATTTTAAGACCCTCTCTTATGCCCGGAATGCTGCAGGTGGTCAAATACAATATGGACCGGCAGATGTCCAATCTCAGTCTTTTTGAAGTAGGCCGCATTCACTTGAAGCAAGGAGATCAATTTAAAGAGCAGTCCGTTGCCGGCGTTGTTTTGACAGGCGACATTCGCCCCCATCATCCCGATGAGGCGGCGCGGGAGGTGGATTTTTACGATTTAAAAGGGAGTGCAGAAAATCTGCTCGCATCGATGAATGTCACGGGCTTTTCCTTTCAAAAATGCGCTCTGCCTCTTTTCCATCCGGGAAGGCAAGCCTCATTTGGCTGCGGCCGTGTGGTGATCGGCTCGCTCGGTGAGGTTCACCCCAATATTGTGAGAGCACTTGGGATTTCACAAAGAGTTTACTACGCCGAATTTAACCTCCACGACATCATGCAGGTGCGGCAGGGACGGAAAAAAATGGCAAAGATCCCGCAGTATCCCGGGTCTTATCGCGATTGGACCATCACAATGGTTGAAGACGAGCCTGTTGAAAGCGTCCTCGCTGCTTTTCGAAGTCTCAAATCAAAACTGTTTCATGAAATCAATATGATCAAAATTTTTCGAAGCGACCGTATCGGGTCACAGAGAAAAAATGTGACGTTCCGCATTGAATACGTCGATCAAGAGAAAACGGTGTCTGGCGATGAAGTTGACGCAGAACACTCTCGTCTCACGGGAGAAACGTTAAAATTATTAGGCAAAGCAGTTATCTAACACTTAAGGGGAAAATTATGAAAAAGCAGACACTAGCACTCGCAGCAGCGGCCGTCGCTTCGCTCACCTCTTGCGGTTCTCCTTCTCAAGGGGACGTAGTGAAGCAAAAGTATGTCCACAAATATGGACTCGAGGTCCCTTCAGAAGATTGGGAGTCGCGCGGCAAAGACGGTACGGTGATCACAACACTCGCTAACGGCGTCAACGTCACCAACCTCTACGTACGCGGTTCTTTGCATGGAGAGTCGACTTATTCGTTTCCCCATAGCGACACGATTGAGCGGATCGACCACTACGACAATGGCAAGCTGGTCAAACAGACCTTCAATAACGAAAATGGCTGGCCGAGGGAAGAAATTCGATTTTGTGCAAACAATCAATACGAAAAAACGACTTGGTACGAAAGCTCGTCACCACAATCTGTCGAAACGTATCGGGGCGATCGACTCATCACCGGTCAGTACTACACGGCCCAGCATCAGTTAGAGTCACGTGTTGACGACGGTGAAGGGATGAGAATCGTGCGCGATTTTTATGGCACTCATTTAAGAAACGAGCAGATAAGCGCAGGCGTCCCGGCACTCGTGCTCACCTACCACCCCAACCAAGTGCTCGAAAGCGAAACGCCGTATGTCAATGGAAAAGTAGAAGGGGTGCGGCAAACCTTTCATCCCTCAGGCGAACCCAATACGACGGAAAGTTGGATTGCAGGCAAGCAGCACGGTCTAACTGTTGAGTACAAAAATGGACTCGTCTGGAAAGAGATTCCCTATGTCGACGGACACCGAGAGGGTGTCGAGAAGGTGTACCGCAACGGCTGCGATCTCGTCGAAGAGGTCACCTGGTTCGAGGGAAAAAAGCACGGCCCCCACAGGCGCTACATCGACGAGATTGTTAAAACCGAGTGGTACTATCGCGACGGCTTAATGCCCAAAGGAAAAAAAGAGCAGTTCATGACGCATCAGGAGCGGTCGCAATAGCGGCTGAGCCATTTAGGGCGCATTGGCATCCCAGCCGGTAATTCTCTGTCGGCAGCCCTTTGCGCCTTAAGGTATCGCGCTCCTCTTCTGACTGTTTGGTCAAAGCGTCGCCTCCTTCGACGATACGAATCGCACACACTCCGCATCGCCCCCGTCGGCACCCAAATTTTAGGGGGAGTTCAGGATGTCTTTCAGCAATTTTGGTCAGTTCTGCCCCTTCTTCAAAAGTGACGGGGTCTTTTTCATTGATGGTCAATTGCGGCATGTTTCATGTCCCAGGTTTCTGATTTTAGTGTGGTGAAGTCATTTGATCCGTCGACATCGTATTTTTTGATCACCACCGGCTTGTGATGGGTGTCGTAGAGGATGACGCCGTTAAAGGGATCGCCAAAGGCGACGTAAAAAAGCTTGTGGTAAGCAGCCAGCCAACCGTGGCAGCTGTATATCAGGCATTGTCTGCAAATGCTGTTTTCAAAGGTGTGACACTCAATGTGGATCACGCGGTCATCCAAGTCGCGAATGAGCACTTTGTGCTCGTCTTGATTGCGGACGGCGATCTCTTGTCTCCATCCTGTCTGATCGACGGGCTTTAGCTTTCGAAAATCTAGTATCAAAGAGTCGTATATGGTATGATCGTAGGCCCCGTCCCGATACATTTCAAGGGTGAGATGTTTTTGATAGGAATCGGAGACAAGCTTAAATGATATGCCCTCCGCAAGAGGCCCCTTACGGTGATTGATGAGTACGGGAGCGCCATTTTTCCAAACATAATCGAGGGCAAACATAAGGGACTATCATAAAAGGAGCTGAGGAATATGTCGATGGAATTTTCGTTTTGCGGGGGGCCTAAAATTTGCTTGAGAGCGATGGTAAAAAACGGGGAGCTTCAAAACACTGTTTTAGAGCCGGCGGATGTCTTCACATTGAAAATTAACAAGCAGAGCGAGGGGCTCGTGACTTGGTGTGCTGCCTATGCTAGAAAAGAGGCGGCGGTCAGCCCCTTGATTTTGGATCTTTCACAGGCGTCTCCCTTTCAAAAAGAGGTCCTCAAATGGATTCAAACGATTCCTTTTGGGCAGACATCTTCCTATGGAGAAGGGGCGCAAAAAGTGGGATGCGACGGGGGAGCAAGGGCCGTTGGAGCCGCCTGCGGGTCCAATCCTTTTCCTCTTCTGATTCCCTGTCATCGCGTTTTGGCTGCGGATCGTTCCCTGCGAGGCTTTTCGCAAGGGGTGCGCCTCAAAAAAGAACTGCTAGAATTTGAAGGGGCGGTTTTTAATCATTCTTAACACGCGGTCGATACACTCATATCTTTCGAGTCCTAAGAGTAGGGGAGAATATGGAAACACAAGAATTATTGAAAAGGCTTGCGAGGCTGGAGACAAGAGAAGATCACCTCGTTGCTGAAATCACGCACTTAAATGATTTGCTCACGAGAGTCGGGTTTCAAAACGGCATTGCCACCCTGAAAGCCGCCGCTGAAGCGATGATCGATTATCCTGAGCTAGGTTTTCACCCCTTCGGGGAGTAGGAGGTCAATCGCCTCTTCGACCATTTCGACAGGGACAATATCGATTTTGTCCCTTAAGGCTTTGGGGATTCCTTTGAGGTTGTGCTTCGGAATATAGCACTTTTGGAATCCCATTTGAATGGCTTCTTTGATGCGGTTTTCGGCTCTTGGGACACTTCTGACTTCACCGCTTAATCCGACCTCACCCATAACCGTTGTTTCGGGGTGGAGCAGATGGTTTCTGAGGGACGAGGCAACGGCGACAAGAATGCCAAGATCAATTGCCGGCTCGGAGATTTTCATGCCTCCTGCGACAGCGACGAAGACATCGGTTTGGTGCATGGGATAACGCAGCCTTTTTTCTAAAACAGCGAGTAAAAGCCCCATGCGGTTGGTGTCGATCCCGGTGCTTCTTCTTGAAGGGGTGCTGAAGGCTGTCGGCGTTACAAGCGCCTGCACTTCGACGAGAATAGGGCGGGATCCTTCGACTGTCGGGATGATCACCGATCCCATCACCCCTTTTCGTCTTTCCTCCAGGAAAATTTGGGAAGGGTTGGGCACTTCGACAAGGCCCGCTTCGGTCATGTTGAACACGGCGATTTCATCAGTTGGGCCGAAACGATTTTTAACCACGCGGACCATGCGGTAGTTGTGCGCTTTATCCCCTTCAAAATAAAGGACGGTGTCGACAAGATGTTCGAGAACTTTCGGTCCGGCAATCTCTCCGCTTTTGGTCACATGCCCCACTAAAAATGTTGCGATGTTCATCCCTTTGGCGATGTGCATAAATTCTGTCGTGGTTTCTCTCACCTGGGAGACCGAGCCGGGCGCAGAATTGAGCTCTCCTTTGTAGACGATCTGGATCGAATCCACAATCACGACATCGGGCTGTATCTCTTCAATTTGGGTTTTGATATGGGTGAACTGCGTTTCGCTGAGCAGCCACAAATTCTCTGTTGAGATGTTGAGACGTTTTGCTCTGAGCGACGTCTGCTCGACAGACTCTTCGCCGCAGACGTAAAGAATAGTGAGCCCCTGGGCGGCTAAAGCATTGGAGAGCTGCAAGAGAAGCGTCGATTTACCGATTCCCGGATGTCCTCCGACAAGAGTCAAAGACCCTGGGACAACGCCTTTTCCAATCAGGCGATCGAATTCTTGGATGCCTGTTGTCATGCGGGGAGTGCGGTCCTGCTTCACTTCGTGAATGCGGATCGGTTTGTTGGTCTTGAGTTTTTGCGCTTCGAATCGTTTTGTGCTCTCGGGAAGCTCGATTTCTTCATGCATTGTGTTCCACTCGAGGCACTTCGGGCATTGCCCCGCCCATTTATACTGCTTGTGTCCGCAGTTGGAACAGTACCAGACGTTTTTCGCTTTGGCCATTTATGCTAACCCCAGTTTAAGAATCGCCGCTTCCGCAGCCGATTGCTGCGCCTCTTTTTTCGACGAGCCCGACCCTCTGCCAAACTCTTTCCCTTGGATTTGCACTGAGATCACAAACACTTTGCTGTGGTCGGGTCCCGACTCTTCAAGCACCACATATTTTGGCGGTTCTTGGTAATTTTTCTGAGAATAGTCTTGGAGAAGGGCCTTCCAGTTGTGGTCGGGGCGCTGCATGATCGCATTGATCTCGGAAGAAAAGTTTTGAAAAATAAAGCGGCGGGCCGCTTCGGTGCCTCCATCAAGAAAAATAGCGCCGACGAGCGCTTCAAAGAGATCGGCGAGGATGGAGCTGCGCCCCCTTCCGTCGTTGAGCTGTTCGCCCTTTCCCAAGAGGATGTAATCCTCGATTAAGAGCTTTTGCACGTAGCCGGCGCAAGAACTCGCTTCGACAAGCCGAGAGCGCAGATAAGAGAGCTCCCCTTCCGGTGTTTCGGGGAGATAGCGGTAGAGGTACTCAGAGATGATCACCCCCAGAACAGAATCGCCGAGAAACTCAAGCCTTTCGTTGTGCTGGTCGATATGGTCTCTGTTCTCATTGACAAACGAGCGGTGGACCAGGGCTAAGATGAGGAGGGAGGGATCGCGAAAACGATAGCCAATCCTGTTTTGGATTTCATGCACCTTGGCGTATGTCTGTTCAATGCGATTCATGGGCCCGATTTTAGAGGAAGTCAAAATTCCGATTCAACCCTTGATTTTTTGTCCGAGAGTCTAAAAAAAAGTATCCCCTCAAAGATTCTCCATGTCAAAAGTCTTTTTGAAAAGTGAACTCATGCGAGGACGCGCGCGGATTTTTGTCTTGGTGAATATGTCCTTCACGTTTACAATCAATGCTATGAAAATCATTGTCGACTCTGAGCAGCTACGTTATTTCCGGATGCATCACTTCATTCAATTCGACGATGTTGTCCCTCAAGTGCAGTTGGAAGAGATCAATCGAGAAGTGGGCAAAGCCCTTGCCATGCGAACGGGGGCGCGACAAGCGATTGCCCGGACTCTTCCCCCTGCCGAGGTGTTTCCCTATACAAAAGATCTTTGGCGAGAAAGCGAGCGGCTCAAACGTTTTGAGTGTCAAAATCGCTTTGCCGATTTGATCCAAAGCCTTTTTGACAGGCAAAAGTTCATTCTCGGTTCCGATCAGCTCATTGTTCCCGAAACCGGTGAGGCTCCCTATTACTCGTCCGTTTTTGCCGGGGATCTCCCGTTTGAGGAGGCTCTTTCGATTCAAGGGATGCATGCGTTGATGTTGGTGGGGCTCGAAGGAGATGGCGAAGGGGAAGAGAGCCCCTTTCCCGCAGGGCCCGGCAGCGTGACGATTTTAAGTCCTGAATGTGTGATCGACTGGACGGCTCTTGTCCAGCGCAAGCAGCGCTTTTTGCTGATTTCTTATGCGACTCCCGACGCTGTTTACACCTACTGCGACCGCGATCCCAATACCCATGTCTGGAAAAGTCGAGGCTATGTTTTTGGGGACAAGCTGATCAAAAAAGGCCACCCGCCGGTCAGGCTATGAGGATTTGGGAAACAGGTCGAGCCTCTGCAGCAGAAAATATGGGGCAGGATGTTTTTCTTCTGGAAAATCTCGAGCGGGAGCCGGCAGCCGTCTTGCACATTTACGATTGGCAGGGCGATGCTGCGACTTTCGGCCACTTTATTGACCCCGGTCAGTTCTTCGATCTCGATGCCGCTCGGCAAAAGGGGCTCAGCTTGCAAAAAAGGCCGACAGGCGGCGGCATCATTTTCCATTCCTACGATGCGACCTTTTCCCTTGTCATCCCAAAGGACCACCCCCTTTACTCTCCCAATACGATGGAGTCCTACGCCAATGTCAACCGCGAGGTGGTGACCGTCATCGGGCAGTTTTTAGGGGAGGCGCTGAAGCCTGCCTTGCTTAAGGCGTCTCCTCCGCCCCAAAAGGCTCCTTCGCGCCATTTTTGTATGGCCCATCCCACAAAGTATGATGTTGTCATTGATAAAAAAGTGGGCGGGGCGGCCCAAAGGCGCACCCAAAACAAAACCGGAGTTCTTTTATGGCCG
>CAZVSU010000082.1:0-9404 GCA_964629645.1 uncultured bacterium | reverse complement strand
ATTATTGTGTCGGGAAGATCCGCAGCACCGTTGACCACATTGTTAAAAGTTTCTTTAATGTCACTAGTTTTATCTTCTTCGTCATTCAACCTAAAAGCCACATTTTTAAATCCTATGTTGGCCAGCATGTCAGCATCAAAAACAATTTTATCTATTAAGTCTTGAGGCTCGGGAAATCTCTCGCCATTATTTAATCTAACCAGGTAAGGGTGGTTCATGTGGCGCTCAATAGCTTGCAATATCTTTTCTTGAATATTTATTTTTTGCCCCTCTATTTCAATCGTTTCTGAAAAATCAACTCCCTTTATTTTTTTATGCTTTTTTTGAAGTTCTTCTAAAATTATTTTTGCCCGCTCTACGCCTTTTTCATGATGCTTTAATAAGGGAGCAACAAGTTTCCCACAATCATGCAATGCTACTGCAATTTTAGCAATTTCTGCCTGTGTTTCATCTAGCTCCCTTCTTTCTCTAAATAAAGCGACTAGTATTCTCCCATACTGCTGGACAATTTTATTGTGGCGTTGAAGAGCAGGTAAAATATTTTTATTTTCCGGATTTGAGATTATATCTTTCTCGTACCAGTCATCTCTTAGGCTCGTTAATTCATCGAAGTTGACATCTTCTTCATTTTTTCTCTCGTGAATTTTTTTTGAATTCCCTCCTGTGTCCTCAATCGAGGCCAAATTTTCTTTCATTTTTTTGCTTGTCCCGCTTGCCAGAAATTGACTACTGGTCAAGGCTAGTTAAATAATATGTGCTTATTTAACTGGGATTTTAATTTTTTATAAAAAAATCATTTCCACTTTCCGTTAATTAATCTTTCTTTTTTTGTTCTGCTCCATCTTTTAATCTGGGCTTCTCTTTTTCTCGCCTCAGATTTATTTGGAAATGGTCTAGATTTATAGACAAGCATCAATCCTCCTTGTTGTCTAGCAAAACTAGAACCTGCACCATTATTATGTTTTTCAATCCTTTTTTCAACATTGGGAGATATCCCAGTATAATATCTTTTTGTTTTTGCTATCGCGATATAAACACACCATGACCTCATGCCTCTCGATAAGCTCGAGGTACTTCGCCTCGCATTGTTTTTATTTTTCCTGTTCATTAAGCATCCTTTTTTATATTAAGTGCTTCGACAAGCTCAGTATGAAAAGTGTTTACACTGAGAAGGACAAAAAACAGAAGTGTTTACACGAAGGGCAGAGAATAGAAGTGTTTACACGAAGGGCAGAGAATAGAAGTGTTTACACGAAGGGCAGAGAATAGAAGTGTTTACACTGAGCGAGCGAAGCGAGTCGAAGTGTGGGACTGACAGGATTCGAACCTGTGACCAATCGATTATGCCCGGCAAGCTTTCCGGGCTACCGCTTGTCCAGAATACTTTCTGGGCTGAGCTAACCTAATACGTGGGACTGACAGGATTCGAACCTGTGACCAATCGATTATGAGTCGACTGCTCTACCGCTGAGCTACAGTCCCAGTGCTATTTTTAATTTTTTTCTCAAATTTTTTCGTCCCTTAGTAGTTTTATAATATTTCTCATTTCTCTCTGCATCTTCTTTTTTAAGATAACCTTCATAATAAATTAATTTTACAGGCAATCTCTTGCTAGTAGATTTAACTTTACCCTTCCTGTGCTGTTGTACTCTTTTTTCTAAATTACTTGTATATCCAATATAAAAATTCTTATCCTTAAGGCTTAATAATAAATATACGTAATACATTTTTATGTATAATTATTCAATAACTATTCAAAGCTTGTGCCTAGAAAAATTTTTGAGTGTTGGGCTACCGCTTGTCTAGAATACTTTCTGGGCTGAGCTATGGTCCCTATTATAATTTTTAAATTACTTCTTATTTCAAAACTGCCGCTACCTGCCCCACACCCTTGTGGTGCTGGAGAGCTATGGTGCCTTTTTACTTCTTTACTATATCTAAATAAAATTAACTGGTCAATCAGTTCTTATTTTTTATCGCCTGGTTTAAAATTTCCATCGCCATATCATGCTCTTTCTTAACCATTTTTCTTCCTTCCGGCATAATCTTTTTCCAGCTTCTTTGAAGTTTGCCTTTAAGCCAAATTGAACCTTCTTTAGTATCTTTTTCTTTCACGTAAAAAGCTAGAAAAAACATAGAAGCTAACTCTGAAAAATGCGACATGGCATCAGCCGATGCTAAAATTTCAGACTCAATGCTCCGGTGATTTCTTTTTTTGCTGCCCCGGTGATTTCTTATGCAAGCCTGAATATGCCTGATTTTCCCTTTTGTAAAATTATATCTCTTTAAAAAATTTTCAGCCAGAGAGGCGCTCAAAAGGTGATGGCTTTCATTATTTTTTCTGTCCAATATTGAAGCATAATCATGAAAAATAGCTGCTAGCTCCAAGATCTCCAAATCAGCTTTTAATTTCTTCCCTAGCTTTTCAGACCAATCCATTACTGGCTTCACATGCACTTCCCAGACATATTTTCTTTTTTTGGTTTTGCCACACGCCATCCTTACTAATTTTATAGCATCATTTCTAATTTCTTCATAATCATATTCTTTTTTCATTTTTTGATTATTTTAAATTTTATTTCTCCGGTAATGTTTGCCAAACAAATTCAAATATCATCTTCATAGTGTTATAAATCGGTCGGCTTTCAATAATCAAGCCAAATTTTTCTTCAAAAGACTTAATAGAAACTTTTGATTTTCCATATAAAGTTATTTCCAATTCAGAATTTTGCTTGGTATTGGGTATTATTTTAATTTTTCTCAAATTCTTTTCGTCTTCCTCTTTTGCTTTTCTGGCCAATTTATTATCCGGCGCAATGGCTCGCACCCAAATTTTCTTTTCCAATCTTTGGGGCATGTAGTAATTATAGAAAAAATCATGCCCAACCACACCATAACTTTCTGACCACCAAGCCAAGAGTTCACTATCAGCATATTTTAATTCATCACGATAAATGTCTTTTATCCCTTCTTCACTTTCATAATATTTAATCGTCGGCTTTTTGTCTATAGCATTAGTTATAGAAAGCAGTTCCGGTAAAATGGCTTGAAAATAGGTCTGTTTTTCTTTTAATTTTTGCTCAATTAGTCGAGGATCTTCAGCCATATAAATGGTTTTTTTATCTTTTTTGCTTAAACTCACCAATCCTTTGGTTTTTAAATCCTCTAAAATATGGTAAACGGTGGTTCTTTTTACGCCTGATTTTTGAGTAATTTCTCCAACCCCGCCTTCTCCCAGCTCCAAAAGACCCAGATATACCTTGGTTTCTTTGTCTTCAAATCCCAATTTTTGCAACTTATTAGTTAGCATATTTCCTTTTTTTAATACTTTGTCCAAATTTTGGTCAACATAATTATTATATATTTAATCGCTTTTTTTTGTCAAATTTAAGGCATTTTTAGCATTTTTTAAAAAATCATAAACATTTATCTTGACCAAATTATTGACTATATTGTCTTTTGGGTGTATACTGGCACGTTAGGATGAAGATTGGGTTGGCTAATTGGAATCCTGACAAGAACCTTGAAAATTGAAAAGGAGAAAAGAAAATGAAGGAAAAAAAGGTTGTGCTTTTGTTTTTTCCCGAAGAAAATTTGGAAAGAACGGAGGAATATAGGCCAATTTACGATTTTCTTTATTGTCACTACGGGTACAAAGAAGCAATGGCTTTTTTAAAAGAATGGAAATATTCCCTGAAAAACAATTTTAACGGAAAATATGTTATGGGAGAAAATATTATAGTGGCAGTAGATAACCCTGATAGGACTAGCAGAAAGGCAATACCTTCTAAACCTCATCACTTTGATGTAAAAAGAATTGCTGAGGAGTACCTTGGAATTGATCTAGGAGAAATTGTTGCGGGAGGATTTATAAGAATCTTCACTGAAGATGATTCTTCCATCTATTTTAACATACATGGAACTTCCATAGGATACAAAGTAGATAGCAGTCATCCTGCAATTAGACATTCAATAAAGAAATATATCGAAGAAAATCTACCCGAAAATACCGAGGCGTTTCTTTTCCCTACTGACCTCAAGGAAGCCATTGATAAAATAAGTTGGTGGTTCAAAAGAATAGATAAGGAAGATCCTACCGTCCTTAAAGCAACCTTAACTGCTTTAGAGATGACAAAGAAAACACTGTCACGAGTAAAAATAAGATAAATATTTTTACTCCTGTTTATCCCCGCGAAATCAGAACTCTGACTTCGCGGGTTTTTATTTTTCTAAAATTTTAGCTTTTACTTTCAATTTTTAATAGAAAATTTTTTCTTGCTAAACTTTTGAATTTTGTCCCGAGTACTCGGGATTCACTTTTAACTTTATTTTACTTCACCCAGTATTTCCCTTTTATCCCCTCATCTTCCTTTTCTCTCTCTTCTTTTATTTTTTCCTTAGCCATTTGGCGAAGAGCCGGCAGATTTTCTTTTTCCAATTCTTTTGATAATTTTAATAATTCTTTTTTGGTGTTTAATTTCGGCTCATCAATCACTCGCGCTAACAACACATCCAAAATCGCCCCGATTTTTGGTCCAGGCTTGATTTCCAGTTTCTTTATTAAGTCATTGCCGTTAATTTTGAGTTGTTTAACGGAAATTGGATCCTTGGAAACTTTCTCCACCATATATTTGAAATGCCTAAGCTTGTATGGCACCGCTTTTGGCACACCACTGCCCAACCGATCAGCAATCCGCACATCAATCAAGTCATTAATGTTTTCCAAACCGACTTTTCTCACCACCTTTCGCACGCCCGACTCCCCCACTTCATCCACATTGTAATAAAACATATGATTTTTTACTAAAAGCACTGTTTTATCAATAATTTTTCTCGGATATTTTAATCTCTTCATAATTTTCTCCACCAATCGGGCACTGATGTATTCATGGCCATGGAAAGTTGCCAGCTCTCCCTGCCCTCTTTTGGATTTTGGCTTGCCTAAATCGTGCAAAAAAGCCGCTAATCGCACTTCCAATTTTTCCGAAGGACATTTTTCCAAACTGGCTAACATATGTTTATAAACCGTGTTGTAAGGACCGTAATAATGATGGCGATTTTGCCGCACGCCAATGGTATGGCCAATTTCCGGCATAATATATTTCATTAATTTTGTTTCCACTAATAAATCTATTCCCCTGGCCGGCTGATTGGATAAAATTATTTTATTCAATTCATCCCGAATTCTTTCCTTGGAGATATATTTCAAATTTTCAGCATTTTTCTTAATCGCCTCGAGTGTTTTAGTTTCTATTTCCCATCTTCTATTTGTCATTCCGGCCTCCCCGCCTGCTTCGTTTTGAGAAGCAATTCGGGCAGGCGAGTCGGAATCTATTCCTTTATTTTTAGTCTGCAATTTATTTTTTGTAATTTGTTCGGAATTTGTCCCAAGTCCCAAGTACTCGGAACGGGATTGAAACTTAGAATTTGTTTGTATCTTGTATCTTGTATCTTGTATCTTGTTCCCTCCATTGAGCGTACATGAAAAACGGACCGCTCTCATCATCCTCAGCGCATCTTCATTAAACCGCTCATTAGCTTCTCCCACCGCTCGAATAGTTTTGTTTTCTAAATCTTTTTGTCCATTAAATAAATCAACTATCTCAAAATTCCACCCTTCCTGCCTGTCCCGTTCCTTTCGGGATTTTCTCCCCTTAGTAAGGGGAGAATTAAGGTGGGGTTTGTCTTCTTGATTCTTTATTCTTGATTCACAATTCTTAATTTTCAATGCCATAGCATTAACAGTAAAATCTCGTCTCGAAAGATCTTCTTCTAGGGTTTCAGCAAATTTAATTTCATCCGGATGACGTTTGTCCGTATATTTCGACTCAATTCGATAAGTGGTCACTTCTATGATAGTTTGTAGTTTGTAGTTTGTAGTTTTTAATTTTTTTTCTGCTTTTGAATTTTGAGTTGTGGTTTTGAGCTTCCTGCCCGCATCTTTATGCGAAGCATTGCAGGCGGGCGAGTTTTGAGCTTTAAGCTTTACTCCTACCGTCCCAAAGTCATTTTCGTAAACGCTATCTGGAAATATTTTTTGAATTTCTTTTGGTTTTGCGCTAGTGGCCACATCCCAATCTTTTGGTTCGACAGGCTCACCATAAATGGTTCTTAATAAAAGATCTCTCACACACCCGCCCACCACAAAAGCCTCAAAGTTATTATCTTCAAGTTTCTTTATCACTTTTATTATATTTTCTGGAATTTGACCTTTCATAATCCTAAATCCTACTTCTTAAATCCTAAATCTTGTCTATATTATAACAGATTTGTAATTAATGCAATCATTGTTTCCTTTTCTTTAGGGTTACTTTGTGCCACTAAAAGCGCTAAAGCCACCAAAGCATTATCATTAATTTTCTTCTCACCTTTTTTATCAAGTAAATAATTGTTTCTTTTTAGAAATAAAACAAATAAAAGACTGGCAATTCTTTTATTACCATCAATAAAGGGATGATCTTTGATAACAAAATAAAGAAGATGAGCCGCCTTGGATTCAATGTTTGGATATAATTGCTTCCCATCAAATGATTGTCCGATATTACCTAGAATTCCCTCCAATCCGCCTTCTCTCTCCCGACCAAATATATCACTAGCCTCTTTTTTCTTAATCAAGTTTTCTTTGAATTCCCTTATCACACTCAAGACATCTTCATATTCAAAAATCTTTCCTTTTTTAGTCTTTTTATCTTTTATTTTTAGTTTTCCTTTGTCATATCTTTCAAGCAAAATCCAAGAATTAGCATAATCAGTGATTATTTTCAATAAACCTTTAGCTTCTGATTCATTTAGGAGCTTATTGTTTTGAGCCTTTTTGAATAATTTAACCGCTCTTTCTAATTCTCCTAATTTCAAGTTTTGATTTTCCTTTAGTCTTTTTTGGTTAATGGTGTAGCCTTTTACGATATGATCACGCAAAACGCTACTAGCCCAAATACGAAAATCCACTCCTCTTTGAGATTTTACTCTATATCCAACTGAAATTATTACATCCAGGTTATAATGATTAACACTGTATTTTTTACCGTCACTAGCAGTTGTCTGGAATTTCCGGACAACTGATTTTTCCTTCAATTCCCCTTCTCTAAAAACATTTCTAATGTGCTCACTTATGGTTTTTTTGTTCTTTTTAAAAAGCAAGCTCATCTGTTTTTGACTTAACCAAACAGTTTCTTTTTCCAATTTCACATCCAAAGCCTCCTTTCCTTTAGGTGTTTTATAAATTATAACTTTTTTATTATTTTTCATTTTTATGTTTTAGTACTTTATTTTTTTAATTCTCTAACTTTTCAACCTTTTAATTTTTTAATCTTTTAACTTTTTAATTGAACCACTAGTCCCAATAATCATCTTTTTCTTCTTTTTTATCTTCTTCGTCTTTTTTATCTTTGTTATTAACATTATTCATTCCCAAACTTTCCCAACTCAATTGAAATATCGCCTTCATAGTTTTGGCAATAAAAGAAGATTCCAAAATTATTGCAATTTTTTCTTTGGGAGAAATAAAAGCTGCTCGATTATCATATAAATCCAATTCAATATTAAAAGGATAATCTTTTGGATTAATAGTCTTGATTTTTCGGAAATGTTTTTTGTCCATTTTTTGAAATTCCCGGATTTCTTCCGAATCAGCAGCAATGCATTGGGCAAAAATCTTCTTTCTAGCCCGCCGTTTCATATAATCCAATGCCCAGTCGTTTCCTAAAACTTCCAGCATGTCATCCGAGGCCCATTGATAAATTACTTTTTCCTTATTTTTTAAGGTATCTTCATAAGCCTCGCGCAGACCAGCTGCTCCCTCGAAATACCAAATTTTTGGCTTTTTGCCTTTGATGTTGTTAAATTCTTTTAATTCCGGCATTATCTCATCCAATAGAGCTTCTCTTTTCTTGATAATTACTTTCAATTCGCCTGGCTCAACCGCCACAAAGCGCTTTTTCTTGCCTTCCACAGTAGTGCGAATATAACCCAGATTAACCATTTCATCCATAATATCATAAATAGTAGTTCTTTTTATGCCTGATTTTTTAGCAATTTCCTTAATAGAAGTTTTTCCCAATTCCAAGGCTGCCAGATAGATCCTGGCTTGTTTTTCTTCTAAACCGATTTGTTGAAGGGTTGAAATTAACATTAATTTAGCTTGGTTAGTTTTTCTAGCTTAATTAGCTTAATTAGTTGATTATCTGTCATCCCCATACTCGCCTGCAATGCTATCGCATAGTGATTGCGGATATATAGGCAAAAAGCTATTTTATAAATAAACCTTTTTGCCTAATAGATTCCCAATCAAGTTGGGAATGACAATCTATTCTTTTTTTTCTTTTTTTCTTTTTCCAAAAATTCCCACATCAAATTAAAGATTTGCCTTAAAACATCAGCAATGTCTTTATTCTCAATTAAAACCGATTGTAAATAACGAGAAGAGATTATTTGAACAAATTTGCCATAAATTTCCAAAGAAACATTACTATTATATTTTTCAGCCGGAAGACCTTTTAAATCAATAAGATATTCTTTTTGATTTTTCAAATATTTATCCGTAGTACTATCCTGAGTAGTTATTCCCCTGACTTTTATGTTTTTTTCTATTCTTTCTTTATTCCAAACATCCCAAAGTTTGATTAATTCTTCCGGTGAATCCTTGGCATGAGCATAAAAACCCACCGCTTCCTTGTTTTTAAAGTTTTTTAAAGTTCTTTTAAGGGATTCTTTGACTCCCTCAATTCCCTCGTAATAAAAAACATTAGTTTTTTCTTCGTTTTTTCTTTGGATAGCCAAAAAGGCTGGCAAATTCTCTTCAAATTGAGAAACTTTTTCTTTAGCTAAATGCAAACATTCTTCAGGAGATTTAGCCATATAGTAATGTTTGTCTTTTTGGGGCATCTTCAAGCAATATCCTTTATTGACTAAATTTTCCAAAATAACATAAGTGGTTGGTCGCTTCAATCCACTTCTAATCGCCACTAGATAAGCCGTAGCATTATTTAAAGATAAAAGGGCTAAATATACCTTAGCCTCTTTTTCATTAAAACCAATGCTTTTGAGAGAATCAATTAATTCCATAAATTTTATAATCTATATTTACATGTCATCCCCACCTTACCTGCCTTACCGTAATTTTACATGAAGGCAAGAGTAGGGATCCAGTACATAAGCTATTTTATTTATAATTATACAGCCTTTTTCATAATAGTCAATATTTTTGACGAATAAATATCTTATTACCACTTTTTGCTTTAAATAAAGTAAAAAGTAGCTATTTTATCACTTATTACAATTGACTATATTTACAATCTATGCTATACTGCCCTATCAAGATAAAAAGAGCCGTCAGCACTTTGAAAACCTAATATAAGTTATCTCCATCCAAAAAGGAGGTAAGATAGATTGAGAGTTAAATCATT
>CAZVSU010000081.1:0-9562 GCA_964629645.1 uncultured bacterium | reverse complement strand
GAAGCGCTCATAATCTATCAAAATTCTTTTCATGCTTTTCGCGTGCTTAAGCGGCACTCTCATAAGGTCTTGATAGGCTTTTGAAGAGAGTGTAATCTTAGATTCCCTCCGCGTTAACCCTTCTGGATTTCCATAAGTCTTGATAAATTCTTGAGCAGTCTTTTTATCACGAAACCTGATGGTGGCGCTGAAGTCAGGATTGACATTGGTTTTGGCTTTTTTTAGCAACGTTGTGATTAACTCAAGCTGATCGTCAGAAAATTTTTCCAAATCACGGGCTTCAATATTTTTTGTCGTCCCTTGTTGTATGCTTTTTTCCGAATCGGTCGGTGTTTTAATCCCTTTTTGATTTTCCTCTGCTTCGAGTCTGTTTGGATCATTCTCTCGAACGGCCTTATCCGAATCCGTCTCAGCTGGCGCAGGCCCTCCCTCTAGATATTCATCGTATTTTCCCACTGCACGGAGTATGTCTGGATCATATTCAGACACATTTGACTCTGCCGCATGTTTGTCTTGCTCTATCGTTTTAACATCCGCTCCCGATTTTGTTGCATTGGGTATCGATTCACTTTGTTGTTGTTGTCGGTGTCCACCAATTTCTAAGTTACTTTCTCGAGCTCTTTTTTGAGTCGATTGTGACGTGACCTCCTCACCCTTCATAGAGGGTTGTTGTGTCTTCTCAACTTGAGATTGAAGAACAGAGCTCTGTAGGTAGCTATCGTTTTTAACAACCGCTCCCGATATTCGTGCATTGGATATCTGTTTACTTTGTTCCGATGGTGAAGAGGGCGCTCTGAAAGAAAAAAGGGCAATATCGTCATAGCTATTTTGATCTACAGGATTGTAAAACTTAATGGTGCCTCCGCCAATTGCTTTTTGTTGTACATTGAGATCGTCTTCGCCATCGCTTAATTCTTGAATTTGTTCGTTAATAATATTGTGTATATGAGGGTCTTTGAAGGCTTCGGTCAAAACAGCGTCAAATAATTCTTTATCAGTTAAGCCCTCTTTGTTCGGGCCATCCAAAACGGCGCTGACAAGCTGATTGTATCGTTCGTCGCCGATTTGTTCTTTGAATGTCTCGATTGTCTTAATCCAATTTCCATAATTTGATATCAGGCTTTGGTTTATGTTTTTCCCTTGTTCTATGATTTTTTCCTTGAGCTCGTCTAGGAGCTTGTTTCGGTCTGTGTTGTTGTCTAAAACCTTTTTGAATTGATCTTTGGTGAGGAACTCGCCGATGCCGTCGGTGATGCCGAAAACCTCATCTCCATCTTCAAGGTCAAATACTTTGATATTAAGGGCTTCACCACCACCTAAACCACTTTGATTTTTAGCGGCTGTGTGTTCGAGCGTCCCATTTTCTCGGCGGACCACGATCATACAATCTGCGTAAGATGCGGTGATCAAACGTTTTTGACCATTGATAGTGACCGTTTGCGCCAGCGCAAAGGCAGAATTCACTAATGAAGAGTTTTTTTGATCCAAGTCTTTCTCGAAAGCAGTGACTGTTTTTTTAACAAAAGCTGTTGCTTCTTGAACACTCCCAAAAGCTCGGTCTTGTTTTTCCAGCGCCTCTTGGTAATCTTTATTAAATTCTTGGAAGCCTTGTCGTATGGCTTCTTGCTTGTCCGGCCTGTCGTGGCCGGTGCCGTCTGCGACATAAGCGAATCCCCGTTTCGAATCGACGAAAGAGACGTCGATAATGCCCTTTTCAGCATCCTGGCCATCACCACACGTGTTGTAGGTGGCACCAGTTTGCGAAATACAATTCTTTAATGGTGCAAATCTTAGCGGTTTTGTTTTTGAGGAGGGCAAAACTGAAAAAATCGCGATGTCTGGGATGTCTGGCTCGTCTAAATTCTTCTGATATTTGAGGGTTCTTCCGCTTATGCCCATTTTTTTAGCTCCCTTCTCTCCAGCTATGTCTTGTAAAGAGAATAATTGGCCTATTTTGTGCGGGTGATTACAAATCATTTCGATAAAGGCGTTTTTTAGGTCTTCTTTCGTTTCGTATTTAATGTTTTGTTCGACCATTTTGTCTAGGAATTCTCCTAGGTCATTTGGTTTTTCTTTCATAAGTAACTCATAGCTTATTCTCGCCTTAAGTTCGTTGATATCACCCCCATTTTCAAATATTATATTTTTAAAATCGTTTGAAAGTTGGCTTCTGTCTGTATTTTTGTCCAAGACCTCATTGAATTGATCTTCGGTCAAATAATCGCCAACTCTCCCATCGATGCCAAACACTTCGTCACCCTCAAAAAGTTCTATAACATTTATAGGCGGGTCTTGCCGAACTCGCTCACTACCAAAAATGTTTTCTGAATCAGGTTTTGTGTGGACAATAGTTTTATTTGCACGACGGACAACAATCATATTTTCGCCCACAGAGGCGCTGACCAAATATGTTTTGTTATTAATCTCAACTGTCTGTGCAATTGAAAAGGAAGAATTTTTTATTAACATGTGATTGTAATCACTTGATATATTTTGATTTTCAATTTTGTTATATTCTTCTAATAAAAAAGAAATGGCATCTTTGAGATTTGCAAACGATTTTTTTTCATTAATATTCGCTTTATACTGTTGGTTGAAATTTACTAAAGACTGTGTGATACCATTCCCACCCTGAACACTCGCAAAGGAAATAAACCCGCTGTCGGAATCGCAGTGAGAAAGATTAACGGTTTTAGTATCATGGCTGTTTTCGACAGTGCTCTTTGAAAATTTGTTTAGTTTGGGCAGTTTTGCGGCAGAAGGGCCGTGAAGTTTACTGATTGCAAGAGTTTCGATTTGCGAGACGCGTTCCTTAATATCGCTGTTATTGATAAACTTCTCAGACTTGAACTTAATTGTCCCAAGATCGTGCAAGTGTTTTTGGGTTATGGCGTCTTCTTTTGAGTTGATAAATAATTTTTCGAGGTGATCGATCCGCTGATTGACATTCCCGCGCGTCAATTCCGCCCATTTATTTTTTATCCACAATATGGCGCGGCCAAAGCCTTGACTGGATTGGTAATTAATCTGCTGTGTGACATCTTGTGAAAGCTGATTGAGGGCCTTGTCGATATGATCACTATTATTCGTTTTCATTTAACTCCTCCTTTATCACAGTTTAATTATAAACAATTTTTTGTTTTTAATTCACACTTTTATTGATTTTTTTTACTATATGTTTTTTTTGTGATAAATGTTTTTTTATTGTGTTTTGGTGCGTTTTTTTAACTATTTTTTCTAAAAATTCCGGCTCAAGTTCCATCGCATTTGGGCGCGCTCTAGGTGTTTCCCCTCGAAGACCGGAAGAAGTCCTTGCGGCTAGAGAGATTTCGGAGTTGGGACATGAGGGTCTGAATTGATAAGAGGCGTTGTTTGAATCGATTTTGTTTCTGATATTTCGGCTTCAGAGAGACTGACTGCTTCATTTTGTCCTTTGCCAGTGCGCCCGATTTTTCGGGGTATGAGCAGAAAGGCTCGAAATCAAGGGGTTTTTGAGCCGCTTCTTGAGGTTCTAATAAAATTTTGTTATAATTATAGAGTAAGAACAGTAATTTACGTGTTAATAGGTGGTTTTTATGACAGTTGATCCTTCCGCTATGGGTCCCAAAGCTCAAGAGGCTGCTGCGGCTGAGCAGGCGGCTAAAACAGGTCAGACGACGGGTTCGGGCCCATCTGCTGCCACAACGATCAGAAATATGGCCGATTTGAAGACGCAATCTCCTGAATTGTATCAAGAAACGATGAAAAGTATCGCTATGACGATTCTAAGGCAGGTCAAGAGGTCTCAGAAACGTTTGGAAGAAATTCAACGCAAAGCAAGGGAGCAAAACAAATAGCGATGACGCCACCTAAATTTGAGCTTTTTATCGGTTTGCCCATTCGTTCACAGCTTCAAGCTGTGATCGACTCTTATCCCGCGTCTAAGCGGGATTTATATATCGGGGCCTCTGAAGGCCGATTGAACGATATTGTCTTTGAAAACAAACGATACATCGGTAAATACTGCGGCCCTAAAGTGGATCTTGAGCAGATGCTGCAAATTGAAGCGAACATCTTGAGTTTCCTCGGCAAGCTGGCGCCGGATGTCAACTGGCCTCCGCTGACACTTTTTCCTGTCACACCTCCATGAACCAAGAGACCATTTTTGTGACGCCCGAAGAATCGGGGACGCGTCTTGACAAAGTCTTGTCCGAACGCTTCGTCAATCACTATTCGAGAACTTATTTCCAAACCCTTATCGATGCAGGTCTTGTGCTGCTCAACGGCCGACAAGTCAAAAAGAGAGCGGCGCCAAAAGCAGGGGATGAAATCGAGGTGAACTTCGCTCTGTCGCCGCAATCGGAAATTGCGCCGGAGCCGATTCCGCTCGAGATTCTTTTTGAAGATGACGACCTTATCGTGATCAATAAATCGGCGGGTATGATTGTCCATCCCGCCCCCGGCGTTTGGTCGGGAACCTTTGTCAACGCCCTTTTGCACCACTGTCGCACGCTTTCCCCGGAGCCGGAAGATGTCAGGCCAGGTATCGTCCATCGCCTCGACAAGGAGACGTCCGGAGTATTAGTCGCGGCCAAAAACCTCCGAGCTCAAGCTGACTTGGTGGCCCAATTTTCTTCTCGGTCGGTCTCCAAGCGGTACTTGGCTCTCTGTCTCGGCCATCCGGGTATAGGGACAGTGAAAGCGCCGATAGGGCGTCACCCCGTCAATCGGAAAACCATGGCTGTTGTCGAAACGGGAAAAGAGGCCATTAGCGAATACGAAACGCTCGCTTTTAATCATCAACTGGCTCTTGTGCAGGTCAAGATCTTGACCGGCCGGACCCATCAGATACGGGTTCATCTGAGCCATATCGGCCACCCCATTTTAGGGGACAGCGTTTATGGCCGGCCGGCCCTCAATGACAAGTTTGGCGTCAAAAGGCAGCTGCTGCACGCCGAAACGCTTCAGCTTACCCACCCTGTCTCAAAGGAAGCCTTGACATTCACTGCGCCCATCCCCGATGATATGGAGCGCGTGATTCAAAAGTTAACAAAAAAACGTCTATGAGAGCCCTTGTGCAAAGAGTGAAGCAGGCCTCTGTTTCTGTGGAGCAGTCTGTTGTCGGAAGCATTGAGGCCGGGCTGCTTGTTTTTTTGGGTTTGAAAAAGGGGGATTCGGCGGCTCAGATTCCTTGGATGATCAATAAGCTGCTCGGCCTTCGTGTGTTCACAGACGAGGCGGGGAAGATGAATTTGAGTGTCCAGGATGTGGAAGGGGGTCTTCTTATTGTCAGCCAGTTCACGCTGTATGGCGACTGCATGAGTGGACGCCGCCCCTCGTTTACCGAGGCTCTTAGCGGCGAGGAAGCGGAGGCTTTATACGACGCTTTTGTCGCGCGGCTAAAGGAGCGGTATAGCCCGGTTCAAACAGGACAATTTGCCGCCTCGATGGAGGTTGCTCTGGTTAACGACGGCCCTGTCACGCTCTGGATTGACGATCTAAAATTTTAACTGCAGAGGTTGAATCATTATTCAAAACGCGCTATACGGGAAGCTGCCACACAGTATTGGAAAGGCAGCGGAAAAGATATCTAAAGAACTCTATTTAAGGAACGGAAAATGAAAGAATTTGTTGCGTATATTGTCAAAAACTTGGTCGATCACCCTGAAAAAGTCAAAATCAACGAGATCGGTGGAACGCAGACCTTGATCATTGAGCTTTCGGTCGAAAAATCGGATATCGGCAAGATCATCGGCAAGAAAGGAAAAACGATCAACGCCATCCGCACACTTCTTATGTCAGTTGCCAGCCGCAACGGCATTCGCGTCAATCTTGAAATTATTGAAGAAGACGGCACAAGGGTCGAATAGTTGCGAAAAAAAAAGCGCTCTTAGAGAGCGCTTTTTTCATGGGGTCGGACCGAGCAGGATTCGAACCTGCGACCCTCCGCTTAGAAGGCGGATGCTCTATCCACTGAGCTATCAGTCCAAAAAACACTAGTTTAGACGGCTTTCTCCTAAAATTCAAGGGATTTCACGCGACGGGACCCTTTTCAAAATCTCGGCCCCGCGTCATAATGGTGCCAAAAAGAGGCGCTATGGAAACGGTACAAGTCAAAGATTTCTCGATTGGAATGGGCGAGCCGCTGACCATCATCAGCGGGCCCTGTGTGATTGAAAGCGAGGAGCACTGCCTCAGGTCTGCCGGGATGTTGAAGGAAATTTTTGAGGGAAGCGGCGTCCAGTTCATTTTTAAATCAAGTTACGACAAAGCGAACCGCTCTTCGATCGACTCCTACCGGGGTCCCGGCTTAGAAGAGGGGCTCCGCATCTTGCAAAGAGTTCAGCGGGAGCTTGATCTTCCTGTCGTGACCGATGTCCATTCCCCTGAAGAGGCGACAAGAGCCGGGGCTGTCTGCGACATGGTTCAGATTCCTGCCTTTCTTTGCCGGCAGACCGACCTTTTGGTGGCTGCGGCGAAAACGGGCAAGCCGATCTCTGTGAAAAAGGGGCAGTTCATGTCCCCTTGGGAGATGAAAAACGTTGTGGAAAAGATCGTCAGCCAAAACCACGCCCAGATCATTCTTGTCGATAGAGGCACGACGTTTGGCTATCACAACCTCGTCAGCGACATGCGCGCGATTCCGGTGATGTCTGATTTTGGTTTTCCGGTCTGTTATGACGCGACCCATTCTGTTCAACTGCCGGGAGGTCAAGGACAGAGCTCGGGAGGACAAAGAGAATTCATTATCCCCCTTTCAAGAGCGGCGCTCGCGGCTGGGGCCTGCGCGCTTTTTATGGAGTCGCACGACACACCAAGCGAGGGAAAAAGCGATGCGGCCTCTATGCTCTCTTTTGATCAGCTTGAAGTGGCTCTTCCCAAGTTGAAAAGGCTCTACGAGCGGATCCAAGAGGATTGGTTTTGATGACCTCTCGTTCGGGCTGCGCGGCGGCAACGGCCGCCTTTTTTGGTTTGATGCTCCTTGCTACGATTTGGATGCTTTATCCGAGCGCAAGCGCCGAGGCCCGCTATCGGCTTTTGTCGAGTGAAATGCAGGAGCAGCAAGAGCTGGTCTCAACGCACCGTCAGTACCGCAAAGGGGTGCGAAAAGATCTTTACTCGATGAAAAACGGCGAGCGTCTTAAGGCCACTTTAACGTGTCCCCTTTCAGAAATTACGCTCACCAACGTCAATGGGGACGCTGAAGTTGTGGAAAATCTGAAAAAGTTTCACGGCGCCATGCAGGAAAATATGACCCGGAAGGAAGACGATTGGATCCAGACGGTGCGCCATTTTCATGCGGTTTCGGGGCAGTTTTCCTATCAAAGGCAACAGCTCATCGCAGACCGGGTCTATATGTCTCGTCATCAAATTCCCGGAACGACGCTCGTTGAAAACGCGCCGGATATCGAGACGGGGATGAAAGGGGTGGCAAGGCGTGCCGACCTTCATTTTGGGCGTGGGTTTCAATTCAGGGCGCAAAATCTCAAGGCGACCATCTACGCGCCGAAGGGGGTGGAATGATCCGTATCTTAATCGGTCTTGTTTGTCTTTTCTCTTCGCTAGCGGCAGAAGATCCGGCTTATACGATTGACGCTCGAATGCTTGATTTTGATAGCCGAGACAATATTTTAAAGGCCGAAGATGTTGTGATCACCTTTAAAGAGGGATCGAAATTAATGAGCCGGCAGGCCCTGATCAATTTGGATTCTTTTCACGGCGTGTTATCGAGCGGTGAAGGAGACGAGCTTGTCATTTATACCGGCTTTTTTGAGGATGCTGCCGGCGAGTCGAAGCCGATTGTCGTCAAAGGGCGGGTCTTAATGGCGGCCATTGAAACCGATCAGGATGGGACAGAGCATGTCGATGTGACCGCTGAAGGGGATGTGGTGATCCTTTACGACGATGACTTTACTGCCTATGGGGAAAGGGCTTTTTTTCGCAATGAACGAAAGGAATCGCTCGCTCAAATTGTGAAATCGGGAGAATTGACGCTGGAAGGGGAAGAAGAGGGCCCTTTTGCGAGGGTGGAGCACAAAAACGGCGACCTTATTGAAGCGGTGACAATGAAATTTTATCCCAAATCGAGAAGAGTCGAGGGGTGGGGGGCCAGGGGATCGATCACATCTATAGGACAGCTGAGGGAAGTGACCATCACATCGGACCATATGATGTGGCTTCCTGAAAAGAATCGGATCCAGTTTGATGGCTCCACAACGATCACCGATGAAGAGGCGGGGTCTCTTTCTGTTGTCGGCATATTGAATATCGACCGGGAAAGCTTTTCTGTGAGTGCCCCCCTTCGGGAGATGACGGCAAAAGGAGACATTCACTTCACATCGGCCGACGGTGAAAAGGGACTCGGTTGTTTTGGAACGATGGGGGTCCATTTCCTTGAGAAAAAGATGCTCTTAAGCAGTCCCAAAGCGGAAAATAACACCACTCTCTTATCTAAGCAGTCTTACTTCGACGATCCGATGGGAAAGATTTATGCCGACCAGTTCTATGTTGAGTTCACAAATGGTCCTCAAGGACTTAAAGCAGAAACTGTCCATATGAAAGGCAACGTCAGAATGTTGAACCGCACTCTTCCCGACACTCATTTGCAGAATATGTTTGAACAATACGCCATCGCCGATTATGTCAAGTACTCGCCGAAGATGGCGCGCATGTCCCTTCAATCCCATAAAGGGAATCGGGTTCTGTATTACGACAAAACAAAAGGCATTCGCGTCAGTGCACCGGGACTTGTGATTGCGTTGAAACAAAATCGCAGCTGGGAGGTGCAGGGCAAGGGAAATGTCCGGATGAACTTGACCCGCGACGAAGTGACTCTCTTGAATGACCTCATCCCATTGTTTCAGTCTTCCGGCCTCTGAGTGCGCCCGCTCATGATAAGGGGCGTCAGCGGAGGCTCTGCCCAGCGCATTAATGGTTGAAATAAACACCGCCTTCTTTATGATCCCATTTACACATAACCATTGATCGAGGAGGACAAAATGTCGAGTGTCAATCCAGCCCTTAACATAAGTTTCGGCTCCCATATGACAAGCCGTTTTTCCCCGGGAAGAGTCCAAAATCATGGATCCCAGGCCGCAGAGGCCAAATTAGGATTGATGCTTTCATCGGGCGAGATACCGACGCGCCGCTTCCCCCCTGTCGGAGTGAAAAGTGATGAGATCATCGATGACATCCGAGAGAACGGGTACCACGTTAATGAAGCAACATTGGGATTTACGATCTCGTCTGGAGAGAACGCGACACTGAGAACCCGAGCGCGGAGCGCTTCTTTGCTTTCAAATTCTGCAACAAAGATTCCGACACTGACGCTTTCGAATCGTGAAAAAGATGGTGAAAAGCGCCCGGCTCCGCATCACAAAAAGCAAAGCTGACAGAGCGGGAGCGGCGATCGATTGAAGACGCCCTATGGAGATGCCGATTCTTTCGGTTGCAGTTTGAACGTTTTGAACCTTGTCCTATTGGAGCCCTTATGGTACCGCAGGTTTCCGAGCTGAAGACCCATCTGGCCGCCCCCCAAGCCTCTGTCGCTTCCCACGCACTGGGGGCGTTTTTTTACGAACAG
>CAZVSU010000080.1:0-9634 GCA_964629645.1 uncultured bacterium | reverse complement strand
GGTCGAATAAAATATTATCAATAACTTTTTATAAGGTGTACTAGTACTTAGTTAAAAAAGTTTTTGATCAAATTCGGAATTGTAAGCGCCGCGATGAGCCGATTAAGATCGGCTCATCCCGGCGGCTTAGAATTCGAATTTGTAGAAATACTTTTTATAAGGTGTACTAGTCGACAAGAAAACCGAAGAGGCCGAACACAACAGTTCGGCCTCTTTTTTTTACGCGCAGCAATTCAATTTTTTTTGGCGTCCCGATTCATGTTCTGCGGCTTCTATTCTGATTAAGGAATGCGGTTGACCTTACAAACTGACGACTAGTTCCTTATATTTGACAAAAAACAATAAACAGTTTGTAATCAGAAAGATAAGAAACCTAACCTCGGTCGTGACCCATGATTCAATTTCCCAATTCAACGCCAAAATTCATCACTTCGCTTGATCTTCCTGAGCTCGAAGTGACTAAATTTTTTTTGAGTCATATGCTGCAGCAAGACATCCCGCCGCCAACTCACGCGGGAATTGATCAAACGACGGCATTCCACAAATTCAAAGACTTGGCACCTCTATTTTTAATTGACGAAGAAAAAAAGGCGAGAACCGCCCTGATTGAAGACTGCCTGAACCTAATCGACACCGAAAAAAGCTTTCTCCCGATGCAAAAAGAGAAAGTTAAGAGTATTGTCGACAATCACCTTATCCCTTATCTATGCCGAGCTGAGAAAAATAAACAGTTCAACTACTATTACTGCCTCATCCGTCCTTTTGAAAGAGACAGTCAACTCAAAAGCCTCTTTCAATCCTCTTTGGCTCCTTTTGTTGAGGATTGGAAAAAACAACAAGATATTTCGGTCACGTTCCTTTCTCTCAATACCTTTTCAAAAAATGCCGTCCGCTTTTTCTATCGCATGATCTTTCTCCCCTCAATAAAAGCGGCCAGTGTGCGCGCCCTCGTTATGAACCGGGTGAAAGAAGAAGAGTTGACCAATTGGCATCAGCAAGACTTCGTCAACCACATTATGTATGGATACCGCGTGATCCAAAGTCATAAAACATCTCAAGAGACATCATGCAACCCGGGAAAAAAAATCGCGTCTTTTGCCGCCCCACCTCATGAGTACTCCTTCGAGACTTTTAACGCCTCCGACAGACTGCGGTTCGACCGCTTTTTTCTCCTGCCCCTCTTTAACACAAAGATACGCATGCAGCACGCACTGATGCACTTATATACCAATATTTCTTCCTATCACCCGCACGGGTTTCTCCACAGCAAAGAGATTGCCGTCGTCCTCGACAAACCTCTTGATCAAATGAAAGCAACCTACCTAAAAATGATTGACCACTACCCCGAAGTTCACACAGACAGAGCGTACCTTAAGACAATCATCGCGATTTTGATGGGAGAGATGACCTTCAAGCGAACAACCCACTAAGGACGCTCCCCTTCGCCCGGCCCTGAATTTTTGGTTTCGAGTAGAATTTAATGTCCCGTTCTTTCATTTTGAAGTCATGAAGTCAACTCCTTCAGATGAGAGAATCGTCCCATTCCCAAGCAGCCACTCAACCACTGTCGGCAAGCTGCTTTTAGATCGCCTCCATCAAAAAGGGGTCGATCATATTTTTGGCATCCCAGGCGACTACATCATCCGGTTTGACAAACTCATTGAAGAACACCCGATTTGTTTGATCAA
The DNA here is from genome assembly GCA_964629645.1 of uncultured bacterium. Classification (GTDB taxonomy): domain Bacteria; phylum Chlamydiota; class Chlamydiia; order Chlamydiales; family SLFE01; genus JAAKFL01. Next base: position 7,946 of record CAZVSU010000080.1, on the reverse strand, counting down.
CAGCACCAGGGAAAACACCGCCGGCATCATGGCTGACGCCTATGCCCGGCTTAAAGGGATCGGCGTCGCCTGTATCACATACGGCGTCGGCATCAATATTTTAAACGCAACAGCAGGTGCATTTGTCGAAGGCGTTCCCCTGGTGATTATTTCCGGAGCAGCAGGAACCGAAGAATTTAAGCAAAGCCCTTACCGCCACCACATGATCAACCACACAACCGATCATGAGCGGGACATGTCGCAGATGGAACTGTTCAAACACGTCACTGTCGATCAAGCGATCCTCTCAAATCCGAATTCGGCAGCTTCAGAGATTGATCGCGTCCTTCATACGTGCACCCGGCAGCAAAAACCGGTTTATATTGAACTTCCCCGAGATATGGTCGATCATTCTCTGATATCGCCCCCGCTTGCAGACATCCCGGAAGATAAATGCGACGAAGAGGCGTTGCAAGAGGCATTAAAAGACGCGCATCTCATGCTCGAAAGGTCTCAGCGGCCAGTGCTTTGGATAGGGCGCGAAATTGCCTCCTACGGATTGGCAGCGGACGTACTCGCATTCGCTGAAGCATTTGCCATTCCCGTCGTCTCGACCCTCCTCGGAAAAACGGTGGTGGATGAAAAACACCCCCTCTTTGCCGGAGTGTATCAAGGGCGTTTAAGCCGGGTGGAGGTCAGTGATTTCGTCGAAGAAACAGACTGCCTTTTTATGCTAGGGGTTTTAAGAACCGACCTCGATACGGGCTTTTACTCCGCAGACATCGTACCCGGGCAGCGTGTTGTGGCCAATATCAGAAGGGTGGCCATCGCTCATCACGAATTTCCAAAGGTCCCATTCACGCATTTTATCCGCGCGCTTGCCCGCCTTCCGGTGAACACAGCCTTCGAAACAAACGCACCCAAGAATAGCGAGAGACTCACAGAATTTTATGCGGAGACAAGCAAGAGCATCACCACAGCCCGTATGCTCGACTGCCTGCAGGCCCATTTGACGGCGGAGCATATTGTGGCAACAGATTGCGGCGATTGCCTCTTTGCCGGATCAGATCTGATTCTCGGACAAAACGCCTACCTCTCTCCCGCCTATTTTGCGTCAATGGGGTATGGCGTCCCGGCAGCTATCGGAGGCGCAATCGCTGAACCTGTCAAACGGGTCATCGCTCTCGTTGGCGATGGCGGTTTTCAGATGACAGGCACTGAGCTCACAACCGCACTTCGCTACGAAGCAGATCCCATTATCATTGTGATGAATAATCATGGCTATGGAACTGAGCGGCCCCTTCTTGAAGGGGCGTTCAATGACATTATGAATTGGAATTACGCGCAGATGCCAGCGCTATTAGGAGGCGGATACGGAGTGCGCGTCACCCGTGAAGACGAATTCGAAGAGGCGCTCGTATCGGCACTCAAAAATCGAGGGGTCTACACCATCATCGAAGTTGAACTCAATAAGCGCGACTTCTCTCCTGCCCTCAACCGCTTTAAAAAGTTTGCATCGAACACAATTTAGCGAAATAACCCAAAAATGCGGCTGATATCATGGACGGTGATGAACAGAATCAGCGCAACAAGTAAGAGAAAGAAGGGCAGAATTACCTTTTCTAGCGATTCTGGTTTCACCTTCTTCCCTGTAACCATCTCAAAAAGAAATAAGACGATGTAGCCCCCATCAAGGACGGGAATGGGAAGGAGATTGAGGTAACCAAGATTCAAACTGATCAACCCCATCCAGAAAACGACCTCCATCACGCTCACTTGCCAGCTCTTTTGGACGGCCTGAACGATTCCGACAGGACCGCTCAGCCACTTGGGGCTTAAACTTCCGGTAAAAAGAGCGCTCATTGTGTTCCACATTTCGGCTGTGACATCAGCAAACATGGTCAAAGGATTGGGGCGATAGATCACAGCTTGATCCTGGATGCCGATGAGCCCTAGAATCAATTCTTCTTTTTCTTCTTTCAGCAGCTGCCTGTTTTTTTCGCGAAGTTCAACCGAGTCCATTTGTTCGATCTGCTCTTCTCTTTTCGCCAGCCTCGCCTGATAGTCATCGAGTTCTTTTGTTCCTTTCATCAGGTCGATTCTTTTTTGCGGGATAATCGGCTCAAGTAAAACATATGATCCCGATTGCTTCGTCTCATTCGGCGTCCCGATGGAAGAGGCAATCCGCCCAAGGCGCTCCATGTCGACAAGAGCATCGAACTGCTCATCCGCTTTTTCCGAGGGAATCGGATCTGTGAGGGAGGGGTCCCTTAGAACGATCACATTTACTTTATTTTGCTGCAGCTGGTAGAAAACTTGATAAGAGTATTTGACCGGCATGCCGTCAACGGCAATAATTTGATCCCCCTCTTGCAGAGGCTCCTCCCTTTCTGAGAAGGGGAGCTCGGGAAAGCTGTCGTCTGCTATTTCTTGATCGACAAAGGCCAAACGTTTTTGCACGACGCCATTTGGGGTGAGGTCGTAGGGGATCACGTCGAGGTCGGATAGCTTTTGATCAGTCAATCCCGATTCGTACTGATAATCGGCAAATTCATTTTTGACTTCTTGATTCAACCTTAATTCATAAATCGGTACTCTCGGCACACGGCGCAAGAAAGTGTCATCGCCCCGCTTGATGGTCAAAAGGGCTTTGCCGGAGTTTAGAATTTCACGCAGTTGCTGGTGAGAAAAAATTCTTTCGCCATCAGCCCACACAATGCGGTCCCCCTCTTCAATACCGCCAATATTTTCTCCAATCGCTTTTGCCATCTCTTTGTGCTCATCGCTGAGCTTCGAAGGGCGGTAGATCACCTGGCCCGCAGGCATGGTCACACCGGTGGTCAAAATTTCGTCGTTGATCGAGTCCGGATGAGGATAGGGTTTGATCGCAAAATTAAACTCTTTTTTTTCACCGGATTTGTAGTCGACGAACAGTCCCTTGACATCGAGCTTGCCCCCCGAGGTCATCGCTGCCAAAAGATGATCTCTGTTCGAAGTGTACTCAATACCGTCGTAAGAAACGATCTCATCACCGGGCCTGACCCCTTGCGCATAGAGTGTGGATTTTGGATCGATCCAGCCAATTTTACGTGTATATTCGGAAAAATTCTTTTCTCGTCCTCCTACAAGCCAAATCATAGAGAACATTAAAAATGCAAAGAGCAAATTGACGACAGGGCCCGCAAGAGCCACTTTGATCCGGTCGAGAGGCGGTTTCGTAAAAAAGCCTCCCGGAATGGAGTAGGGATCGGTTCCTTTTACCATTTCCATGCCGGCGATCTTGACATAGCCGCCGAAAGGAAGCCAATTAAGGCGCCATTCAACCCCCCCTTGGGTCCACTTATAAATCGGCCGGCCGAAGCCGATACCGAAGGCTTCGACTTTCATGCCCACATACTTGGCCATGTAATAGTGGCCGAGTTCGTGGATAAAAATGAGAAAGCCTAACCCTAAAATGGCGAGGAAAATATAAATATATTGATCTAACATGACTCCTCAAATGTGCAACGCTTGTTCTCTGGTCTCTTTGTCGACCTCAAGCAATTCGTCCATTGTGCGAATCGGACGTGTGTTGTGGCTTTCGAGTAAAAGCTGCAATTTATTCCCTATCTCCCGCCACCCAATGGATCCTTTTAAGAAACGCTCGACAAGGACTTCGTTTGCTGCATTCATCGCGCAGGAAAAACTGCCGCCGACCCTTAAGGCCCTCATAGCGAGAGCTAAACAAGGAAACTTATCCAAGTCTGGAAGGTGAAAGTGTAACACTCGGCTCTCTATAAAGTCAAACGGCGGGAGAGGCCCGGGCCTCCTTTCGGGATAGGTTAAGGCGTACTGGATCGGAATGAGCATGCTCGGCTCCGATATCTGAGCCTTCATCGATCCATCGACAAATTCGACCATGCTGTGAATCACGCTTTCGGGATGGACCACGACATCAAGCTTTTCCGGAGGGAGGTCAAACAGCCATTTAGCCTCAATGAGCTCAAGCCCTTTGTTCATCAGTGTGGATGAGTCTATCGTCACTTTAGCTCCCATAGACCAGTTCGGGTGTTTCAGCGCCTCAGCAATCGTGATTGCCTCGAGCTTCTCAGCCGGCGTTTTCAAAAAGGGACCGCCCGATGCCGTCAGGATCATCCGCCTCACCTCCTTAGAGGATTCCCCGACAAGACATTGATAAAGAGCGCTGTGCTCGCTATCGATTGGGATCAGTTCGACATTTCTTTTTTTGGCAAGCGCCATCACCAACTCGCCTCCGGAAACAAGAACTTCTTTGTTGGCGAGCGCAATCGTTTTTCCCGCTTCAATAGCCGATATCGTGGGCAAAAAGCCTGCTAGGCCGCTCATAGCGGAGACCACAAAGTTGGCTTCGGAATAAGACGCCGCCGCCTCTGCACCTTCAACTCCGGCCACAATCTCAATGCCGGGAAGGCGCTTTTTAAGTGCGGCCGCCTTTTGCTTGTCGTGGACCGCAATCAACTTCGGCTTGAATGTCAGCGCCTGCTTCTCAAGGAGATCGATATTTCTGCGGGCGGAAAGACAGACGATCTCATACCCCTCTCCAAGATGAGAGACAATTTCAAGGGTGCTTTTCCCAATGGATCCCGTTGAACCGAGCAGCGAAATTTTTTTCATAAAAAAACTCTCCAAAATGGAGAGTCTATCAAATCGACAGGATAAAAAACGATTGTTAAAAGGCTTTGAAGATCACGGCGAGGTGATTTCCCCTAGAGCGTTTTTTACAGCATCGTGCTTTCCCAATTTCGATAAAGCGAGCAAATAAGCTAGATTGGGGGGTTCTCGTCGATTTTCGACGCCCTGCTTATCACATTGGCTATCCGCATCTTCTTCGACATGCTCGTTTTCAATTGAATCAGGACTCAAAGCCCGAGCGGGAATTGCTGCTCTTTCTGGCTGACTTGAGCTAAAGAATAGCGAAACAATGAGCTTTGCCCCTTCGAAAAGGGTATCTGTCGAAATTTTTAGGGTGAAAAGAACAACTTCAGACAAGATGGCGGCTGAATGCAGCAGCCTTTTGTTGTGACAATAAGACATTTTTTGAAAAACGAAGCCGTAGCTTCTCTCAGAAGTCTGATGCAGACAGTGAAGGCCGGAATCGACATTTTTCACTGAACAGTTGATAATATTTTTAATTCCCATTTTAACCTCTATTTAATTTTAACCAAAATACAAATATTAAAATGAAAATATTTATATCGAATTAAAATTGCATGGTTTTTTTATAAAGAAAAAATCACTACTTAAATGATCTTGCAATAGAGTTGACGGCTACCAATGTGCTTTTTCAAAAAAAAAGAAATTGTTTTTGTTAAAAAAACTCCGATTCTTCTTGCAAAGATGGGCGATTTTAGTGTAAAATAATTAAGAAAATTTGACCCAAATGATCCTCATGTCTTCTAAATTTTACTCCTACCTCCTTATCATATTTTGTCTCGTCCATTCCGTTTACGTGTACGGCGCATCAGAGGCAAAAGAGACAGTCAAAAACGCAGGCGATGCTCGTTCGCACACCGTCTTGGTCAGCATTAATCCTCATAAGTTTTTGATAGAACGCCTTGCGGGAGACATCATCAACATCGTTGTCTTGGTGCCCCCGGGCGCGAACATGCACACATTCGAACCGACGCCAAAACAAGTCATGCAAGCAAGCAAAGCCGATATTTGGTTCCGCATGGGCGAAATGTTCGAGCAAAAAGCGCTCTCTTCTTTGCGAGGAACAAGCAGCCGGTTAACAGTTGCAGATATGCGCGATGGGATGGAGCTGATCTGCCCGCCGCAAGGGAGCTGTGCCCACTGCAGGGAAGGATGCGATCTTCATTACTGGCTTGATCCGGCTCTTCTCAAACAGCAGGCGAATAAAATGGCGCTGATTTTGACAAAAATGTATCCCGAACATGGAGACATGTTCAATCAAAATCTCCAAAAACTTAATGCCGATCTCGACCGGCTTGACGAAGATATCGCAGCACTTCTCTCCCCATTGAAAAATCGCGTTTTCTTTGTTTCCCATCCTGCATACGGCTATTTTTCGAAGCGCTATGAACTGACACAAATCGCTCTTGAGTTCGAAGGAAAAGATCCAAAGCCCAGACAACTCACCCATATTCTCGACATTGCGAAAGAAAACAATGTGCAGACGATTTTTATTCAGAAGCAATTCAACAATAAAGGGGCGCGTCTCGTCGCATCGGAACTTGGAGCCAAACTTGTTGTTTTGGATCCTTATGCGGACGACCTCATATTAGAAATGAGAAAAATTGCCCGAGAAATTTCGAGAAAATAAATGCCTGAAACGATTCCCGCCGTTAAGTTCACAAATGTGTCTTTTGGCTACGACCACATCTTCCAATTAAAAGGGATCTCTTTTGCCATCGAAACCGGTGATTTTGTCAGCATCATCGGTCCGAACGGCAGCGGAAAAACAACTCTTTTAAAGCTCATCTTGGGAATGATGACTCCCCAAGAAGGAAACATCGACGTTTTCGGTTTGCCTCCACATAAAGCCCTCCACAGAATGGGCTACGTCCCGCAACGCCTTCATGTCGATCCGGAATTTCCGATTACGGTTCTCGAACTCGTCCTGACGGGCAGGCTCTCAAGGCTTTCTTGGTCAGGGAGGTACCGTCCCGAAGATTACCAGATCGCTGAAGATGCACTAAAAACTGTCGCTATCGCCGATTTAGCGGGCCGCCCTTTTGGCACTCTCTCGACGGGACAAGCGCAAAGAGCGTTGATTGCAAGAGCCCTTGCCGGCGGGCCCGAGCTTTTGGTCTTGGATGAGCCGACAGCAAATGTCGACCCCTCCTCCGCTCACGACATCCATCAAATTTTAAAGACTCTGACGCAAGGGATGACAATCATTATGGTGACACACAATATCGACACCGTCATCCACGACACCCAAAAAGTGCTTTGTGTCCAAGACGGCGTTGTTGAATTGTCGCCCAAGCAGGTGTGTGAGCATTTTGCCATCGGCCTCTACCATACCCCGCTGATCAACACGGAAGGTTCTTAATGGAATTTTTGTCCGCCCTTCAATCGAATCCCCTTCTTTTTTATGCAGTGATCGCAGGTTTTCTAGCGTCAGTCTGCAGCGGCGTCATCGGGTCGTATGTTGTCGTCAAGCGGATTGTCTTAATCAGTGGAAGCATCGCCCACTCCATTCTGGGAGGAATCGGCCTTTGCGTTTGGCTGGAAAGAACCCAAGGCGTGACCTGGGTGTCGCCGCTATATGGCGCGCTCACCACAGGGGTGTTGTCAGCATTGCTTATCGGATGGATCCACCTCCATTACAAAGAGCGGGAAGACACCGTCATTGCCTCTATCTGGTCGATAGGCATGGCCGCCGGCGTTCTCTTTATTTCGCAAACTCCGGGATTCAATGTCGAGCTCACAAGCTTTCTCATCGGCAACATCCTTTGGGTCTCTCCTGAAGATCTGCTCTTACTCGCGATCCTCGACATTATTGTGGTTGGCGTCGTGGCGATTTTTCATAAACGTTTTCTTGTGATTTGTTTTGACGAAGAGCAAGCAAAGCTTCAGGGTTTGAACGTGAACGTGATCTACTTGCTTCTCTTATCGCTGATTGCGATCACAATTGTGATGCTCATCCAAGTTGTCGGGATTATCTTGGTGTTGACCTTGCTGACCATTCCCGCCGCACTAGCGAACATGGCAACCTACCGCCTCTCCCGCATGATGATGGCAGCGGTTTTGATCTGCGCATTGTTCACGTTTTTTGGAACCGCTGCTTCTTACTATCTTGACTTTCCTTCAGGAGCGACGATCGCCCTTTTGGCAGGTGTTGTCTACCTGACATCGCTTCTTGTCATAAATCGATCGCCTCGTGTATCATAGCATATAAATTTCCTTGGAAAGATGGCCGAGCGGCCGAAGGCGCGTCCCTGCTAAGGACGTATACCCGTGAGGGTATCGAGGGTTCGAATCCC
>CAZVSU010000079.1:0-10087 GCA_964629645.1 uncultured bacterium | reverse complement strand
TTCGCCTTACATCCCCTTCATGAATGAAGGGGTCTTTCGGCGAAAGATGATAAATTCTGGTGTTTTGATCAAATTCAGAATGACCTGTTGTGATCTCGGCGAAATCGGCAACCTCTTGAATCTTTTTTTTATTCGCTTCGATCTGGCGAATCAAGGTTTTGACCTCTTTTTTTGTCCACATATTGGGACCGACGGTTTGATAGGAAAAGTAAAGGAGAGAGGACATCGAAAACACCATTAATGAAATTTCATAGTAGCACAACCGCATTGTTAAAAACCAGGAGAAAAAAACCGCCTCCTTTAGTAAAAAGGAGGAGTATGGAAATTAGAAAACACTCTACAGACTCTCAGCGGCCCCCTATTCAATGGCTCCCTGAAGAGCTTGTCAGTCATGTATTAGATTTTTGCGATTTTTTCAGCCTCCATTCAGCTGAGCAGGTCTGCAGAAAATGGAAGCGTTTGATTGACGGCGGGCCGTTCTGGAAAAATGCTTACTTAAAGTTATCTGAGGGGTGGACTCCTGAAGCAAACGTCGAGAATTGGAAAGTTTTGACGAGGCGCCATTTTTTTACCGAGTTTTGCATGACGGAGCGGCATAAAGCGCTGCTGACTCATGTTGAGGCGCTCCCCTTTGACAGTCAAAAGCAGAAAATTAGGGCGAGGAGACGTCTATTCAGCTACTTGAGATTCGACTCAAGCACATTGGAGGTATTCTACGCACTGTGCGGCGGTCCACACATCTACCACAAGATTCCAACAGAAAAAACGATGGAACCCAGTCAGCCGGGGATTCGGCACATTTTTCGCGTTGAAAACGGCGCCGTTTTGCAATTTCGCCAGAAAAGAAAGATCGGCGCGATGGACACCTTTGGTTTTGGGATTTTGCGTTATGATGACAGAATCGGGGGCATTCGCTATATTTTTGCGCCTTATACAATGGAGGGTGTTTGGCATATCTGCTGGGTCACGATAAACGGGTGCATGACAAAGCATTACCGCGCTGTGAAGCGGTGGGTCCGCCATGCGATCGATCTGGAGAGAAGCGCTACTGCTTCATCTCCTTTAACGTCATATCTTCCGGCACCAAAACCCGATTGATCGTATGCATGCTTCCTCTTCTGATGATCCCGTCGGGCTCTGTCACTTCAGCCTCGTTGACAAAAACTTTGTCCCCTTTTTTGGTGATTTTAAGCTCACTCCCTTCTTCCGATTGCAAAACCATTCCATCCTCAAGCATCTCTAAGGGATAGTTCCCTCGGACGACGTGTGCATTCATCAGAGTTTGCAGCTGCTTGCCATATTCGGGCTTGAAGATATTGTCTTTCACCTCAGGGCTCAGCTTGGAAAACGCCTCATCAGAGGGTGCGAAAATTGTGATTTTTTGATTTTGGGGAATATCGGCATAAATATTCGGTTTTCTGAGCACGATATTGACAAAACTTGGCTGGCTCACATCGATGTCCTCGTCAGCGTTCGGACTTGCGCCAAGAGATCCGGACCCCATGACCATTAACGCTATGAGGGCTGTCAAAATTTGTGGCATGATTCACCTCCTTGAATCTTGTTTATCACAAGCAAATAAGAGACCAAATCGTAAGTTATTGAAAGAGAGCGGATCCAATACGAAGGAGAGTCGCTCCCTCTTCGATTGCGATCGTGTAATCGTGACTCATCCCCATCGATAAATGAGGCAGCGGAACGCTATATTTAGTTTCGAGATGATCGCGAAATTGCCTCAAAGCGGCGAAACAGCGGCGTATGACGGCGTCATCATCTGTATGGGGCGCCATGGTCATCAAGCCTTGTACATCAAGATGGGGAAGATCTAAAAGACGGGGCCATGCTTGTTCCCATTCTTCGGGAGAGAGTCCATGTTTAGCCTTTTCTCCGGAGGTATTGACTTGCAGCAAGAGGGGCTCTTTTCGGTCAGCTCTTTTGGCTATCGCCTCTGCAAGCTGCTGACTATCGACTGAGTGAATCAAAGCAAAGCGACCGAGCACTTTATTCAGCTTATTTTTTTGGAGCGTCCCGATAAAATGCCAGTCTGCGGAGAAAAGGGCCTGCTCCAGCTTTGGGATCGCCTCTTGAACGCGGCTTTCTCCAAACGACCGGGCGCCAGCATCATAAAGCTCTTGAATCTCCTCGAGGGGATGGTGTTTCGTCACAGCGACCAGGGTGATTGCTGAAGGGTCGCGCCCTACCTGCTCAGCATGGGCTCGAATCGACTCGAGAACTTGGCAGTAATTTTGTGTCATTCACTTAAGTCGTGGGGAAGGAAGTTCTTTTGATGTCCTCTCGGTTTTGCCAGAATTTCATGGTAGATGACAATATCGGACGGCCTTTCGAGCCTCTTTAAGATTTTTGCTCCGCGGGACGTGCCTGATGAGGGCTGGCCAATTTCATAGGCCCCGAGGCCGGGCTGCATGAAAAGATCTCCCGTGACAATCTCTTGACCGATCTCATCGAACTCTTTTTGACCGATCTCAGTCTCAAAAACCCGTGACTGAACCCCTTTTGTCTCCTCGTATTGCTTGATGCGGCTTGCAAACTCGTAATTATCGCGTACAGTGCGAGACGGCCGCGCTTTCGGCTTCGGAGACTCCTCCGTCACGGCTGGGGCCGGCGGAGGAGACGCTGGTTTTTTTTTGGGTTCCTCGACGTCGACATCGAGATTGCGGAGGAATTCCCGAAGCGCTTTTTCTCTTTCCTCTTCTTCCCGCTCGTAGGCTTCCGGATCTTTTCGTCTTTTTCTCTCTTCCATCGATCGCCTCACCAAGATCGCAAACATGGCGATCATGGTGATAATAAAACCGATGAACTCGATTAGATTCATCCGTCGTCATCCCCTTTACTGATAGAACGGCGCATATCGGTATCCGATTGAATGTTTTGGATTCTTTGGTAATCCATAATGCCGAGATGCCCTTTCCGGAAAGCTTCTGCCATCGCTTTCGGCACTTCAGCCTGCGCCTGGATCAAGAACGCCTCTTTTTCTTTGACGACCGCTTTGTTTTCCTGCTCCGCTGCAACAGCCATCGCGCGCCGCTTTTCCGCTTCGGCCTGTGCGATCCGCTTGTCGGATTCCGCTTTGTCAGCACGCAGTCTCGCGCCGATGTTTTCTCCGAGGTTCATCTCGACGATGTCGATGGAAAGAATGGTAAAGGCTGTTGAGGAATCGAGTCCTTTGTCAAGGACCTTTTTGGAGATGTTTTCAGGCGCTTCCAAAGCCAATAAATGGGTATCGGAGGCTCCGAGCGCGCTGACAATACCTTCACCGACACGAGCGATGATGGTCTCTTCTGTCGCGCCACCGACAAGCTGCTGGATGTTGGTTCTTACTGTAACACGGGCGCGCACTTTGATCTGTATTCCGTCGCGGGCCACTCCAATGGTGTAGCCTCCATCGCTTGGGCAATCGATGACTTTCGGATAAACAGATGTCTGAACGGCCCCCAAGACATCGCGACCCGCAAGATCAATAGCGGTGGCTTGCCGCCAATCGAGGGAGATGTTGGCTTTATCAGCGGCGATCATCGCGCTGACGACATTGATCACATTCCCGCCGGCGAGATAGTGGGTTTCAAGATCGGCGACATCGATAGTTTTCAAACCGGCCTTAAATAAATTGATGCGGGCTGTCACGATAATCCGCGGGGGGATCTTTCTTAAGCTCATCCCGATGATGGTAAAAATCGGGATCGGCGTCCCCGAAACAAACGCCTGAAACCACAGGCTGATAAACTTTCCCATGATCGCCAGTAAAACAATGGCGACAATACCGAGAACAACGAACAGAAAATAAAACTCAAGACTCATGCTTTCCTCACTTTTAACGTTTCTCCTTCCACGCCGATCACCTCGACTTTATCCCCTTTGTCGAGGAAGCCCGATGCAGAGATGGCTGCGTATTTTTTCTTGTCAACAATCACATATCCACCCGGATGCAAGAGCGTATGGCATTTCCCGGATCGACCAATCAGTTCTTCCTCGTACCTGGAAGCGCGAAATCCTTCCTGATCGGAATTCAAAAAGATACTTTTATTTTTCCCCGTTCTTTTGATGCTCCAAAGCGCTCCCTTGACCACTGCCGCAAGGCCGAAGATGGCCACGAGGACGAACACTAAAATTTCGACGGCAGAGGCGCCGGACGTTGCATATGTGACGATGCTTGCAATGATCAAAACAGCTCCAGCCGTCCCCATCACAGCTCCGGGCAGATAAAATTCCAAAAAAACAAGCAGCAGCCCTAAAAATAGAACAAAATATGCGGGCATTTTACTCCTCTTTCTCGACGATGATGACGCTGCCGTCTAAACGCTGCACACGGATTTTAGCCCCCGATTCAATAAAGCCGCCGTCGCTCACCGCTTCGTAATAGGTCTCATTAATCACAATTTTTCCCGAGGGGCGCATGGCTGTAGCCGCGGTCCCTTTCGAGCCGGGCTTTGGCAAGCTCTCGGGATCCGATCCCGACCGATATCCCTCCTGTTCGCCCCCTTGCAAAACAAAACGGCTAAAGGGCGCGAGTTTAGGGAACACATAAAACGCAAGAAGAGCCATTGCCACGATGCTGACCAAAAAGCCCCCTGTCAAATAGGCGAGCCGCTCTATGACAAACTCACCGGCGGCATTGAAGGAGCCCTCGTCGTAGTCGTAGTCGATGTTTTCAAGTCCAGGGAGCATCAAGGCAAAGAGCCCGCCGATGAAAAGCAGAATGCCTATGCCTCCAATAATCCCGAACGACGGAATCAAAAACAGATCGACAGCAATGAGTGTGATGCCAACCGCGATGATGATCAACTCGAGCCAATTGACCGCTTCGAAAGCAAAACTAGACAGCATCATCAAAAACAGGCAGGTCACACCGATAGAGCCCGGAATGCCAAATCCCGGGGTGTTGATCTCGACATAAAAGCCGATCATCATCCCGGCAAAAAGTGCGGCGGCGACAACGGGGTTGGCAAGAAAAGCTAAAAAGGAGGTCCTCCAGTCGGGAATATGCGTTTCAACCACGGCGTTTGGAATCTCATCAAAAAAGGGTTGATGGAACAGAAGCTCCTTACTGGCAGGCCACCTCCCCTCTGCCCTTTCGCTTGCGGTCACAAGATCAAGCTGAGCCGGCTCCATCATCAAATCGGCAACACCGAACTCGACAAGCTGTTTGGCATTTAAAGTGAGAAGCTTCCCCTTGGCACTGACCACGATGTCCGGGGAGGGGCCTCCCTTTCGAATATCTTCAGAGTCGTTCAACTTCACGAACTTTCCATAGCGGAGCACCAAGATCATATCTTTATCGACCATCGCCTCGGCAATGAGCGGATCGCGGTTGAAATAGCCGGCGCGATTGGCAAAGTCAGTGCGGATAGCCGAGTTGATTTTTTCAGAGGCGGTCTGCATCTGTCCTTCACCCCCCTGCTGAACGACTTCTGCCGCTCCCATCGAAGCATCCTTTGCGACGACGATAAAACGGCATGAGTAAGCCAGCATCGCCCCGGCAGAAATGGCCCAGTTGTCAATGACACAGACCACGGGAATATTGTACTGCGTGTCCATCTCGCGAAGGGCGTCAGAGATTTTTTGGGAGGAGAACACTTCTCCGCCCGGGGTGTTGAGGTCTAGTATGATAAAAGAGGGGCGGATCTTTTTGTAATGGTCGAGCGCCATTTTGACTTTGAGCCAGGTGCCTTGAGTGATCGCCTCGCTCCGATCATCGATTGCAATGCGGCCGATCACATTTTTATCCGGATTGAACTTGATGTGCTTTTCGAGGCGGGTGCGAAGGTTTTCTTTTGTCGGCGACACAGCATCAGATTCGGTCACCTGAATCTCGAGTGTTTCCGGCAAAGAAAAAACAGACTTGAACTCTTCCAAAGAGATGACCTTTGTGATGAGGTCGAGACGTCTCAACTGGCGTTGGCTCAGAATCAGCCGCTCCCCTTTTCTCGTCACGGTCTTTTCATTAGGCAAAGCGTCTGAAAACGTGCGCTGCCATCCTCCGTCGTCGACGATGGCTGAATTTTCATCGATCATCGCGTCTGCAATGAGGGTCATGAGAGCGCTTTTCGGCGTGTCATCGGAAATCAGGCCCGTCACGCGGTTTCTCAATAGATTGGTCGGAATGGTGCCATCGTTTCCTAGAGGAATGTCGCCCCATGTGACAAAGAAAGAGGTGTAGAGCTCATCGGCTAAAAAAGGGATCATCGCAGAGGGGCCGACCGCGTTGTCATCAATATAGACAACAACCTTGGTTCCATCGCTTATTTTTTTTCGGTAGATAGCCCTCGCAAGCGAAAAGACCTCATTGATGTCCCCGCTCGAAGAGTTGATCAAAATTGCGAGGGGCCCGCTGTCAATTTTTTCGAGTTTGTCAATTTGCTTTTGGACAACCTCTTCACTCAGATGCCCCTCTAAAACAAGGAAGGGATCGTCTGCACTTAAAGCCGCGATCCAAAAAAACGAGAAAATGAGGAGACAAAGAACCCTGTTCATATGTCTCTTAGCTTACAGAATTGTCGAAAAGAAAAAAATGGCGAATTGAAATCAATCCGCCATTTTCTTAAAGAATGATCAGTCAGCGCCTTGAGCAATCTCAGTTGTATGGATCTCCCCTTGAGCTTCAGGAGCGATCCTAGCAGCGACAACTTCATCTTCTACTTCCTGGACAATCCCTTTGTTGGCGATTTCCACATTGGCTTCCGTCTTGATCTTCACCGCATCGACAGCTTTTTCTAACCGTTGATCATCAGCGGGGAACATATAGTCGTAGGCTCCTTTACCCGCATAATAGGCCGCGTTCCCTATCATCGGGGCCGCATAATTGACGGCGACAGGGGCTAGAAGGTCGACAGCTGTTGTCGCGGCGACAGCAGCCGGGCCGCCGGCAGCCCAGGCGCCCGCCTTCCAGCCTGCCATGGCAGCCGGTACGTAGCCAACCGTTCCGCCGATGACGTCGCCGGCGACCCTCTTTGCTGCGCCCATAGCGCCGTTAAACGCCGTATCCCTTGCGAGGTCGACGATTTTGACGGTAGCCCAGTTTCTAGCGAAGCGCTTAGCTCCCCATCCCGCAAGTGCGCAGGCACTGTCGAGGTAACCGCTTTCATTAGCCTCTGGCTTTGCCGCTTGCCCTTCCTCTTGGACAGCCTGAATTTGTTTTTGTGGCTCTGCCTTTTTCCCCTGATAGTAATCGATCCCTTTCTGACCGAGGTCGAAAGCATCGCGCGCAAGACCGACGGCTAGGCCGTTTGCAGCCATGGCGCCTGCCTCGGCTCCCACATACTCCCCTGCGACGAGGCCAACAGCGTCCGCAGCGGCGTTGTAGCCGAAAATACCATTGGCCACTCCCTGGACCACTTCTTTTGCGCCGTACCAGGCTAAATCAGGTCCGTTCGCCGCAGCGTAATTTTCGCCTTGGCCTCTGATAAACTGATAGCCTTGATTTAATAAGACCCCCCCGAGGGCTCCTCCGATGGCTGGTAGCATTTTATACTCTCCCTTTATTTAGGTATTATTTTTACTCTCTTGACCTTTATATTAAGGAATTAACATCAATTCCAATCAAAGAAATCATTAATATTATGTTAATTTTGTTAAATTTAAATTTTAAAATTAAAAGTAGAAAATTCTTAATAATTTCTTAACAAGAAAAAAGTAAGATATTATCATCAAGATTAAAAATAATGACGATGGCCGCACTGGGTACTTTGCGTTTGCGTACGAAAAACGGGAAAAATTAAGCGCCGCTGTTCTAAGAATCGTCGGCCTCATCGCCACAATCGCCCTACTTCCAATCGTCGCCTGCGGGCTTCTATGGAAAATCAAGAGTACAGAAGCGTCCTTCAAATATCATCTATTTCAGGATCTGACATCTAAAGCTACTTTCATCTCAAGCAAAGCTTTATCCTTAAAGCCAAAGCCGATTCCGGAACCGCCTTGCGATGATCTAGAAGTCACGCGCGTTGACCTCAATCAATTAGACGCCCTTTGGGACACCTTAAAAGAAGAGCGCCCCGGCTGCGATGACTTAATCCAAGAGTTGAAAGAGTGGATCAAAGACAGTGTCCCTTATCCTGAAAAGTATTCTTTTATCAATGCCAAAGTTGGGGCATTGGCCGCTGAAAGCTTGCAGCTTTACCTGAAAGCGATCGCTGCGAGACTATCGGAATTGAAAAGCCCGAAGAAAACAGAGCAAGTGCTCGTTGAACTCAACAAGGCCTCTAAAGTTTGCGCGCCCACTTGGCTTGAAGTCGCAAAGCGCGAGTATGTCAATTTGTATGTTGCCAGTGACGCCGAGAACCGTATTCTAAAATATATACAGGAAATCAAAGAAGAGATCATTCAAGATTTTATCAATCGAATCCCCGGTGCACACTGGAATAAATTAAACGAGGTAAGATGGGCAGCCGGTCAAGAGCTGGGCCTTGATGACTCACTCACCAAATACGACGCGACAGTATCATACCAAAAGAAAAACGAGACTAAAAATTTGATTGTATCCTTTTAAAGCTCTCAATGACACTTAAAGCCCTGTGTTCCGGAGTCAAAGCAAAATTAGAGCTCGAATATGCAGGTAGTCATCAAAGCATTCAAATTTATAGGCCCCTGCTGCGGGACTATTGTGCCGACAAACATGCAAAGGACAACAAAATTAACACAACGTCCGATGACTACGATCGTGATGAGTACGTAAGGGAGACCTTTTTTGACATGAAAGACGGCACTTACGTGATGAATGAGAAAGGCGCCTACGCTCTACTCAGACACCTTGGCATTTTTGTCTCAGCCAGTCGATAGCGGCGTCTTTTGTTTGGGTGAGGTGCTCGTCCCTGTGGGCCATAGAGACAAACCACGCTTCGTACTGAGAGGGAGGGATGTAAATCCCGCTGTCTAGCATGTGGCAAAAGAACTCTTTAAACTGCTGGGCATTGAACTTTTTGGTATCATCGAAGCTGTTCACCTCTTGGGGTCCAAAAAAGAGCGTGAACATCGACCCCGCCTCCTGAAGGGCTGCCGGGAGATTGTGCTGTTTAATAAAAGCTTTGACCGGCTTTGTGATCAGGTCTGTTTTTCGCTGCAACTCTTCGTAAAAACCCTTTTCTTGAATCCTCAAAAGAGTTTGATACCCCGCTTCCATCGCAAGGGGGTTCCCCGAAAGGGTCCCTGCTTGGTAAACGGGGCCGTTTGGCGCCAAAAAGTCCATGATCTCTTTTCGGCCGCCGAATGCAGCGGCGTTGAACCCCCCGCCAACCACTTTTCCAAGGCAGGTCAGGTCTGGGGTGACCCCGTAGAGCGATTGCGCCCCTTTTAAAGCGACGCGGAAACCGGTCATCACTTCGTCAGCGATGAGAAGGGCTCCCACTTTTTCCGTTTGCGACCGTAGGAAAGTCATGAACTCTTGATGAGCCGGGACACATCCCATATTCCCTGCTATAGGTTCCAGAATAACGGCGGCCACTTCGTCTGTGATCGCGTCCTGCGCGGCGGCGATATCGTTGAAAGGAATGCAGACGGTGTGCTGCACGATTTCATCGGGGATGCCGGCGGAGGAAGATTCGACGAGCTTTGCCACCCCCGATCCCGCTTTTACGAGAAAGAAGTCGGCGTGGCCGTGGTAGTGGCCGACAAACTTCACAATTTTTTTGCGGCCCGTATATCCTCTTGCCAACCGAGCAGCCGACATGGTCGCTTCCGTTCCAGAATTAACAAAACGAACCGATTCGATGGAATCGACGATCTTTACCACTTCGCGCGCGCACTTTTCTTCTATTTCCGTCGAGACGCCGAATGTCGTGCCGAGGCGCATCCGCTTCGCGACAGCCTCGAGAATCTCCGGATGGGCATGGCCTAAAATCAGGGCGCCCCAAGATCCGCAGTAATCGATAAAAACCCTTCCGTCAATATCTTGGATCAGATCGGCTTCGCCCCGCTCTGCAATGATCGGCTCGTCGAGAAGGCCTCGGCAAGCGCGCACGGGAGAGTTAACACCGCCTGGAATCACACTGCAAAGCTTTTGAAAGGGAGTTTCAGTCGAGAGAGTCATAGGAAATTTTTATCTTAACATCTGCTTTTAAGTCAATCCCCCCCCCGCGCA
>CAZVSU010000078.1:0-10361 GCA_964629645.1 uncultured bacterium | reverse complement strand
GGGCGGCGGGGCACGCCGTTTCAGCCTGCGGAGATACTAAGGCTGCTTAGCCTTTGGCCCAGGAATCCCTCTTGCTTCAGCAAGGGGAGGATGTCAATTTATCCTCGTTGTGACAGGTCTTGCTATGGCTCTTTATTTTACGCAAAGCCGGCCTCAAAGATCTTTTGGTCGGGTCATTGTGTTAAACGGCCCTTCTGGATCAGGGAAAAGTTCGATCCAGAAAGCCTTTCAAAATCTCATGCTTCCCAACCTTTGGATCAAAGTGGGCATCGACACTCTTTTCGACCAGCCGATGCCCGATATCACACCGGAAAACATGAGCCTCTGGCAATCGCCCAACCCCATCCGGTGGGTGGAAACCTCTCGAGACGATGACAACCATCCTGTCATCACCCTCTTGCTCGGAGAGCAGGGAGAGCGAGTCGCCTACGGGATGAACAGCGCGATCGCAGCCTATGCACAAAATGGAGCCGACGTGATCGTCGATTACATTGCCTATGATCAAAAATGGCTAGTCGACCTCAAAGAAAAGCTTCTCCCTTTCCAGACCTTCTTCGTTGCGGTTGATATTCCGCTTGAGGTTTTGGAAATGAGGGAAAAAGAGCGGGGGACCTCTCCTTCGGGCCACGCCCGCAGCCACTACAGCACCGTTTATGGCCCCTATGATTATGATCTGAGGGTCAGTTCCGAGCTGAACAGTCCGGAAGAGATCGCCAAACAGATCGAGCAGCTGGTTGCGCCGGCCCCCAATAAAACCTATGCCAGCCCCTACACTCACGACTAAAAGAATGCAGCTCCGTCACTGGACCTCATCAGATCTCCAACCTTTTGCAGATCTGAATGCCGATCCAAACGTGATGCAGTATTTCCCCTCTACCCTGACCCGTGAGGAGAGCGACGCCCTCGCCGCCTCCATACAGAAAGAAATGAGGGAAAAAGAGTTTGGACTTTGGGCAGTGGAGGTGTTAGGGGAAGCTTCGTTCATCGGCTTCGTCGGACTTCATGAGCAAAACTTTGACGCACCCTTTTGCCCGTGCATTGAAATTGGGTGGAGGCTCGCTAAACGGCTACGCCTTCGAAGCAGCGGCTCAAGTTCTCGATTATGCCTTCAACCAACTTGAGCTCAAAGATCTTGTTTCCTTTACATCCGTCCACAACCAACGCTCCCGAAAACTGATGGAGCGGCTCGACCTCCAAAGGGACCCCGGCGAGGATTTTAACCACTCAAAATTGCCCGAAAATCACCCTTTGCGCCCTCACGTTCTCTATCGGATGACACGTCAAATTTACGAAACTTTATTACATTCTTAGACAAACATTGACACTCTTTCTTTATCATTGAGGTGACCCATCAAGGAGGTTCGATATGATAAGTCTCATCACTCAGAATTTAGCAGAAAAGAAAAGCCTTCCGGAAACAACGGGCGGGATCGTAGGCGGTTTGGCCGGCATCGGTTCTGCAGCCGCGTTTTCAGTCGTTGCCGGTGTCGGCGTCGCTCTTGCCCCGGCAGGCGTTCCCCCCATCTTGACAACAGTCGGCATGGCTGGTGTCGCGCTAAGCCCGACCATTGGGTTTGTTGCTGGAAAAGTCGCGGAAGCTGCAGCCAAATCGATTATGAATTGACCCGCCCCAACAAATCACTTTTGCAGCCCATTGCTATTGTGATGGCACGCTTAACTGCTTGCAAAAAGCTCCGATTTATTGCTAGGCTGATTCAATGGCCATCACAACCTCTTTACTCTACGGCATCGCTGCCATGTGTCTCCTTTCACTGGGGCTGCACGGTATTTTTGTCCATTCCCATGTCGTGCGCAAAGCGATCTCCTTAAATGTGATAGGAACAGGCATTTTTCTTTTCCTCGTTGCGCTCGCAAACCGGCAGCCCGAAGGGAGCCCCGATCCCGTTCCGCATGGGATGGTGTTGACCGGAATCGTCGTCGCTGTGAGCGCTACTGCTTTTATTCTGTCGATGTCCATCCACCTCGACACTTTGGACCGCTCGAGAGACTCAGGTTCATTGCCTAAGCAAAAGGATCAACGCAAATGAGTCAAGAATCGGCCGTCTTTTTAGTGACGCTTCCACTTCTTGCCGCCATAGGCGCCCTACTAGGTGGAAAAAGAGCAGGTTTTGCCCTCAGCATCGCCACATCTATTTTCTCTCTCCTCTTATCGCTGCATTTCTGCCTCTCTCTTCAAACGGAGGGCTCTTTTGTCACTGAGATAGGAGGACTCGGCACGCCGCTTGGAATCAATTTGAGAGTCAACGGTTTGAATGTCTTAATGTTGATCACGACAGCCGTCGTGATACTCGCCGCCAGCATCTACAGCAGGCCATACTTTGACGACAAAAGACAAGGCGTAAATGAAGTCACCAACAGACAAAAAACCTATTTCTGGCCTCTATGGCTGCTTGTTTTTGGGGGTCTCAACGCCCTTTTCCTCTCGTCAGACATTTTTAATTTGTATGTGTGTTTGGAGGTGATGACATTTGCCGCCATCGCTCTCACAACAATCAACGGCACCCCCTTGGCCATATCGGCAGCACTTAGCTACCTGTTTATTTCAACGATGGGCTCGCTTGTTTATCTTATGGGCGTTGCCCTCCTCTATAGCTCTTACAGCGCACTTGATTTCAAGCTCTTGTCCACCCTTATTGAACCCAATTTGATTTCCGACGCCTCTTTTTCATTCATCGCCTCCGGACTCATCATCAAATCGGCGCTCTTCCCCTTTCATTTTTGGCTGCCGCCCGCCCACTCCAATGCTCCGGCTCCTGTCAGCGCCATTTTATCGGCTCTTGTCGTGATGGCCGCGTTTTATCTTCTCGTCGAATTTTGGTTTGAACTCTTTATCAACATCCTCAACCCGATCTTGGGACAAATCGTCGGTATCATGGCCTTATTGTCGATTTTCTACGGCTCATTTCGCGCGCTTTTTGAAGAGAGATTAAAAATGCTCATCGCCTATTCGACAGTCTCTCAAATCGGGTATATGTTTCTCATCTTTGTGCTCGCCACAAAAGAGGCCGTCGAAAACCAATTCGCCTGGAATGGAGCGATCTATTTTGCCCTCTCTCACGCTCTGGCTAAAGCCTCTCTTTTTATGGCCGCCGGCTCTATCATTTACGCATTCAATCACGACACAATTAACGATCTCAAAGGACTCGCAAAACAACACCCCATGATCACATTCACGATTGCCCTTGCCGGTGTGAGTTTGATTGGGCTGCCGCCAAGCGGCGGATTTATCGGGAAATGGCAACTGTTAAAGGCAGCCGTTTTTTCCGGTCAATGGTGGTATGCTTTCTTGCTGCTTGCGGGCAGTTTGATCACAGCGTGCTATGTGTTTCGTGTCCTTGACATCGCGCTCACAGATCCCGGCGACGCCAATCCAACCGATCCGCCTCGCCGCGTTCCGCTCTCGATGCAGTATTCGGCTCTCATTCTCTCTTTGATGGCCATCTTTATGGGAATTGTCCCTTCTCTGCCGCTCGACATCATGAACATCTATTACAGAGGATCTTAGATGCAGACATTTAATTTTTGGATTCCTCTTTTGATCCCCCTCATCTCGTTGGCCGCCGCAGTCTCGGCCCTTTTCATCAAAGAAAAAAACAGCTCCTTCAGAACTGCGCTGACAATCACAAGCGCAATCGTCAAACTGTTTTTAATTGCCTGGGTGATGGTCGGGGTTCGTCATGGCGAGGTTTATGAGTTCAAGTTTCCCGTCTATTTTGAATTTGAAATCATCCTTCATTTAGACCCCTTGTCGCTTTTGTTTGTGGCTCTCTCTTCTGTCCTTTGGTTCATTGCCACCATCTATTCCATCGAGTATTTGAAACAGACAGAAAATCAAAACCGTTTTTTTGGTTTTTTCAATCTTTGTGTCTGTTCCACAACATTTATCGCTGTTGCCGGAAATCTCTTCACTTTTTTTATTTTCTACGAGCTCCTAACAGTGGCCACCTATCCCCTCGTGGTTCATCGGCAGACTAAAGAGGCGCTCTCAGCGGGAAGGGTCTATTTAAGCTACACGATTTTGGGCGGATCGCTTATTTTGTTTGCGATGGTCTGGCTGACAACAATCGTCGGATCGACAGACTTTATCGAGCGCGGCATTCTATCCAATGTCAGCGCGTCTTTTCATCCCCAACTGATTGCGATCTTTCTTTTGTTTCTCGTCGGATTCGGGATCAAAACAGCGCTTGTTCCCCTTCATGGCTGGCTTCCCCTTGCCATGGTAGCGCCGGCTCCTGTTAGCGCTCTTTTACATGCCGTTGCCGTGGTCAAAGCCGGCGCTTTCGGCTTAGTGCGCGTGATTTACGATGTGTATGGAATCGAATTTTGCCGCAGCTTAGGGCTCTTGAACGTCGTGCTCGCCATGGCCTCCTTCACCATTATTTACGGGTCGCTAAGAGCTCTTGCTCAGGACGACTTAAAGCGCCGATTGGCTTACTCGACTGTCAGCCAAGTTTCCTATATCATTTTGGGGGTCGCCACAGCGAGTGTGACCGCGAGCATCGGCGGCTTGACGCATCTTGTCTATCAGGGGGTAATGAAAATCACCTTGTTTTTTTGCGCCGGAGCTTTTGACCATGAATGCGGCATCAAAAAAATCAGCCAAATGAATGGACTCGGCCACAAAATGCCGTGGTCGGCAGCCGCATTTACTGTCGGGGCCTTTGGGATGATCGGCATTCCGCCGATGGCGGGCTTTATCAGCAAATGGTACTTAAGCTTAGGCGCTTTAGAAGCCAATCAACCGTGGATCGTGGCCGTCTTAATGCTGAGCAGCCTTCTCAACGCCATGTATTTTCTCCCGATTATTTATCGGATGTGGTTTGCAGGAGACCTATTGGAAGCGGTCAACACACAAAAAAGAACGCCGGCTCTTTTGACCCTTCCCCCTGTTGTCACCGCTGTTTTGACGATTTTGATGGGGATTTTACCAATGACAACATTGAGTCCTTTAAAGTGGACAATTTTCATTGCCTTAAGAGAATACGGACAATAGGAGAGACGCGTGACTTTTCTCTATGTGACTTTTCTTCCGACGTTTCTTTTGTGCGGCTTTCTTCTGCCGCTCAATCGCCGCGCGCTGATGCGACTGGCCCCTCTTTCGACGATTCCCCCGCTTCTTCTCTCCCTCTTTGCCGCCGGAAGTGAGCCGACACCGATTCCCGGCTTCATGTTAGAGACTCTCATGGGTTTGGACGCCGCAGGCCGCGTCTTTTTGTTTTTCACATCCTCAATTTGGCTGATTAGCGGCCTCTACGCCCTCTCTTATTTCACCAAGGAGGAGCAGGCAGTCTCTTTTTTCACATTTTACTTGCTCACATTGACAGGAAATATCGGACTGATTTTTGCTCAGGACCTCGTCAGTTTTTACCTATTTTTCGCGTGGATGAGTTTTAGCGCTTATGGACTTATTGTCCATTCGGCCACCCATTTTGCTCATTATGCAGGAAAAATCACCATCAGCCTTGTCGTGATCGGCGAAATGCTGATTTTTTTAAGTCTTATATTCGCAGCGAACGGATCGAGCAGTCTTGCTTTCACCGACGCCGCAGCCAACATCGCTTCGTCCCCTTACGCCACTTTTATTTTTGCCCTTATTTTCCTCGGCTTTGGCATCAAAGCGGGCGCCCTCCCTCTTCACGTGTGGCTGCCGCTCGCCCATCCCGCTGCGCCGACACCTGCCAGCGCAGTGTTGAGCGCTTGCATGATCAAAGCAGGCCTTTTGGGTTGGATCCGTTTGCTCCCATTTGGGTTTTCAGGCTTTTCAAATTGGGGCTATTTCATGATGACAGCAGGGCTGGTTGCCGCTTTTTACGCTGTCTTTATTGGGCTGACCCAAAAAAAACCTAAAGCGATTCTCGCTTATTCGAGCATCAGTCAGATGGGAATCATCACCATGGTTGCAGGAGCCGCATGGCTGATGCCGGACATGTGGCCCACCCTTTTATCTGTCTTGCTCATTTACGTCTCCTTTCACGCCTTCGTCAAGGCCGCGCTTTTCTTGAGTGTCGAAACAGCCCATATGTCCCTCGACCGGCCCATTGCGAGATGCTGGCACGGAGCCGCCCTCGTGCTCCCCGCTCTGGCGTTATCGGGCAGCCCCTTCACCTTTGGATTGATCGCAAAATCGTGGGTGAAGCAGCACGCCATCACCGGCATTTCTGCATCCAAAGAAATCGCGGTTCTGTTCGATGCCAGCTCCATTGCGACAGCGCTTCTTTTGGCGCGTTTTTTATTTTTGACCTGGCCAAAAAAACAGAGCGCGCAGCCTTTCAAGGGAGGGATGTATGTTTCTTGGACCGCCCTCGTGCTGATTGTCGCTCTGTCACCGCTTCTCACGCTCTTTCCGTTAGTGACAGAACTTGTGGGAAGCTATTCGTTCCTTCCCTACAAACCATACGAGTTTCTCCCGATTCTCGGGGCCGTACTCATCGCCGCAACCGCAATCACGAGACACTGGAAAACGCCTGTCTCCATACCCGAAGGGGATGTGCTCGTCTTTTACTTACGCTTTATCAAGATCAGTCAACAGATCGTCTCGTCACTTTTGCGGGTCTTGAGAGACGGAATAGAAAAAATGCAAACACTTTCTCGCCGCTTCACTTGGCCAAAGCCCGTCAGTTTAGAGTCATTTGGCCCCGTTTTTGAAAATTGGTCGATTTTGGGAAGCGTCTTTTTCGCTTTAGTCATCGTTTTTTTTCTTCTGCAGATCTCTGCAAAAACCCCGCACACCCCCCAAACAGCGACAACAGAATCACCGCAATGGAAAGTGTCGCAAAAAACTCAATGAGCAAAACAAGGCCCTTTGCAAAGCGTGGAGGGAAGTCAAGAAAGTGGGTGCTGACAAGCATTGTCGCAAAACCTGTCAACAGGAAAACCAAAAGCCCGGCAACGAGCATCGCCTTTACCCAAATATTGCTGAAATCAAGGGGAATGCGAACCTTTGCTAAGAGCAAAAGAATGCCCGATCCCGCAAGCACAGAGCCCGCTTGAAAAGCCCCTCCCGGCACTGTCGAGCCGGCCCACAAAAGATAACTGCCGAAAAGGATCATCAGGGGAGAGAGAAGGTGTAAAAAAAGAGTGATCAAGGGCTCGGGATCCGATAAATGAGCGAGCGAGCGGGGCTCTTCATACTCGCGCAAAATATAAACGCCCACGGCAACAATCAACATCACTCCGATTTCGAGTAAGGTGTCATAGCCCCGAAAATTAATGATCACAGCAGTTGTTAAGTTGCTCGCGCCACTTTGACTGAGGAGTTCAGACGCCTCTTTCCAAAGGCCATCGCTCTTTTCAGGCAGGGTAAAAAGGCATGCTGACCCGATCAAAACCAAAAGACCTGCCGGAATGGATAAAAAAGAGGCAAAGGCCCATGAAATTTTTTCGGGAGAGCGCCTCTTTTCTAAGCCCTCCATCCGTCCGAGCACACCGAGAAAAAGAGCCCCCATCACTCCCGCGCCCACCGCCGCCTCGACAAGGGCAATGTCCGGGGCGCTCAGCTCGACCCAAGCAAGAGAGGTCAGCAGACCGAATAAGATGAAAAAGACCACCCCGGCGAACACATCTTTCACCCATAGGCTGGCGAAGGCCACAAGGACAAGGACAGGAGCTAAAATCAAATCAAATAGATGCGCCATTAGATGTCCATCCGCCTCGCCGTTCTTGCAATCAGGTAGCAGGAGGCGGCGCTGGAAATCACAACCGACAGCCATACGAGAAGAAGCTTAAAGAGTAGGCTCGCCTCATGCGCCTGGATGGCAATGCCGATGACAGTCAATCCAAGACCCACGTTATCTGCCTTGGTCAGTGCATGGAGGCGGCTGTAAACATCGGGAAATCGAAGCAGGCCCAAGGTGCTGGCAATAAAAAAAATAGCGCCCGTACCCGTGAGAAATAGAGTGGCAAAATCAAGCAGACCCATCAGCTTTCCTCACCCGTTTGTTGCCAGGCAAAACGAACGAAAACCACAACAGCGACAGCAGCGAGCAGAGCAAACAGAAGCGCGATATCGAACATGTAGGCTTTTTTTTGAGTGTATCCAAAAAGCAAAAGGATCGCCACGCTGGCAGATCCGGCAAGCTGCCCGGCGAGCATCCTGTCAGCTCTCGTCGGCCCTTTCCAGATGCGAAGAAGACCAACGGCGACAGTCAAGAGAATAACGACACAAAGGATGAGTCCCCAATAGCCCATCATCAAATTTCTTCCCCAAAAAGAGAGGCGACTTTCGCCTCGAGAATGTTCAGTTGTTCCCTGTTGTTCAACTTGAGATCCAAAAGGTGGATCGTCGCCGCATCCCCTTGAATATCCGCGCTAAGCGTTCCAGGAAGCAAACTGACCGTATTGGCAAAAAAAAGACGGGCAATCTGGTTTTTGAGTGTAAAATGATAGGTCATAAACGACGGGGAAAGCCGCATGTCCCTTTGAAAAACCCTAAGCGCGATATCGACACCCCCAAGCAGTGACTGCTTCATGAAGTAAAACAAGAAAGGAAAAAATGCCGTCATCGAAAGCCTAAACGCACTCAATTTCGGCAAACGATTCTTGACAAAGAGAGCCAAGGCGATCGCCGGAATTCCGATGAGCCAAGAAGCGACGGCCCCACGCGTCAATAGAAGCCACACCAAAGCCAAAGAAAAAAAGTCCCTAAAGCGAGTCCACACCATAAGCCCTCAGGCTATACTAATTTCCGTTAAAAACAAAGCCAACGACCCCGCCGCGTAGCCATAATATAAATACAATGTGGCCTTGCCCCACCTTTTCTCCTGATTTCAACAGCGACCATTTGTGCAAATACGACAAGGGCCACCCGGGAATCGCGAAACTTGGATCGCCCCAGAATTCACTGTGGACGCTGGCTCCTAGGGGACGTCTTCAAATTTCGAATGACTGAATTTGAAGACGTCCCCTAGCTCATAGGTGGATCCAAACAAAAAGTCTCTGGCCCCGCCTGCAAGTGTCGACATGGCGTAGTTGAAGCCCTCCATATACGCGTCTTGATCATACATGGCAGCTTCGTCGGCATCCATGTCCCAGTAACCATCAAACAGCCCAAACATATCGAAGTGAGTGAGGGGGTTGTTGTAGACGTAGGCGTAGAGGTTGTCCCCTTCGGAGTCGCAGGTGGTCCAGCAGCCGAGGGCAGCTTGATATTTCTAACGGTGAAGATGGATGTAAAGTGCGTAAAGACAATGGTGCCGAGAATTTCTCTGTGATTCGCAGGGCTACTCTAAATCTATTAAAATCGGACACGAAGACAAAGGCTGGTATTAAAAACAAACGGTCTAAAGCTAGCTGGGACAAGGATGACATGCTAAAAATTTCATGCATGGTATGTTAAGAAATTTCTTCGTGCAATTTCCCAGCCTCAAATATTCCAATCTATATCAGGATAAAACTTCAGAAAGCTCGACTTCAGCTCATCAAATGTATAATACCATTCATCGTAAGAAATAGTAGTGCTGTTTTTATCTTTACCATTATTTAGATAAACGGTGTAACCCCAGTTTATATCGGATTGGTTTTCTATAATTATAAACCAAGACTTATATTTTCCTGATAAAATTCGACCCTTTATATTAAATTTGATTTCGGATTCTATCATAAAACTTTATGTGGTTGTTGCATAATTTTGAAAAAAAATTCTTATTAAACGATTCAAAGTGTAGATGGGATGCGAACGGTTCATGCCGACCAATCAATGAAGAGGGGTCTATGCGAAATTGTCGTAAGTTGTCAGCACTTCTAAAAACACCCCTCGCAGGATCACCCAAAATTTTGTATTCAGGGCCCAAAAATTTCGATCCGGCCTTAAGCGCGTCATCAGTATGTAGTAAATATTTGCTGGTAATGTTTCCTGATCCTAAATAAGTCTCTCTAATAACAGCACTTGCCATATCCAAATTTACAGATCCTCCTTTAAAATGAAAAGGTACTTGGTTTGCAATTTGACTTCCGGCATCGGGAATCGAGAATTTATTAGCAATGTTTGTTGTCCTAACCGCCTTGCTCGTCACCCTGTTACTAGCAAACTGCAGTGTCTTTTGGGCGTAGGGTGTTTTTAGGGCCTGCTTACCGAGAAATTTGACAGTTCTGCCTCCGAGTGCGAAGGCTTTTGCCGGGGCAATCTCCAGCGCTGTTCCACCGACTAGTAAGCCCATCTGTGTCCAGCTTCTTTGGGAGATGGGTACGGTTCTGTTGGGATCGTTGGGATCGCCCCAGAATTCACTGTGGACGCTGGCTCCTAGGGGACGTCTTCAAATTTCGAATGACTGAATTTGAAGACGTCCCCTAGCTCATAGGTGGATCCAAACAAAAAGTCTCTGGCCCCGCCTGCAACTGTCTAC
>CAZVSU010000077.1:0-10486 GCA_964629645.1 uncultured bacterium | reverse complement strand
CAACGTAACACACATTCGATTATAAGTAAAAACTTTATTAACTAAGTACTAGGGGGATTTAACCGACAACATTATCGTCGTGGATGCTCTCCTCGTAATATTGGAGTGTCCGCCATCCAATATAAAGGAGAGGAATTCCGATCAGGAGATAGACGAACCAGTAGTTGGCGTTCCATTTGAGAACAAACAGTCCATCTTTTGAGAAAAAGTACAAAATCAATCCGAACAGTAGAAAAACAGAACCTGCAAGAAGAAAAACTAAGGGAAGGATAACACCCCTGATATCTTCACTGCTCGCACTTTTCGTTTCATGTTCGGAATGAATCTCTTCATAGAGGATGCGCTCTTCCTCGGCAGCGGCAGAGGCTTCGCCGGACTCATCTTCCTCTTGGTTAGGCGTGTAAAGAGGCGACGTGTCAACCTCGTCTTCGATTTCATCAATGAGATCTTCATCTTCGGGATGAAGATAGACACCGCAGTAGATGCAATTTTCCGACGAGCGTTCGACCACTCCTTCGCAATTCCAGCAAAGCTTGGTTTTTTTTGAAGATGTGATATTTGTCACCTGATTCCTTTAAGTCATGAGATCACTTCATGTGTTTTTATGAAACATCTTTCGTTTTCTCGCAAGTTTTTTAGAGCGACTCGACTTCTTCCTTGGCACCGCAGCATTTTTTATATTTTTTGCCGCTTCCGCATGAACACATGTCATTACGACCGGGCCGTTTTTCGACATGAATCGGTTCGTTTTTTTCTTGCTGCTCCGACTGTGAGGATGAAGGCTGCGGCCGCTGATCGAAACCTTCGACTAGGGATCGCTCGCTTTCCATTTTCATTTGGCTCAAAATGGCTCGTAGTTGAGATGTATCGACAGGCATGAGCTCGAATTTAAACAAATTTTGGGCAATGGTTGTCTTCAAATCGATCGAAAGCTCGTTGAACAGATCGAAAGCTTCCTTCTTAAACTCCATTAATGGATCGCGCTGGCCAAACTGTCTCAGCATCACGTCTGAACGGAGGTGGTCCATTGTTAAAAGGTGGTGCTGCCACCTTTTATCCACTTCTTGAATCATCACATTACGAACAGCGTACTCGACAGGATTATCGCCGTCGCCAGGCTTTCTGTCGCCCAGCTTATCAAGCTCACGCTGCACCTTTTCTTGAAAGGCCGACACCACTTTATCTCTGATCATCGACGAATAGACCTCGGGATCGTCCCCCTCTCCATTCAAGGCGTTGTTCTCGACGGGGAAATGATCGATCAGCCACTCGTGCAGCCCCTGACGATCCCAGCTGCCGCCTTCCGTCTGAACAGACGCATACTCTTCTGTGGCTTGATCGCAGACCTCCTCAAGCAACTCCTTTGCATCGCTCAGGATATCGCCCGAGTGGAGAATGAGGTTGCGGAAGGCATAAATCTCTTGCCGTTGCTTGTTCATGACATCGTCGTACTCGAGGGTATGCTTCCGGATGCTGTAGTTCCTTTGTTCCACCCGTTTTTGCGCTGTTTCTATGGAGCGGTTGAGAATATGAGCCGATATCGGTTCCCCTTCAGGAGGGCGGAACTTTTGCAAAATAGCATTGAGTCTCGGAGAGGCAAAAAGGCGCATCAGAGAGTCTTCGAACGAGACGTAAAATTTAGAGCTGCCCGGATCTCCCTGCCGCGCTGAACGCCCTCGGAGCTGGCGGTCGATACGGCGGGACTGATGGCGGGTTGTGCCGAGGACGTAAAGACCTCCGATTGACGCCACTCCCTCGCCAAGCTTGATATCGGTTCCTCTTCCCGCCATATTCGTTGCAATGGTGATCGACTTGCTCTGCCCGGCGCTCGCCACAATCTCCGCTTCTTTTTCGTGATTTTTCGCATTGAGGACGACGTGAGGAAGGCCGTTTTGACGGAAAATGCGCGAAAGCTTTTCCGACACCTCGACCGACTCGGTTCCGATCAGGATAGGGCGCCCTTTTTTATTCTCTTCCAAGACATCTTTTAAGATGGCGTTATACTTTTCCCTCTCCGTCATATAAATTTCGTCGTTGGCATCTTCTCTGACGCAAGGGCGGTGTGTCGGGATCGAAAGCACTTCAAGCTTATAAATCTCTTTAAACTCTCCCGCTTCGGTCACAGCGGTACCGGTCATCCCCGAGATTTTGTCGTACATGCGGAAGAAATTTTGGAGCGTGATCGTCGCATAGGTCTGGGTTTCGCGCTGAATCTCCACCCCTTCTTTCGCTTCGATCGCTTGGTGGAGGCCGTCTGAAAAGCGGCGTCCGGGCTGCGGCCGTCCCGTATTTTCATCGATGATGACAATTTTGCTGTCCTGAATGATGTAATCGACATCTTTTTCCATCAGAAGGTGGGCTCTCAGCATCTGCCGCACGTTGTGCGCCCGCTCTTTGCGCTTGGCATCTTGGTCTTGGACGTCGAGCTTTCTTTGCATCTTTTGCTCATCATCGAGCGCGTCGTCGTTTTCAATCAGCAAAAACTCATGACCTAAGTCGAGCATCACAAAGTCGTCATCGTGACCCGCGCCTGCAATTTCACCCCACGTCGCGATCCCTCTATCGGTCAATTCATACTCGCTCGCCTTCTCGTCAACAATGATGTAAAGCTCGCTTAAGACGCCTGCCTTTTCCTTTTTTCCTTGCTCGCCGTGGTAATAGACGTCGATGTCGTCGAGCGCGGCCCTGAGATCGGGATCTTCCTGCATCCGTTTGACAACTTTGTGCCGGGGCGTCCCCTTGCTGACGATCCACAATTTACGGAGGGCAGCGTCGATCTCCTCTTTGGAGGGGCGAAGGTTCCCGTCAAGCTCCCGTTTATCCAAAACGCGTTTGGCTTCCGAGGCCAGTTGGTTGCAAAAATCGCGCTGCCGGCGCACAAGCTCTGAAACTGCGCTCTTGAGCTCTCCGTACATCTGATAGCTTTCGGGCGCCGGACCCGAGATGATCAAAGGTGTTCTCGCTTCATCAATCAACACCGAGTCCACCTCGTCAATGATCGCAAAGAAGTGGCCCCGCTGCACCTGCTGATCCTTGCTTGTCGCCATCGAATTATCTCTTAAGTAATCGAAGCCAAACTCGGAAGCGGTTCCATAAACAACATCATTGTCGTACGTCTCTTTTCTTTTTTCCATCGGCGTGCCGTTGGTGAGCGCCCCGGTCGTCAACCCGAGCCACCGCAGGATAGAACCTGTCCATTGGCAATCTCTTTCGGCAAGATAATCATTGACAGTGACTAAGTGGACAGGCTGACCCTTCAGCGCGTTCAGATAGAGCGGCAGCGTGGCTGTCAACGTTTTGCCCTCTCCGGTCTGCATCTCGGCGATCGAGCCGTCATGCATGGCGATCGCTCCGATCAACTGCACATCATAGGGCACCATATCCCATTTTTGATCGTAACCGGAAACATGAACTTGCATGCCGACCATCCGCCTGCAGGCATTTTTGACCACCGCATACGCCTCGGGGAGGAGATCGTCGAGGGTGGCCCCTTGCGCCAGCCGCTCTTTGAACTCTGCTGTTTTGGCTCTGATCTCGGAATCGGAAAGCGCTTGAAATTGTTCATCATAGCGATTGATCTCTTGCACTTTTTTTCTGTATTTTCTGACGGTACGATCCTGCCAAGATCCAAATATCTTTTTAAGAAATGAGAACATAATTACCCTGCAAAGCTTACTATTTAAAGTGCAAATCATACCTTAAAATTCTGTTTGAAGCAAGGTTGCGTGGACAAAATAGGATTTTTCCACTATTATTGAGGCAAAATTAAAGGAGGTTTCCTTATGATGCGATCAGCAAACCCTTCATTGACAGAAGAGACCTTCAGAGGTCTTCGGAATACCGCGGCTGCAGACAACGCGATGACAACCGGCGGCACAGCCCTTAAAACTTTGATTCTTCTCGCCTGCGTTCTTCTGACCGCCGGCTACACATGGACGCTTTTTTTTCAGTCGGGCAACCCCGCGGCCGTCACCCCTTGGCTTTATGGCGGTATGATTGGCGGACTCATCACAGGGATCGCCACCGTCTTCAAAAAGGAGTGGGCCCCGGTATCAGCGCCGATATACGCCCTCTTTCAAGGGTTTTTTATTGGAGGCATCTCGTCGGTTTTCGAAGCGCAGTACCCGGGGCTTGTGTTCCAAGCGGTTTCTTTGACCTTTGGAACTTTGGCGGTGATGATGTTCGCTTACGAAACCGGCCTCATTAAGGCAACGGAAAAATTTAAGCTCGGAGTCGTCGCTGCAACCGGGGCGATTTTCCTGATCTATCTCGTGTCGTTTGTCTTTTCTCTTTTCGGCGTTCAATTCGGCATGATCTACGGCAGCGGACCTGTCGGGATTATTTTCAGTCTTGTCGTTGTCGGAATCGCCGCTCTTAATCTGGTGATTGACTTTGATTTCATCGAGAAAGGGGCTGCTTACGGCGCACCCAAATACATGGAATGGTACGGGGCTTTTGCGCTCATGGTCACCTTAATCTGGCTTTACATCGAGATGCTCCGGCTCCTCGCAAAAACTCGCAGCAACCGATAGTCATCACGGTATGACAAAGAGCAATTCCTGGCCTGCCGTCGGGGGAATGGCAAACTGCGTTTCGTAGAGAAGGCCGTTCAACAAGGCTTGGACGGTCAACTCCTCAACTCCTGTCGCACCTGTCAATGACTCAATCCGAATGCGATAAACATCTCCCGATGAGACATTGGCGATTGTGCTGCTTGAATCGGTGTCTGTCGGCGGTGCCGACAGGCTCACTGTCTCAATGACAGCGCCGTCCGGAGACACCACCTGAAGATCGACGTCCACAACGGTGGGGTCATTCACAATAAACTCAAAGTCGAAAGAGAGATCTCCTGCCACGGCCAGTTCGGTTGTTTGGTCCTTCTTCAAGGCAAGCGCTGCCCCGACGGCAACACCTGCAGCAGTGATCACGGTGGGGAGAAAGTAATTTTTTCCCCGGTTGATCAAGGGAGATCTTTCCCTTGGGGGATTGGGCACCGCGAAAGGGGCGTCATTGGTTCCGGGCCGTTTGTGATAGAGATGATTTCCGTTTGCGCTGGCGCAAAGAAAAGTCATAAGCAGAAAGAATAAAAGGCTGTTTTTCATGGGAAACTCCGACTTTTAAAAATGCCAAATAAATTTTAAATTGTCATCTTTTTTTCGCAAGCGGCTGGCCAAAGAGACAACGGACTTCCTCGGCGCCTCGATAGTTCAAGAGGTCTTCAGAAAATTGAATGCGCCCTTTTTCAAAAATAAGCAGTAAAGTCGATGCGCCAAAAGAAAAGTACCCTTTTTCATCCCCTTTACAGACAAAGTGATTGGGCTTGTACGTCTGATGGATGCTTCCCACATTGGTCGCCCCCACTTCAATCAGCACAACAGACCCCAGCGTTTCTGTTTCAAGCAGACAAAGCGTGCGCTTATTCTTCGAAAAAATCCCCGGTATTTTTTCCAGTGCGATGGGATTGACCGAGTACCACCGCCCCCGAATCAGGCGGCTTTCTCCCGGAATGCCGTCGCAAGGAAAATGAAAGCGGTGATAGTCCGAAGGGCAAAGCCTCCCAATCACAAGGCTCCCCCCTGCAAAGCGCTTGGCAAGGGCATCATCTTGTAAAAGCGACTGCAAGTCATAGCTTTGATTTTTGATTTTAAATGTTCCGTTAACGTCAAGATTGGGGAAAATCAGATAGCGGCCGTCAGCGGGCACCACCACATCATCTCCCGCAAGGGGTCTTGCAGATCGCTTCAATTTTCTTATAAAAAAATCGTTGAAAGAGGCAAAATCATGGGTCTCAAACTCTGCGGGATCCAGATGGTATGTTTCGATGAACGGTTGAATATTTTTCTTGGTCCACCACCCTTTTTGCCACGCTCCGTAAAGAGCCGAGACAATGGGCGAGCGGGACACAAGGGTCCTGAGACATCGGGATAAAAAACTGTCGCCGTACAAATAAAAAAGCGCCCGGGCGCCCATCACCCATTCTTTTTTTTTCTCCCCGGAAGCGCGGTCGATATAATGAATCATTCAAACAGAATTTATTGTTTCTTAATCTCCTTATAGTGTACAATTTATCCTGGTTTTCAAACACCCCCAACAAAGGAAATATTTATGCCGTCACCATCGACAAGCTTCACAGACGCGCTGACAAAAGCGATCACCGAGCCCGTTGCATTGGTTCACCATTTTCTTCAAAACGAATCCTACAAAAACGGCTATAAACTCACCGAATTAGGAGCTTCGCTATTCCGCGCCGGCGAACACTTGGGCTATTTGGCAGCGCACCCTTTGCGCGACCAAGGTTTTGAAGTCATCAAGCACATGGGAAAATTTGCAAAGTCAGAAGGTCTTCTTTACGGCCTTTTCATAAAGAGCGTTGCAACCGGCACTGTCGTCGCCCAGTATTCGGTCGAGGTCCTGACAAAGGATGCAGAAAGCCGTAAAACTTGGGCCGCATTTAAACAAGACTTTTGGAAAGACAACCCGGCAAAGGTCATCATTTTTGCCGATACAAGTAAGCAGGCAAAAACGATTGAGGGCGCCGAAGCTCCGTTCGCCTCCGGAGTCCAAAGTCTTTTAAACCGATTTCACTTTGTGAAAATGAGCTTGCTCACTACGGCATCGGCACTCGAAGTGTATGTCCTCAGTAAAAAGTATCTGTGCCCCGCCTCAATCAAACAGTTGGAGTCCGCTTTTGTCTCAAACGTCGGCAAGCTGTCGGCCAGAATTGGAGGAGAGCGCCTCGTCACAATGGCGGGCAAGGCGACAAATTTTAGCGCCGGCAATGTGAAAAATTATTGCCTGCTCGGATTCCTCGCACTGGCAGCGGCTGGAGAGCTTGCCAGCTTCCTGATCGAAAGAGCCAATGAAAACGCAAGCGAAGATAAGGCCGATCGTCAAGCCCTCAAGGTGATGTACGGACTTAAAGCCGCCACCTGCTTTGGTAAAGTCGCCATGCTGACAGCGGCCCTTCAAATCGTTAAAGTGCCAAAGCCTCTGCTAGTTGGAGTCGGCGTCGTCGTCTGCTGGATCGACCTTCACGGCGTGTATCAAGAGTCCAACGCCCCTGATCCGACACGCTAACACGATGCGGCGCTTTTTTAAGCGCCGCTTAATGACCTTTCTAAGAGTATGTCTTTGACCCACCACCCTTATCAGCCAGGAGAAACAGTCGCCGCCATTGCCACCCCGATCGGCGAGGGAGGTGTGGCCGTTGTGCGCATTTCCGGAAAAGACGCCGTGGCGGTAGCAGACCGCGTTTTTTCGGGACCTGTCTTAAGCTACGCCACCCATACCGCCCATTACGGACATATCCTCGATAAGGAAGGAAAACCGATCGACAGCGGGCTCGCTTTGCCGATGCTGGGCAAACGCTCCTTCACAGGCGAAGATACCGTTGAAATCCACTGTCATGGCGGAGCTCTGATCACACGGCGTGTCCTCGATCGGGTTTTAGAGGCGGGAGCCAGACAAGCGATGCCGGGTGAATTCACCTTCAAAGCGTTCATGAACGGCAAAATCGACTTGGCGCAAGCCGAAGCCATTCAGGAATTGATCGCGGCGAAAAACGATCACGCCCTAAACGCTGCCGAACAGCAGCTTCAGGGTAAGCTCTCCGAAAAAGTGCGCGCCTTCCAGGGAAAATTGAGCCATATCGCCGCCATTTTAGAAGCATGGGTGGACTTTCCCGATGAAGATTTAGAGTTCGCCAGCTTTGACGACGTCATACACCAGCTAGACGATATCTGCCAAGAGATTGAGGCTCTCTTGGCCACCTATCACGACGGCAAGATCGTATCAGAAGGCGTTGCCCTTTGCCTGGTCGGAAGCCCCAATGTCGGAAAGTCCTCTTTAATGAATGCTATGCTCGACCGGGACCGCGCCATTGTCTCAGACATTCCGGGAACAACGCGGGACGTGCTCGAAGACAACCTTAAACTGAGCGGCCTCAACTTCAGATTGACAGACACTGCCGGCATCCGTGAAACCGAAGATAGGATCGAAAAAGAAGGGGTGAGCCGTTCGAGAAAAGCGCTGCTGGAAGCCGACCTTGTGCTTTGCGTCCTCGATTTGATCCAAGGCCTTTCACCCTCCGATCAGCAGCTTTTAGACACGCTTCCCAGGTCCAAAACCATCATTGTCTGGAACAAAGCCGACCTGCCCCACACCATGCCTCCATCGGTTAACTTCCCTTGCGTTGTGAAAATTTCAGCCCGCACAAAAGAAGGGTTCGATGCGTTTAAAGCCGCCATCGATGCCGTGGTTTGGGAAAGCGGCCCTCCGTCCAAAGAAGAAGTGCTCATCACAAGCAGCCGGCACAAAGAAGCGATAGCCCTCGCCGGATCTTTCTGCAAAAAGGTCGTGACAGGCCTAAAAGAGCGCGTCTCCCCTGAATTTGTGGCTATGGATATGCGCGCCTGTCTCCTCGAGCTCGGCAAAGTCATCGGAACCGATGTGACAGAAGACATCCTCACCGCAATCTTCTCAAATTTTTGTATTGGCAAATAACGTCAGAAGGTTTTACGTTTTTAGCATGAAGAAAAAAGAGCGGATCGCCTTTATTCAGGACACCTTGTCTCATTACTTTCCGAATCCCGAGATCCCGCTCATTCACGAAGATGCCTACACTCTCCTCATTTCCGTCCTTCTTTCAGCGCAATGCACAGACGCCCGGGTCAACCTGATCACCCCCCGCCTCTTTGCGAAAGCGAAAACACCCGCCGAAATGGTCGCGCTCTCTGTTTTCGACATTGAGACGATCATCCGCCCTTGCGGACTCGCTCCCTCGAAAGCCAAAGCCATCAGCGGTTTATCGGAGATTCTTCTCGACAGGCACGGCGGAGAGGTCCCTCAAACGTTTGAAGAGCTGGAAGCACTGCCGGGCGTCGGGCATAAAACAGCGTCAGTCGTCATGTCGCAAGCTTTTGGAGAGCCCGCCTTTCCTGTCGACACGCACATTCACCGCTGCGCGAAACGGTGGAAACTAAGCAGCGGAAAAAAT
This sequence comes from uncultured bacterium, assembly GCA_964629645.1. Classification (GTDB taxonomy): domain Bacteria; phylum Chlamydiota; class Chlamydiia; order Chlamydiales; family SLFE01; genus JAAKFL01. Next base: position 1,491 of record CAZVSU010000077.1, on the reverse strand, counting down.
GTCGTCCAGACCGAAAAAGATTTGAAAAAAGCGTTCCCGAAAGAGACGTGGAACGCGCTTCACCTCCAGATCATCTATTTTGCAAGGACGTTTTGTCCAGCTCGAGGGCACGACTCAAATGTGTGCCCGATCTGCAGCAAAATCCGTTGAAATTTTTGCGATGCTTGATTAGACTTGAGACGTTAAACTTTCTAAATATTCGCATTCAGGACTTGGTATGAAAAAATTTGCAATTGGTTTGATTTGTCTACTGGCCACAAGCTGTACGCCTAAAGTGAGCTATCACAATCTACAAGACGACAGCGTCGGCTTCAACGAAGCCGTCAAACGGGGATTTGATAAGCAGCTTCTTATGAACATTGTGCGGCTCCGCTACCGCGATACCCCAACTTTTTTGGAAGTCAACACGATCTCCTCATCCTACGATTTTAAACGGACTGTCGGTTCCACTTTTGAAACAGGGACCGATGACGTCACCAGTATCGGCTGGAGACCGTCATTTTCAATCGAGTACAACGAAAAACCAACGACAATTTTTGCTCCGCTCCAAGGGAAAACCTACGTCGATCGGATGCTGACACCCGTTCCCTTCGACACCATACTGCTCTTGAACTCTTCGGGATGGAATCTAGGCCGGCTGCTCCGCTGCTGCATCCAGAGAATGAACAACGTCAAAAACGCTCCCAGCGCCTCCGGACCGACGCCGCCCATTCCTCCCGTCTACGAAGATTTTCTTGAAGTCGCCGATCTCTTCTTTCAACTCGACGTCAGCGATGCGATCCATTTCTTGAAAAAGCAGGATGCAGAATCAGGCGCCACCTACTACATCGTCGCCATCGACCCCGATGCCGCCGATCAGCAGGTGATGAACCGCCTTTGGTCGCTGCTTGAGCTCGATGCGGGCACCTACCAGATCTACTTGACCCGCTTCACCGGAAAAAAACATGCCGGAAATGAAATCGCGGTGGAGACCCGCTCCCCACTCAGCGTTCTTTATTTTCTCTCCCATGGTGTGAATGTCCCCGTCCAAGACGAGCTATGCGGCCGGGTCACACTCACTGTCGGTGCTGACGGCGACGTTTTCGAATGGAACCGCGTGTTAGGAAACCTCATGACAGTCAACACCGCGCCTGATTTTAACAAGAAGCGATGCAAATCGTGGCCCTTTATTTCGGTTTGCTACCGAGGCCAGTGGTTTTACATCGACGATCGCGACTTATCATCGAAGTCGACCTTCTCTCTACTGGCGCAGCTGATGGCGCTGCAGACAGGCTGCCCGGACATGCCCGTCCTGACAATCCCTGTCGCGTCAGCACCGTAGGCGCCCCTTCTTTAGCCCCGGGTTTCCCGGGGCTTGGTTTTTGTTCGAAAAATTTGTCTCTCCCTCTCGTCCCATCAATTTGTTCATCCTAGGACATCACCCTTGGCATTCTGTGACTAGTACTTAGTCAATTTAATAGTGACAAGTAAGACTTGGCCATTTTATCCCGC
>CAZVSU010000076.1:0-10754 GCA_964629645.1 uncultured bacterium | reverse complement strand
CTGTCGCTTCGGGAAGGAGGGCCGACCTGATGCCGCGCCTGACTGTCCGTGTCCGGAACCTCTCCTCGCTTCAGGCCAAGGTCAAGCGACTGGATTGGGGCATCCAGGCCGCAGTCATTGCCGCGTTGCGCAGTCTCGCCAACCCCATCGAGCAAGACATCAAGCAGGAGCTTCGCAAGACCAAGTCCGGACCCACCGTCACACGTTATCGGCCGACTCGTACTGTGAAGGTGTCGCGTCCTTACGAGGCCCCTGCGAAAGACATGGGCATGTTGGTCAACTCGATTGACGTTGACGTAGACCCTGCCCAATTCAACCTTGTGATTAGCGCTGCGGCTCCTTATGCACGGGAGCTTGAGTATGGCACTCGTCACATGCTGCCGCGTCCGTTCCTTCGTCCCGCGCTTGCACGTTGGCGCAAACGGATCATCGACGCGATCCACAAAGCGATCAAGGAGGGACTCGCCCGTGTCTGAAGATGCAAGCGAACAACTGATGAAGGCGCACATTGCCGCATTGCGCGGTGACGCGACACTGCAATCACTTGGTGTGGGACAGAAAGTCTATGACTATATCCCACGCCGCACCGACTACCCGTATATCGTCTACCATATCTCGGACTCCGATGAGTGGGACACGACGACTGACAACGGGGAAGAACACGCCGTCTACGTCCATGTCTGGGATGACAAGGAAGGATCGAAGAGGGCGCGCAAGATCATGCAACGGGTCTATGAGCTGCTGCATGATGTCACGTCCTACACGCTCACGGACCACAACCTGGTGAACAGCCGGCGCGTGTCTCGTACCATGGAGCGTGAAGGGCAACTTTACCATGGCATCGGGCTGTTCCGTGCCGTAACAGAGGAGACCTAACATGGCTGGTCAAAAAGGGAGTGACATCCTCATCAAGGTGGACTCGAACGGTGCTGGTTCGTTCGTGACCATCGGCGGGATGCGCTCGAAATCAATCTCGCTCAACGCCGAAACGGTGGATATGTCGGACTCCGACTCCACCAACAAGTGGCGTGAGCTTCTCGAAGGTGCGGGTATGAAATCCGCCACCATCACGGGTTCCGGTGTCTTCAAGGACAGCGCCGGGGAAGAAGACGTTCGCGGCTACTTCTTCTCGCAGTCCATCGAAGACTTCCAGTTCATCGTCCCCGACTTCGGCACCATCGAAGGCGCGTTCCAAGTGACCGCCATCGACTACGCCGGCGAATACAACGGGGAAGCCACGTTCTCGATGACGTTCGAGTCCGCGGGTGAACTGACCTGGACCGCAGCGTAACGGAGGGCTGACATCATGGCTGCACTCACACTGCAATCCATTGTCCTCGGGGGTCTTGAGCCGGCTTATGCCGCGGTCAACTCCGAGGATACCGTTGTCGTGAACAACGCGCAACGGAACTTCCTGCACGTCAAGAACGGCGGGGGTGGCTCGATCAACGTGACCATCACTGCCGTGAAGACATCCGCTCGTGTGCAGGGCGTCGGCGTCGTGTCGATCTCGGATGAGGTCGTCGCGGTCCCCGCCGGCGAAGAGCGGATCATCGGGCCTTTCACTGAGGCCTACATGGATACCGATGGCACTGTGACCATCGGCTATTCCGGCACCACTTCTGTCACGGCGGGCGTGTTCTCGCTGCCGGCAGGCTACTAAAACCAACGGTCGTAAGGAGGGTAGACCCATGACCAAAGCAAACAAGCAACGAGGTGAAGTGACGATCAAAGGTCCCGAGGGCAAGGAGTACAAGATGTGCCTCACCCTCGGGGCAATCGCGCAGATCGAAGAGGACCTCGGTGTGGAGAGCCTCACGAAGATCGACGAGGTGATGTCTCAGGCCCGTATGCGGGACGTGCTCACCATCTTCGTCGCACTCCTGAACGGTGGTGGCAATACCGAAATCACCCGCAAGGACATGATCTCCTGGGACGTCACCATCCAGGACCTCATGGACAAGATCCGCGAATGCTTCAACGCCGCCGGCTTCGAGGCTGACGAGAACGAGGACAAAACGGAGGAAGGTGACGAGGGAAACTGACGGGCAGCCGCCCGACGCCATGGGAATACTGGATGAAGGTCGCCTTCGGGCATATCCACTATACTCCCGATGTCTTTTGGGGGATGAGCTTGCGGGAATGGCAAGCCGCCCTCAAAGGATACATACAGAAGGAGTATGGCGAACCTGAAACACCCATGACATCGAGTTCGCTGCACAAGATGATGAAGGAGTATCCGGATGATCGGCCGGCTGATTGAAAGACTATTCGTCCAGGTGCGGGCAGACATGACTGACCTGTCCCGCGACCTCAGCCAGGGTATGTCCCAGACCCGGGCCGCTACGCAAAGCATGGCTTTGTCGTGGAACCAAGTGAGCAGCCAGGTGGAGCTGCTTACCCGGAAGCTTGAACGTGGCAAGATCACGCAAGGGCAGTACACCTCCGAAATGAACAGGCTCGCGTCGACCATGAAAGTCGTCGCGGGCTCGTATCGTGAGGCACAACGCGAGGTGTGGGGCTATGCCTCGGCAGCCCAGGCCGCGCAACGTGCAGCAGTGCCCGCGTTCGATACGCGACCGGTCCAAGCTTGGACTCGATCTGCCGGTCAAGCTCGGATGCAGATGATGAACCTCGGCTACCAGCTGAATGACATCGGCATGACGCTTGCCACTGGCATGAACCCGATGACGGTCATGATCCAGCAGGGTTCGCAGATCGCTCAAATCTACGGTGGTCAAGGCGGCGTCAATCAGCTGTTCAAGGACCTCGGTCGAATGGTGTCGGGCCTCGCTCGTCGCTTCTGGCCTGTCGCTGTCGTCATCGGTGCTGTCACTACGGGCATCGCTGCGTTGACCAAGTCGATCAATCAGACGACCGACGTTGGCGTGACAATGGGCGACACGTTCAAGGCCGTGTTCCAGGTGCTTGGTCGATACATCTGGAACCTCATCGAGGGGCCGATGCAGGACCTGCAGAAAGCGTGGCAGTGGCTGCTTGACTTCCTGATTGAATGGTTCCCGAAGGTGATGAACAAGATCATCGGGGCAGGCGTGTCCGCGGTCCGGATCATCGGTGCGGCATGGGACCTGCTTCCCGATCTGTGGCATGATACGTGGACAGCCGTGCGCAACACCACGCTTGACTTCGTTCAGTCCATCGTCAACTTCATCACGCAGGACATGCTGCAAGGCATAATCAAGGGCATCGACAAGATACTTGAGTCCTTCATCTTCGCCTTCGAGGCCATCAAGATCGTGTGGCGACAGCTGCCCGAGATTATGAAGGACGCCATCGGGGGTGCGGTTAACTGGGTTGTCACAGGTGTGGAGCAGATGGTCAATGGCGCCATCGACGGGATCAACCAACTGCTTCGAGGCCTGCAAGCACTGGTCGACTTTGTCGGCGCTGACAATGCGCTTGAGTTCTTCGGGTTCAGCGGCAATCTACCGACGATCAGCGAGCAGGACTTGAGCCAGTGGCGCATGGAAGTCGGCGGTGCGCTCAATGACACGACAGCACAACTTGGCGCAGCTGCTGCCGAGACATTCAACACGGCGATGCTCGAAGGAATGGTCAACGTGCCTCGCACCGATCTGTCGGGACACATGGGAGCGTTCCGCAATGCCTATGGCGAGCTCGGTCGCCGCATCAATGAAATCCTGTCGGAGTCCATGAACTTTGATTATATGGGCGAGTTCTTCGAGGACGTTCGTGCTCAGGCGATTGAGAATGCCTTGCAGCGTATCGCCGATGGCATGGAAGACGTGGGAGGTGCCGCTCAACGTGCTGCCGAAGAAGTCAGGACGCTGATGGAGGAGATGCAAGAGGGGCTCGAGACTGCTGCTGATAACCTGGCACAGGTGTTCGGCAATGCGTTTGAGCGACTGGCCGAAACGGGACGCTTCACGTTTAGCGACTTCATCAAGGACCTCAACCAGCTCATCATTCGATCAACGTCTGAGCTGCTTCAGCAGGAGCTGTCCAACCTGTTCCAGTCATTGGCAACATCGAAGGGAGGCCTCGGGTCACTGTTCTCCAACCTGTTCACTTCGCTATTCGGCGGGGGCAACTTCTTCGGTGCCCGTGCTCGAGGCGGTGTGGAAATGCCGTGGAGGGACTTCATCGCAGGCGAAGAAGGCGCCGAGCTCATCAGCCAGGACGGCCCCTCGGGTGCGCGTCGTGTCAAAACCGCGGGACAAACTCGAGCAGCGCTTGCTGGCGCAGGCGGAGGCGGCACCCAGGTCAATATGTATATCCAAACGCCTGACGTGGAGAGCTTCAAGAAATCGCAATCGCAGTTGGCATCACGGATGGGCAACTTCATTGCACGAGGACAGAGGAACCAATAATGGCTTTTCACGAGACACGCTTCCCCACTGACATCAGCTTCGGTTCCCGAGGTGGCCCCAAACGCAAAACGGTCATCTCGGTGTCCGGGTCTGGTTATGAACACCGCAACGCTCAATGGGCGGACTCGAAACGTGAGTACAACGCGGGCTATGGCATTCGCTCGATTGACGACATCCACACCGTGGTCGAGTTCTTCGAGGAACGCCGAGGCATGCTGCACGGCTTCCGCTGGAAAGACAAGTTCGACTTCAAGTCCTGCGCACCCAAGCAGACTGCCGCATGGGATGACGTTGTGATCGGCACCGGCGACGGATCGACTACGACGTTCCAGCTTATCAAGATATATGGGTCAAGCTATGCCCCATACTCCCGTGACATTACCAAGCCCGTTTCAGGCTCAGTGTTGATCGGTGTCAACGGGAGTGAGATGGCGTCGGGCTGGTCGGTCAACCTGACCACCGGCGTCATCACCTTTGACAGTGCCCCGACAAGCGGGCACGAAATCACCGCAGGCTTCGAGTTCGACGTGCCTGTCCGCTTCAACACCGACTATCTTGAGATTGACCTCGGCGGGTTCCAGGCCGGGAGCATCCCTGATATTCCAATTGTGGAGATCCGCATATGAGAACCGATATTCCCGCAGGTCTTCAGTCGCACCTCGAAACCCGTGAGACCACGCTGTGCTGGTGCTGGAAGATCACGAAGACCGACAACACTGTGCTCGGCTTCACGAACCATGACCGTGACCTCACGTTCGGCAGCGTGACTTATGAAGCATCGACCGGGTTCCTCGGTACGGAGATCGAGTCGCAGCTCGGCATGTCTGTGGATAACATGGACGTCTATGGCGCGGTCGACTCCGTGAACATCAGCGAGACCGACATCGAAGCAGGGCTGTATGACAACGCCGAGATTGAAGTCTACCTGGTGAACTGGGAGGACGTGTCGGAACGTGTCATCATGAAGAAGGGCAACCTGGGCGAAGTCAAACGGGGCAAGACAATGTTCCAGACTGAGGTGCGTGGTATCTCGAACCAGCTTCAGCAGGTTAAAGGCCGGACATACCAATACGCCTGCGATGCACTGCTCGGGGACAGCCGCTGCAAGAAGTCACTTGCCGGACCGACATACACCGGCACTGGGTCTGTCGCTTCAACCAACGGCTACTCATCCATGACGACATCAGGCATCAGCTCATACCAGAATGGGTGGTTCAGCCGGGGTAAGATCACGTTCACGTCGGGCAACAATAACGGCATTGTCCGCGAGGTGAAGACGCACTTCAATACCGATGGCGTCGTGACCATCAGCCTGTGGGAACCCACACCGTTTGAGATCGAGGCATCGGACACGTTCTCGATCACCGCCGGGTGTGACAAGCTGTTTGCCACATGCAAGGCCAAGTTCAGCAATGAAGATAACTTTCGGGGCTTCCCGCATATCCCGGGAAGCAACACTGTGATCCAATACGCGAACACGGGTGACCCGAACTTCGACGGGGGAGGGAATTTCGTTGGTAAAGACTGAGGACATCATCCGCATCACGCGCACATGGGTCGGTACTCCGTACCACCACCAGGCATCTTTGAAAGGGGTCGGCACGGATTGTGTCGGCCTTATTCGTGGCGTGTATAAAGAGCTATACAACGTCGAGCCGCCTGAGCTCATCAACTACAGCACCGACTGGGGTGACGCCAACGGCAACGAGGATATGGTGCTCGCTGCATACAAATATCTCGAGCCAGTACCGCTCGATCAACTGGGTGCCGGGCACGTTGTCCTGGTACGCTGGCGGGAGAAGCGTGTGGCTAAGCACAGCATGATTATGACGGGTGACAGAAAGGCCATACATGCCTATAATAAATCACCCGTGACCGAAATCAATTTGAATGACTGGTGGATGCAACGGATCGTGTATGCGTTCGCCTTTCCGCAGGAGGTGAAATAATGGCAGGTCTACTTCTCGCAGGTGTTGGCGCCGCAATCGGGGGTTCCATCGGCGGCATCAGCTCGGTTGTCATCGGCCAGTCGATTGGTGCTGTGATCGGCTCTGCTATCGACAACTACCTGTTTGCCCCGACCATCAAATCGTCACAAGAGGGACCGAGGCTTCAAGAAGCCAACGTCATGACATCAGTCGAGGGCACGAACATCGTTCGAGGTTACGGTCGTTTCAAGGTGGCAGGTAACGTCATCTGGGCAACTCGACTGCGTGAGGAAGTCGTCAAGGAGACGACAAAGACAGGCGGCAAAGGCGGTGGCGGTGGCAGCGAGGTCACTACGACAACCTACAACTACTATGCGAACTTTGCTGTCGGTCTGTGCGAAGGTGAGATACTTGACGTGCACCGCATCTGGGCGGATGGCAAACTCATCAGCCTGAGCGACTACACCTACCGCATCTATTCCGGCTCGGAAACCCAGACTCCGGACTCGCTCATGGAGCAGAAGGATGGCAGCGGCAACATCCCGGGCTATCGAGGCTTGGCCTATATCGTCTTCGAGGACATGCAGATCAACAAGTTCGGCAACCACATCCCACAGCTGACGTTCGAAGTGACCAAGCCCGTGACGCGCTCGGACAGCGACAGTGTGGCAGACCTCATCAACGGCATCGACTTGATCCCTGCTACTACTGAGTTCGGCTATGACCCGACCGTGATCGTCCAGAAGTACGACGACAACAGCTCCTTTGTGGAGAACGATCATACGGGCGATGGCCAGAGCGACTGGAAACACGCACTCGACCAGATGCAACAGAACCTGCCGAACATCGACACCGTGTGCTTTGTGGTCAGCTGGTTCGGTGATGACTTGCGCATGGGCAACTGCACGATCCGTCCGAAGGTCGAGAACAACACAAAGCAGACCAGCCCGATCAGCTGGCAGGTCGCAGGGCTGACGCGCAGCACTGCGTTGGTTATCTCGACAGTGAATGGGAAGCCGGCCTACGGCGGTGCACCGAATGACCTGTCCGTGTATCGGGCGATCCTGGACCTGAAGACTCGCGGCTACAAGGTCATGTTCTATCCGTTCATCGTCATGGACATTGCAGCGGGCAACACACTGCCGAACCCCTACAGCGACAACGCTGGTACGACGGGACAGCCGGTATACCCATGGCGAGGTCGCATCACCTGCTCGCCTGCGCCGGGGTACGCTGGTACTGTGGATAAGACTGCGGCTGCTGCTACCCAAGTGTCGAACTTCCTCGGCAGTGCAACGGCGGCTCAGTTCAGCGGCTCGGGAGGCACGGTTAGCTTCAGTGGGGGTACTGACTGGGGCTTCCGTCGATACATCCTGCACTATGCTGAACTGTGCCGTCAGGCTGGCGGCGTTGACTATTTCTGCATCGGCACTGAGATGGTCGAGGCTAACCGGGTCCGGAGTGCAGCAGGCACGTTCCCCTTCGTCAATGGCCTTGTGTCGCTGGCAGCACAGGTCGCGGCAAAACTACCGTCTACGCAACTCGGCTATGCTGCTGACTGGTCGGAATACAATGGCTACCGTCCCGGCGATGGCAGCGGTGACGTGTACTTCCATCTCGACCCGCTCTGGTCCGATAGCAACATCGACTTCATCGGCATTGACAACTACATGAAGCTGTCCGACTGGCGCGACAGTGATGACCATGCAGACTATGGCGAAGGCAATGACGCCTACGGCAATCCGAAGGGCGAGTCCATCTATGACCTCGAGTACTTGAAGGGGCAGGTCGCTGGCGGTGAAGACTACGACTACTTCTACGCATCCACAGCTGACCGTGTCTCGCAAACGCGCACGGCGATCACCGATGGCGCCTACTCGAAGCCGTGGGTCTATCGTCAGAAGGACATCGTAAACTGGTGGTCGAACCAACACTACAACCGTCCCGGAGGTACCGAGAGCGGGACGCCGACAGGATGGGTGCCCGAGAGCAAGCCGATCATGTTTACCGAGTTCGGTTGTCCTGCGATCAACAAGGGCACCAACCAACCCAACGTGTTCTTTGATCCCAAGTCCTCGGAAAGCTTCGTGCCATACTTCTCGTCTGGCGGTCGTGACGACGAAATCCAGCGGCAGTACATTCGCGCCTTTGTCGAGTACTGGACTGACAACTCGAACAACCCATCATCGAGTGTGTACTCCGGACGCATGGTCGATAGTGCCCGTATGATGTATTGGTCCTATGATGCTCGGCCATGGCCCACGTTCCCGGTCGACGGTGACGCTTGGGCTGACCAGGCGAACTGGCAATATGGTCACTGGATCAGCGGACGCATTGACACAGTGTTCCTGCCCGACCTGCTCAATCAACTGGCTGAGGACTACAACGTCACAGCTGACTACGACTTCAGCAAGGCATATGGCTCGTGTGATGGGTTCATCGTTCAAGCGAAGACGTCCTTCCGTTCTACGGTCGAGCCACTGGCATCGCTGTTCATGTTCGACATCATCGAGTCCGGTGACCAGATCAAAGCGGTGAGCCAGCAGGAGTCTCGTTCGATTGCGACAGTGACGCTCGACGACATCGCCGAAGCACAGTCAGCCGAGGACGAGCCGGTCGTGCTCACACGTTCACAGGCCTCCGAGCTTCCTGTGGGAATGACCATCAAGTATATCGACATCTTTAAGGAGTATGATCAAGCCGCTGTATCCCAACGCCGCGAGGTAGTTGACAGTGAGTCCGAGCCGTCAAGCGATACACCCATCATCATCGACTACGCTCGTGCTCAGCAGATGATCGACCGTCTGCTTTACTCGGCTTGGGCGAAGCGGACACTGGGTGAGTTCGGTCTGCTGCCCGAGTTCTTATATCTCGAGGCTGGCGATGTCGTGACCATTGACGATGGCAACTTCAACAAGCCGCTTCGTATCGAGGCGATTGCTGATGCAGGCTACCGCATGGTGCAGGCTCGGTCATTCGACCTTGGCATCTTCCAACCGGGGGGCGGCTCGGGTCGAACCCAGAAGATCAATACCCAGCCCTCAGCAACTGCGCCGATCCTCGCAATGATGGACCTGCCCACACTGCGTTCGACCGATGTCCCCTATCGCCCCTACGCTGCGGCATTCGTTCAGCCGTGGCCGGGCGTCAACATCTATAAGTCGATCACCGATGCAAACTACGGACTTGATACCACGCTGCTCGCGCCATCTGTCCTCGGTAGAACTACAGACCCGTTCGCATCGGGCGTCACGGATGTGTGGGACTCTACCAATGAGCTCAAGGTGGAGATCTTCTCGGAAGAGCTGTCTTCGCTACCCGAGGAGAACGTGCTCAATGGGGGCAACGTACTTGCCATTGAGACGGGCGATAACAAGTGGGAGATCGTTCAGTTCGTCACAGCAAATCTGACTGGCACCCGGACCTACACATTGACCAAGCTGCTTCGTGGCCAACTCGGTACCGAGGACAACATGGTTGCTAGCCTCGCAGCAGGTGCTCGTGTCGTGTTGCTCGAGAGCACGGCACAGCAGGTATCGCTCGGCATCAGCGACATCGGCCGCGAGTACTATTTCAAGTACGGTCCTGCCGACAAGGATATTGGTGACGACCTGTACCAGGTCACACAGGAGACGTTCACAGGTCGAGGCCTCAAGCCGTTCTCGCCTGTCAATGTCGTTGGTGTGGATGACGGCTCGGGCAACATCGAACTCAGCTGGATCAGGCGTGATCGGATCGGTGCTGATGGATGGGACTACATTGATGACGTGCCCATGTCCGAGGCCTATCTGAAATTCGAGGTGGACGTCCTCGATGGCAGCGACAACGTGGTAAGAACATTGACCGTGACAGATGCTACGGCCGTGACTTACACTGCTGCCCAACAATCGTCCGATGGCATCAGCACCCCGTTCGATGTCATTGTCTATCAAATCAGCGACATTGTGGGTCGCGGAACTGGAAGGAGGGCCACGATCAATGGCTGACACAAACAGACTCGTACTGCCGCTGCTCGCAGCATCGCAGGCACAGAAGCACGTCACCGTCAATGAAGCCATGAAGCTTCTTGACGCCATCGTCCAAGCGGGCGTTATCGACAAGGACCTTACCGCACCCCCCGGCGGTGAGTCCGAAGGAGACATCTACATCGTCGGGGGTTCTGCCACCGGCACCTGGGCGGGACAGGATGACAATCTCGCAATCTACCAAGACGGTGCCTACGTGTTCGTCACTCCGCTGTCAGGCTGGATCGCTTGGGTCAATGACGAGACCACGCTTTACGTCTACAACTCGGGATCGTGGCAGTCGCTCGCCGGCATCCTCGGGGCAGGCTACCTGTCCACAGGAGGCGGGACGTTGACGGGCAACCTTGTGCTCGAAGAAGCTTCGCCGTCGATCCGGTGGAACGACACGGACCTCACCGGCTACACGCTGCTGCAAACCATCGGCTCCGTGATGCAACTGGCTGTGGATG
>CAZVSU010000075.1:0-10808 GCA_964629645.1 uncultured bacterium | reverse complement strand
TGCTTAGCCTTTGGCCCAGGAATCCCTCTTGCTTTAGCAAGGGGAGGATGTCAAAAAGATAAGTCTAACTTAAGGGTAAGCCCAGTTAGTGCTGAAGCATAGAGAATCAAAAAGATACGCATGCTTAAACGAAATCGCGTCGCAATCCCCTGGCTTTAGCCATGGGGAGGTTCAAATGAGCTATTCACCTGTTACCCTAGCATGTTTTGTTAATGCTATCCAATAGCCCAGATCTTTGAGATTAGGATCTGGATGTTCTTCTGCATATACAAATCTTAGTACATGATCATTTCGTTTTGCAATTCTATGAATCTCAGTGCTTACCGGCAGATTGGTCAATCTGTCCAATTTGGTGAAAACCACAAGGGCGTTAACGTTTGATATCTCTACGATCCTCGTGCTAATCCCCTGTTTTGCGCTCTCTGCTTCTTCTGCGAGCGTGTCGCAAGTAATTTGAAATATTTCTCCCATAGACGAATTTTGGCAAAATTCATTTTTATCGGTCATTATCCATATTCTTTTAGATGGAATTTCTTCATCTCTGAATTTTTCAGGAAAATAACAGGTCTTGCATTGATCATGGCTCGATAAACAAGGGCGATGGATCCATTTCTCATTATCGAAAAAATGAACTGTGAAATACTTATTGTGATGAAAATTAACACCAGTTCCTAACAAATTACTGATACAACCATTTTCGATATCTTTGTCATAATTCACTGGTTGATCGTTTTTTACGAGATACGCATTTTTTAAAATGCTCACAATTTTCTTTTGTGAATACTTTTTGTGTCTTTTTCGTTCGGCATACTCGATTTTGAAAAAGCCCTTCTCTCCTTTGAAAATTCGCGAAACAATGAACTCGGCCGGTGGAACAGATAAATTTTTTTCTCTAATTTTTTCGTAATCGACTTCATTGATAATGATCGCTGATGTTTCATCAGATTTAACCAAATTCCATTTGTATGCTGGTTCATATTTCTGTATAGCTAGTCTGATCGTTTTGATGCAATCGGACATTGACATATTGCCATTAATTCCTAGAGTCTTGCCTAAACTGACGATCCCTAACGTTCGAGTTCGCTTATCATATGACTCGTCTGCAAGAGAATATGTCGATTTGAATGATTCATTCATGTCACAGCAAATTTCTGAATCTCTTTTCCATTTCCCGAACTCAGCTTCTGATAATTCTAGAACAGGGCTTTCGACTACACCTTGACTTTGGAGGAGTTCGATTCTTACCCTTGACTTTCCATCTGAAAAGCTCACGAGAGATACCCACAAAGAAAAAGCTATTGCCATGATTAATAGGTGTTTCACATTTGTCTCCTTTTGAGTGCTGAGGATGTAAATTTGCAAAAGCATAGCACAGCATTACCAAAGATGAAATTGGTAAAGATTTTTCCAGACCTATAATTAGCACTTGATCTTGTCCTGTGCAAATTTTTGGGAGGATGTCACAAAAGTATAATATAAGTAGCATTATTTTATATAAAATTTGGTATGGTTTTGGTGGATCGATTTGGAGGATTTTAGTGTCAGATGACTTGACTTTGATGGATGCGAATACTGGTTTGATGTCACATCAAGAGGCTATTAATTTTCGAGATGAATACGTATGGCGAAAATTGAAAGATGTCAGAGTTTTTGAAGCAATTCAATTCTGGCTTTCGGGTTATAGAGATAACACCAGAAAAACATACCTATCTGGTATGAAACGCCTCATAGAACTTGGAATTATAAATCCAGATATGAATCTACAAGCTTTTTCTCTTGTGAATCATGAATGTGTGATAGATCAAATTAAGTTAGAGAACGAGTGGTCGGAACCTACAAGGCAAGCTCGTGCAGCGTGCTATATCTCCTTTACTGGTTTTTTGACTCGCAGAACTCAAGGCCTTATAAAGAAAGCGATACCAAATAAAGAAGGTGCACACAAGACGTTTTTCAAGTACCGAGATCACGTCAAAACGAACGCCTTGAACCAATCGCAATGGCTTAGCTTCTTATCAGAATTAAAAAAATTGAACTTTCGAGACCATCTTATCGCTAAGCTAACTCTTCAGGGTGGAAAGCGAATATCAGAGGTTCTGGGACTTAAGGTCGATCAGATCAATTTTTATGATAGAAAAATCAGATTTTCCCAATCCAAGGTAAAAGGAAAGAAGGAAACAATCATATTCTATCCAAAATCGGTTTTTGATGAACTGGAAGAACACATTGGAACGAGAAGTGGTCTTGCATTCATAACAAGGACAGGAAAACAAGTGCCACACATTCAAGTATATAAATCATTTAAGAACGCATCTAAACGGGCAAGACTCCCCTTTCTCGTTACCCCCCATGTTTTAAGGGCATCGACTATCACCTACCTCAAGCAGCAAGGATTCTCAGATTCCGATATTATGAGAATATCAGGGCATGCTAGCGCTGAAATGGTCAATGCCTATGACAAAACTCCACTAGAGGATAATCCATCTAAGAAGGTCAATTTAGTCGGATAGATTTTTCAACTTAAATCATAACAAGAACAAAAATGAATTACAAAAAAAAATAAATACATTCTGTCAAGTGTTCGATTTAAGTTTGCGATTGATAATGACTGCAAGGTCTCGACCAAAAGAGGAAATGGTGGGCTTTTGTGAGTCGGGATTTTGTCCAAAGAATTCGTAAGCATATTTGCTAAACGCAAGAAACTTAAAGCCTTTCTGACAAGCAATGAAGACGAAACCTAGGAAGAACGACATACCAAAGGGATCTATGGATCCCGTCAAGAAAACAAAAAGATAGACTGTGACAGCTGAAATTTGAATAATCAGTGATGCGAGTAAGAAGCCCTTGATGCACCTCAGGTCCACACCAGATAGCAATAACGGATCGCGTCCCTTAAATAAGGTCTTGTATACACAAAGATCTATGTAGACAACACTTGATACGATCAGAAAAAATAATCCTGGAAATGGGGTAATATTGGTAAGAACCAGGACGAATGACAATACTGGAATCAGCAACCAAACCATGAAGTAGAGAGGATTCTCGAACAATACCCAAATCCCCGCCATAAATCCAATACTTTGAAGCATATTTTTTTGTCTCCTCTTAAGCGATTTTTAGTTTTAATTTTGTGATCGGGAATCGTCCCGGTAGTTTTACAAAAGCCTGATTGGGCACAAGTGATTGTATGTCTGTTGCTGATACCGTTGATTCATTCTTAATTTGGTAAGAAAGACTCACACCGTCTCTCATATCATTAGCCCCATAAGAAATACCCTCCTGACACTCCCCTACTTTCTTTTGACCAAAGAGTTTGGAGATTCGCTCTGCCGTTTCAGCATCGTATTCTGCAAAGACGACCTTAGTGGCACATTGACCTGAAATGATTCTCGCCCCCTCTCTTCCGTAGATTGCCTCTAACTGAGCCGGACTCTGAAGAGCGATAAGAGCACATGCGCCATACTTTCTTCCTTCAGTGAGAAGTGTTTCTAAGCCCTTAACCTTGTTCAATGTTGGTAGTTCATCAAGCACAAACCAAATTCTTCGTTTTGAAGATGGGCATAAATTGATCACTGCATTGACGGCCAACGATATATAAGAGGTCAGCAAGGGCGTTATGGCGGCCCTTTCCGACGGTTTGCAGGAAATAAAAATCCACGAATCGTCTTCTTTTTCAATCCATTTTTTGATCGAAAAGGGGTCGGCGACATCATCTAAATAGTCGAAGCATTCTAAAAATGAAGAAGCTACGGAACGAACGGAGCCAGCAGTTTTTTCGCTCTGGATATCCATGTGAGAAGCTGCTTTTGTTCCTTCGACAAAGGAGCAAAGATCTTGGAGAGATTCATAAAGTGTCCAGCGAACGATATCTGTATTTTTCTTTATAGGCTCTAGCTTTTGTAGTAGAGCGCTGAATAGAGATCTAGCAGCGGTCCTCCAATAGCTTTCGTGATCATTATAGCTTGGCGGTATAAAGCTTTCGGCGATGATATCGTAATCTTGCTTTGATGAGCACTCAGACCATGGGGACCACTTGACTCCCCTATCGTCGAATGGGTTAAGAATATGATCTTTTCCTTGTCTAAAATATCGGTCGATAAAAGCACCTGTGGTATCAATAACCACCGTTTTTTGCCCTTTTGAACGTATACTTTTTAGTATGTGGTGCAGGCAGTTTGTTTTTCCTGATCCTGTGCCACCTGTAATCAAAATATGAGTTGTTTCTGATCCTTTTACGAGTGAGAGAGGGCCAATCTTAAATCTCGATGCTTTTCGTCTGATTGTGAGCCACAGATTCAGTAGTGTGGGGTTCCAGATTCGCTTTCCTGAAAGGTGCTTTTTCCTCTTAGATTTAAGACCTCTGAAGAGAAAATAGACAAAGAATCCCATGGCACAAGTCCCAAAAACCTTGATACCAAAATACAGTGATTGCTCAAGCTTACTTGTGAGTATGGAGATTTTGGTATTTAAGATTTGGATGGCCTGTTTAGTGGGAATAGTTGTTGTTGCCCCAGCACTTCTAAAAGTGGAAAATTTTGACCAGTATTCGTTTTTCGCCTCTATCGTGCTCATTCCCAGTGATTCGAAAACTGTTGCCTTGAGCCAATACCAAGAAGCGATCAAGAGATCAAAGTCGCGGAAAAAGAGCTGGTAAAACACTGAAGTAATCGAAACTATCAGCGAGAAAAAGAGGATAAATTTCGTTACCTGTTTGAGCATTCGAACGCGATGCGCCCAGGTTTGACCTCCTTCTGAAATAACATTTAGAAAATTAATCATTTAATCGAAATCTTCATATTCATAGAGACACCCGCTATCGTCATAATGACGGCAGTACAGCCCGTATTTTGTTGCATAACTACGGATATTGCCTCCGATGGCCGATAACCTAGAGTAATTTGCATTTTCATGTACTTCTTCGGCAAATGGTTCTCTGTTTTCGTTTAATGTTCCTTCTTCAAAGGTAATCGATTCGTTCGCGATGTCTCTAAATCTTTTTCCTTCTTCAATTCTCTCCTCTACCTTTTGACGAGTCGAAACTGGAACTATGTCATTCATTGTCTTCGGAATATTTGTTGAATCAATAGTTTCAGAAGATTGAGGTATTTCGGAGTAGGATTGCTGATAATATTGCCCAGGATCGATGAATCCATCGGGATTTATTTCTGTATCTATGTATTCCGATGCTCTCTCTGACATGAAGTCAGAGATATATCCCTCCATTTCCGAACTATCGGGATGATCAAGAACTTCAAGAGCGGAATGAGCACTTCCTGTTTTTTCAACCAGGTAGTCATTAAACCTCTGGTCTAGAGACATTTTGTCTCCAAACGAGAGTCCATCTACAAAACTAGCTGTTTTTGAAACTTGATTGAGCTGGTCAAAGCTTGCAGAAAGTTGTTCACTTGTCGTCCTCATTTTGTCAAGGGAGGCCACGTAGTCTAGTGTTGCCCGTTCTCCTTCTACGAAGTTTTCGTTGTGAGAGTAGTTTTCAACAAAATCCTGGGCTCTCTGATAATGCTCTCTGAAATCCTGTGATTCTGAAAGGGTTTTTGCCTCTTGCCAAGCTTCTTCGGAGACTTCGCTTAAGTTGATTCCTAATCCTGCGCCCGGAGCTTTAAGTGACAATGCAATATTCCAAGCCTCAGATCGACTATAACCATGATTGTGAGCAAAGGAATCAATTGCATTTGTAAGCCATGACACACTTTCGGAAAAATCAAAGGCTTCTTTGGTACTCTCCCCAAAGCTATATCCATTATCTATCGAGGCGTGTTGTTGGTAAGCTTCGGAAGCTCTTTGTACCTCACTTACAGATTCATTATGGCTTGCAGAAACTGAATCGTGGGCCGTCTGAGCCGTCTGTAGCGAATTTTGAAGGCTGGAACTTAATGTATGGTCTCCGCTAAGAGATCGTGCATTCTGGGAGAATTTATCGCGGTTGATAAAGCTTCCCCCTCCCCATGTCACATCTCTATTAGCGGTTTGTTCAGTGATCATTCCATGACTCAGACTCGGTGAGAAGTTTTGCTGGAACCCTGAAGCATTGGCAAAGGCTTCAGAGTCCATAGAGGTATTCCCAAAAGAGTAATTTCCTGTGGTTTGCTCTGATGCAGCGGTTGCGCCTGCTGAATGAATTGGAGACATCAGTGATCCAGTAAGGTGTATCAGTGATCCGACCCCTCCTTTTATCAGGGCATATGAAAGATAAGGAATAGACAAAGACATGTAACCTGCTAGTGCCGATACATTTGAGTATATCTCTGACAATCCGACAGAGCTATAAATCGTAAGTTGGCATCCAGCTGTGTTCGGATCCACATATGCAGAGGCATAAGATGATGCCGCGATCTGCAAAATGTACTGAAGAATGCTATAAAATGGGGGCCAAAGTTGAATCCAAGCAGCCAGGAACATCCAGTTTAGCAGGTATTTAAACCCCGATGGAAGAAAAGCCAAGGGGATGATGAAGATAACTGAGGCATAAATAAGGGCCTCAAAAATGATTCTCATCCAAACCAAGCTATTTCCTGCCATTGCTCCTATTGACTGGTAAGTGCTTTTTTGTTGCATTGCGGCTCTTTTTGCAGCAAAAGCCTGAGAGGCATTTTCATCCATTAGAACGCTCATGACAAGTGATTGTCGGATAAGATCGTTTGCATCGTGATTTATTGTTGTCAGAGCATTGTATGCCAAGGGTAGTCGTTGAAAGATCTCTTTTTTTGCCTGATGTTTGATTTCGTAGGATTTATCCCCTAATAAGCTGGCAAGTCTTGTCACGGCTTCTTTACAGGTGATTGCTTCATTCCCATACTTTCCTGATGCTGCTGTCTTGTAGTTTGTCATCCGAACACTTGAGGTTCTTGACTTGAGAAAATCGAGAAGATTGCCTGAATTTTTAAGTTCCTCAACGGTATAAAAATTCAGACCAAGATCATAAAAAACGCAGTTTCTGCAGAAACTCCTTAGATTGGAATCAATAAGCCCATCTTTGATTCTTATTTCCCCCATTTGTAGAGCTGAATCTGAACCGAAAATCATCCCGACTTTCGAATACCTTTGATCATCTGGCATGACCATGACAGTCTCAACCGCATCGGTAATCTTGTATCCTATTGTACTGATGATTTGAGAAATAAAGCCGACGATCAAAGGAACTTTGTCAATCTTTTTTGCTGGTGTAAGAATTTTGTCTACATTCGCTCGAGGAGCGACTCCATCGAGCGCCAAACGATCTTCTATTATGACGGAAGTTGTTACGTTGAAACTCAGAACAATAAGGATAAGAAGAGGAAAAAAGTACGTCTTTAGAAAACTGAGGTTCGGAGCAAATAAGGCTTTTACGATTACGATTAGAGCCCCAATGCTTGCGGACAACACTGACAAATGGAAAAAAGTGCCACCTTTTTGAAGGAGCATGGAAATTGCGATAAATATCTTACCAAGTATCTCAACTCCTCCGTAGGTGATAATAGAAAAACTTTCCATTAAAGTCCTATTTCTCTTTCGATTTTCCCTTCCACCATGTCAATAAGCTTTTCAACGGCGTAGATCTCGTTGAACAAAATTCTACCATGATCCTCGAAGCGATAAACGATTGACTCCACTCTACTAAGATTGTTGACAAAATGATCTATAGAGTCGCTGTTGTATTGAACTTGTTTGATTTGAAGTGCGGTTGCTCGTGCTTTTTGTATGACCTCTTTGATAAAGCTGACCATAATATCAATAGCGACAAGCTTTGATATTCTAGCCAGGTCAACTGGGGCGAACCCTTTGTGAAATACTGACATCGCACAAATAGTGCGTAACACCGGAAGAGTTGTGCTGTTGATAAGGTGTTTTTCATCTTCTTCAAGAGGCGTATCTGTGTATATCTTGTCCTGAATCGAGATGAGTTTGTTGTGAACCGAATCGAACCAAGACGACCCCTCTTTTCCATCGTCTAGAACGGCGTTTTCGTCGATTTCGAGGCATTTTCCCTGAAACAAATTGCCTTGACTGGCCCCTTTAGAAATTACGCATTTGTAACCCTCGAGCTCTTCTCCGTAGAGCAAGGCTGCGAGAAAACGAGAGTCCTCTACTTTTGATGGATACCATTTTGGTGTCCCTCCTGAGTCCATGATGTAGGTGCCTGTGAGGGACATAAACAGCTCTGCGAACTCGGGGCTATTTCTCAAATATGGATCTTTTTTGATGACCTCCCATGCGAGATTGTATTCTCCGTAAAAGGCGTCGCCATTATCAGCGCTTGTGGGACTTTGTTTCTCATTAGAGCAGTCATGTTTAGCCTCAGCGAAACTAGAGAAGCTCCCGTTTTGTGCCGATAATGTAGAACAAATGTGTTGACTCGCGGCTTTATTTTTAGGCCATACCATGCCTGTCAGCTGTTGGCCGACCTCACATGAATTGATTTGTATTTGATTCAATTCAGTTGCTAATTTTTGCAGATCAGCCATGACGTTTTTTGCACTAGGACTCACAGACTCCATCGCTAGCAAGAAAGCATAGGAAGTCGCTCCTGAAACAATGCCTTTCATAGCGTCGACAAGTTCTTCTTGTTTGATCAAGCTTGCACTACCCATGTGCAGGTCGATACCTCCGCACCCTGCGGAGTAAGAGGGCGGAGTGATAGTGACGGGCTTTCGATTGAACACTTTGTTTCGAACGTGAACTCCCCCTCCCGTTGCATAACCAGAAAGCTGTCCTTTGTAGACATCGGGTGAATCAACAGTGACAGAGCCGTTGTAATTTTTTAAAAATTCCTTCATTTTCTTTTTTAAAGTAGCTCTCTCAGGATTTTCGGCTACGAGTGCAAAGGGTAGTAGAAGTAAACAGACTAAGTATTTCATCCTGAGGCTTGATTCCCCTCTCTTTAGAATGAATGTTGATTCTGAGATTTTGTCGTCATGTACTCTTCACATCTTGAGGCCCACTCTCGAACAGATCGATTTGATTCCATTTTGGCGATGATTTCAGATCTGCTAGGGCCATTTTCATTCAGATCAAATAGATAGTGTCGTGCTAACATCCAATTTTCATATTTTGTAATATGGCTTATCATCCCAAGCTCAAGCTCTGACTCAGAATTACTGACTTTGAGCGTGTAATACGTAATCACCTGATTTGGTGTAGATTTAATAGTTTCACATTGAAAATCTTTCATTTTTCGACTTTTGAATTTTATACCTGAGTGTTTTATCATAAACACTCTACTCCCAGTTTCAAAACCGTTCACGATATCGATAAGTTCCTTGTCGCTCTCTTTCTTTTTTAGCTCAAACAACCACATGGGAAATTCTTCGGTTTTCTTCTTCGCGCATTTAGCCAACATTTTCTGTACACATACACCGTTAACGGCAGAATATTCGTCCAAAATATACATCTGGCTTAACTCTTCATTCGAAAGAGTGTCATTGATCACGTTCTCAAGAAATTCTTCTTTCTCACGAATTCTTTTATCAGAGTTGAGAAGGGCATCGCCTAGAAAGTAAAGTCCCCCAAAAATTGGGACATCATTCATCGAATTAATCGATGATTTTGTCGAAGCACTCATCGGTGTTAATGACACTATCATCAAAGCAAGGGCAAGGGTCGTTTTTCTCATTGCGGTCTCCATTTTTAAGGTGTATGTGTGTATACACACATACCTGTATAATTCATCTTTTATCAGAAAACAACATATATATGTTGTTTTTAATCATATCAACTGAAAAAAAGCCAAAGGCGATTGGCGTGACATCATTTGTTTCAGGACATACTACTGCAAGTGCAGGGTATATGGGAAGATCGAATTTTTCCTTATTGTCTTTTCTTACAATACTTTCTGGAAGCTCTTCACAGGTGACACCGTCGACCGATACTGGTGTCACCAACCAATCGTATCTCTTGGAAAACAGTTCAACGGCCTTGGCGATTTCGGGAGTTGCTGGATTTTTTCCTTCGTAAATGAAGAGAAGAGCATGATCTTTTGACATCGACTCAATGAGAGATGCGATTTCATGGCTCTTTTTGTTTTTGTAGTACTTTTGTCCGTATTGCGAGACAGGCATACCCTCCAATGAAAAATCAAGCTCAGGGTGCCTTAAAATGGTTTCGGTCCATGCTTTGGCAAATTCATGGGATTGGGATACCCATTTGTTTTGCTCACGAATGTAGGCAATTACGTTTTCTTTTGTTGGTTCAAGGATAGCTTTTGTTTTTAACTCTTCAAGGTTCTTTCTGATCTCCTCTATTTGTTCATTGGCTGTTTGTACCTTTTTTTGTGGAGGGCTCTCTTGATCTTCCTCTTTTGTAAGATTTCGATCCTCATGCCATGCCCAACCTTCTGCTCGCTTTTCGTGCCAACCCGCTGTAAGGGTCAAAGGAAGAGCTGTGAAAATCAACAACTTATATGCGGACATAAATAATTCTCCAAAGAGTTCTGGCTGGTTAAGATTTCTGGATAGCCAGCCTTGACATCCTCCCTCTTGCTTCAGCAAGGGGAGGATGTCAACATTGGCTCGCCTAATATACGATTTAATTCCTCGGTTCGTCTAACATTCTGCCAAAATCGATTGTCTTCGCAAAAAACTCCGAATCTTCTACCGTCGATTTAACTTCTCCAACATGAATCAGAACTGGAAAAAATGAGATATGTTTGGGTGTTTGAAGGCGTTGGATTTTTTTCTTCACATCAGTTACAACCTCCATCCCTATTGCAGATCTCGAAAATTTTATTTCGCAAACGTAAAGAACCCCAAACTTTGTCTGAATCAATTGACATCCTCCCCTTGCTAAAGCAAGAGGGATTCCTGGGCCAAAGGCTAAGC
>CAZVSU010000074.1:0-11102 GCA_964629645.1 uncultured bacterium | reverse complement strand
GATTCGGAAAAAAGCATACAACAAGGGACGACAAAAAATATTGAAGCCCGTGGTTTGCAAAAATATTCTGACGATCAGCTTGCGTCAATCACAACGTTGCTAAAAGAAGCCAAAACCACAGTCAATTCTGACTTCAGCGCCATCATCAGCTTTGAAAATAAAGAGACGGCTCAAAATTTTCTTAAAAATTACGGACAAAAAAAAGGTATAAAACGCAACGGTTCAAACATCAAGCTCTCGTCAAAAGCCTATCAAGACCTTATGAGAGTGCCGCTCGCGCACGCGAAGAGGACCAAAGTTGATTCGGCTCTGCGGTATGAGTACTTCAAAAAAGATCTAAACGAGGTAGTAAGTAAGCATCCTGACACAAAGTCACTCATAATGAGCGATAAAATCGTAAACGTGCCATATAGGTATAGCGCTTCAGGATGCTCGGGTGTTGCCGATCAAATTATACAAGAGAATGAGTATGCAAAAATAGGGGTCATGATTGCGGCCAATAGCGGCCTGCCCGCGGGCGCTCTTGGCAAAGAATGGGATTTTACCGCTTCGTGGAACGACAAGCTTACGTTAATTAACAAAAATGCGAACAAAAGGACTCAGGAAGAATCTGTCATCGCTCAAATGCTTTTAGCCGGGATCAAAACGAAGGAGACAGATCAAGATAAAGAGCAGTACGCCGATAATTTTATGGCCACAGTTTTAGGCGAATGGGGCCTTGAGTACCACGCAGCTGATAAAGCCACCATGACGAAACAAGGCGTTGACTATACCAAAGCCAAGTCTTCAGAGTACAAAGATGCGCATCTCGTCACCGGGGCCGGTTTGTATACGCAGTGCAACAAAAAGACCCCAAAGACCCCAAAGACCCCAAAGACACCGACGCCAGTTCACGCGGTTGTTTTTGCCGACTCTGTGAATGCAGGGGGAAAAGGTCGCAACACGGGAACCATGACGAGGACGTTGAACGAGAAGGCTGCCAAAGATAAAGAGGTCTTTAAAGAGTGTGTGAAAAACAAACTGCGCGCCTCGCTTGACGCTATGGTCCAGGCAGGCGTCACCCACGCTTTAGTGGCTGAGTTGAGCTGCGGAGTCTATCGTCCAAAGGGCGCCAATAGAACGGAGATGGAAAAGGAATTCCGGACATTGTTGAAAGAGGTTCTGAACGAACAACCTGGAGGGAAGACGGACAGTCCCCGCCGCCACCAATATTTTGAAGAGGTGATCATCCCGAAACTTGGATAAAAGGGCAGCTGAGCCGGGGGAGGGGTTCCTCTAGCGTTTTAGGGCGGCGGCGATGAGGTCCCAAGAAAAGCCGCGGCGGCAAAGGCCGGCGATGACCTGTTGCTTTTGCTTAGGATTGGTTAGGTCTTTAGATTTAAACTTGGTGCGAAGAAGCGCTTCGATTTGCTTTTCTTGCTCTTCCGCGGGAAGCTCCTCATCGAGAAACGGCTGAAACTCGTCGTCGGCGATGCCCTTGCTCCTCAATTTTTGTGCGATGGCCGACTTGCCCAGCTTGCGCGCTTTTTGCGACCGAATAAAAAAGCGGCACCACTCTTCGTCGTCCAAATAGCCGAGCTGCTCCAGCGTTTCAATTGCGTAGCGCGCCGCCTCTTCAGAGGCGCCGAGGTCCAGGATCTTTTTCTTCAGCTCAATGGAGTGTTGCGCTTTCGCGGAGAGGCTTCTTACGGCAAATGAAAGCGCTTTTTCTTTTTCGAGGGCAAGAAGTTCCTCAAAAGTGTCCACCTCGAGCTTGAGACGTTTGCCAAATAGGCGGGGCGACACGACCCGCCAAAGCGCGCCGTTGACGAAAATGTGG
This sequence comes from uncultured bacterium, assembly GCA_964629645.1. GTDB lineage: Bacteria > Chlamydiota > Chlamydiia > Chlamydiales > SLFE01 > JAAKFL01. The sequence continues at coordinate 9,283 of CAZVSU010000074.1, read as the reverse complement.
TGCGCCTCGGCTTCTTTTTTAGTGCTGATTGAAAAAGTCAAGCTGAAGATCTCCACTCGACGCTTTTTTGTTTTTGGGGCCTACTTTCTTGACCGGCCTCGTGCTGATCCGGATCCCTTTTGCGGAGACGCTCTTCACGAGTACGCTGTCAAAACTAAAATCGATGGCCGACAGTTTCTGCTTGGCTTTCGGCACCAGCTTAAGGGTCAATTCAAGGTCGGGGTTTGTGCCGATATACTCAAGTTTGCCTTGATCGAAATAGCGGTACTCTTTATCCAAAATAAATTGGCTCACCACAAACCGCTTGGCAAAGCAAATTTTCTTAAGGTCGCTATAGATCACATTGAAGGCCGTTTTTTTATCGGCCACGCCGATGTGGACCACTTTTTTGCCCGCCGTTTGGAGGAATTGTTTTTCGGGAATGTTGATCACCTTGAGCGAGCCGTCGTCAAAGATCACGAGCAGTTTATCAAAATTGGTCGCCTCGATAGCGAGGCCGCTTTTCACTTTTGTGCCGACGAAGCCTTGCTTAGGGTCGAACCCGATGGAAATCTCCTTTGTCTCAATAGCCCGACGGTCGATCTCGTCAATCTGTTTCACAACTGTGCGCCTTGGAAAGAGCTTGCCATATCGCTTGATCAGATCATTGAGATAGTCGATTGTGACCTTTTTGATCTGTTTTAATTTTTTCTCGACAGTCGCAAGCTGCTCTTCGCACGCTTTGATGTCATTGCGGTTGCGGTCGGCGTCGTATCTCGATATGCGGCGGATGGGGATGGCAAGCAGACGCTCTCGATCTTCGTGCGTAGGGAGGCGATACAGCCTGTTGTGATAGGGCTTAAGCGCCTTTTCAATGACTTGGTGGATCTCGTCTAACGTCCCCACCTCTTCAATTTTCTTGTAGAGGCGGTTTTCGATAAAGATCTGTTCTAAGGTTTTATCGAAGATTTTCTCTTTCAGGCGGTCCCGCTCGATCTCCAGCTCTCGCTTGAGATACCCTTTGAGCAGATCGGTATGATAGGCGAGAATTTCATGAACATCGGTTTCAACGGGGTACCCCTCTTTGATGACAACGACGTTTGAGCTGAGCGACACTTCGCAGTCGGTGAAGGCATAGAGAGGCTCGATCAAATCTTTGGCGTACTGCCCTCTCGGCAGTTTAATTTCGATTTCCACCTTTTCGGCTGTGTAATCGGAGATGGACTCAATTTTGATTTTCCCTTTTTTGGCGGCCTCGTCGATGGAACGAATCAGCGATTCTGTCGTCGTGCCATAGCCAATTTCCGTGATCACGAGCGTTTTTTGGTCGCGCACTTCGATCTTCGCGCGGAGCTTGATCTTTCCATTCCCCTTTTGGTAGTCGGAGGCGTCCATGATGCCGCCGGTCACAAAATCGGGATTGAGGGTGAAACGCTTTCCTTCCAAAAGGGCAATCTGCGCTTTGAGGAGCTCGGTAAAATTATGGGGCAGGATCCGTGTTGACATGCCGACAGCAATCCCTTCGGCCCCTTGCATGAGCAGGAGCGGGATTTTAGCGGGGAGGCGTACGGCATCTTGGTTTCGCCCGTCATAGGAGGGGATCATCTCCGTGATATCGGGATTGAACATGGTCTCGGCGGCAAGAGACGACAGGCGCGTTTCGATGTATCGCGACGCCGCCGCGGGGTCGCCGGTGTAGATGTTGCCGAAGTTTCCTTGCTCGTCGAGCAGATACCCTTTATTGGCGAGGTGAACGAGCGCATCTGTGATGGCGGCGTCGCCATGGGGATGAAGCGCCATTGTCTGCCCGACAACGTTGGCGACTTTATGGAAGCGTCCGTCGCTCATATTGAAAAGGGTGAGCAAAATGCGCCGTTGGACAGGCTTCAAGCCGTCGGCAATATCGGGAATGGCTCTGTCCAAGATGACATAAGAGGCGTAGCGCAAGTAGTGATCTTGCATCAGATGTTTTAAGTCATTGGGCGCTTCTAAAGTCATAACTCTGCTTGCTCGATAATGAGATGATCCATGATGAAATGTTTTCGCTTCGGGGTATTTTTCCCCATATAGAACTCGAGCGTCGGCTTAATATCGGAAAAATGATGAACCGAAACGGGCGTCAGCTTGATATCGGGTCCGATAAACTGCTTGAATTCGCCGGGAGAGATCTCGCCAAGGCCTTTAAAGCGGGTCACTTCGGCCCCTTTGCCCAGCTTTTTTAAGGCGCGTTCTTTCTCTTTGTCGGAGTAGCAATAATGGGTCTCTTTTTTATTCCGCACTTTAAAGATGGGGGTTTCAAGTAAATAGAGATGCCCTCCCAAGACCAGTCCCTCGAAGTAGGTGAGGAAAAAGGTCATCAAGAGATTGCGGATATGCATCCCGTCGACGTCGGCATCGGTGGCGAGCACCACTTTGTTGTAGCGGAGGTTTTCGAGATCCTCTTCGATATTGAGGGCGCTCATGACGTTGTACATCTCTTCATTTTTGTAGAGCTGGTCCATCTTCATCCCAAAGACATTGAGCGGCTTTCCTCTGAGGGAAAAGACCGCTTGCGTCATGGGGTCGCGCGCGGCGACGATGGAGGCGCTGGCCGAGTCCCCTTCCGTCAAAAAGATCATGGTGTCTTCGCTGAAGCGGTTGTTGTCGCCGAAGTGATACTTGCAGTCGCGCAGCTTCGGGATTTTAAACGAAATTTTTTTCTGCTTTTCTTTTGCTTCTTTTTTGACGGCCGACAGTTCCCGTCTGAGCTTTTCGTTAAATGCGATCCGCTCGATCAATTTGTTTGCGACCTCGGGGTGTTTGTAGAGCAAATTGGCGACAGCCTCTTTCACTTCCTGAACGATATCGCCTCGAATTTCTGTATTTCCGAGCTTGTTTTTTGTCTGCGATTCAAAAATGGGATCTTTTAATTTGACGAGAACCGTCCCGACGATCCCCTCTCGCACGTCCACACCTTGAAAGGTCTTCTTGGCATAGGCGTTGACCCCCTTTAAAATCCCTTCGCGGAAAGCCGAAAGATGCGTCCCTCCGTCGGAGGTGTACTGACCGTTGACGTAAGAAAAGTGCGTTTCCCCGTAGCTTTGGGTGTGCAGGAAAGCAAACTCGATCTGTTTGCCCACATAGTGGAGAGGGGCGTAGAGCTGATCGTCCGGATCAACTTCGGCATTTAATAGATCGAGCAGGCCATTTTGTGATTGAAACGGCTGACCGTTCAACGTAATGGTGAGTCCCTTGTTGAGATAGGCGTAGTTCCAGAGGCGCTTTTCGACAAACTCAGGCTCAAATCGATAGGTGTTGAAGATGTCGGCATCGGGAATAAACGCAATTGATGTGCCGTTTTTTTCTTTTGATGCGCCTTTTTTTTGCTTGAGCAGCTTCCCTTGGGAAAACTCGGCTTCGATCATTTTTCCGTCGCGATGGCTTTTCAAAACAAAATGGCTCGACAGGGCATTGACCGCTTTTGTGCCGACGCCGTTTAACCCGACAGAGAATTGAAAGACATCGTCGTTGTATTTTGCCCCGGTATTGATTTGGCTGACACATTCGATCGCTTTCCCGAGCGGAATTCCCCGTCCGTAGTCCCGTACCGAGACGGAGCCGGTTTTGTAGTCGAGGCCGATCTCGATTTTGCTGCCGTGGTTCATGATGAACTCGTCGACGCTGTTGTCGATGATCTCTTTGAGCATGACATAGATGCCGTCGTCGGGGTGGGACCCGTCGCCGAGGCGGCCGATGTACATCCCCGATCGAAGCCGTATGTGTTCGAGCGCGTCCAGGGTTTGAACGGCTGACTCATCATATTTTTTCGCCATAGTCTTTCTCTAGAAGTGGGATCTAGGTCACAGGTTAAGAGTTTATTTCACTTAGAATAAAAAGTTAATTTATTAATTATTTCCTTTAAATGCAAGTAAAATTATGGTGAAGGGTATGGCAGCGTCCCCCTTCAAAGACAAAACTGTGATGATCACAGGTGGAACCGGCAGCTTTGGAAGAGCCATGGCCTCTTACCTGCTTGATGAAGACGCGTGCGCCAAAGTGATCATTTTTAGCCGAGACGAGTGGAAGCAGTGGGAAATGCAGCAGATCTCTCCCCTTTTCACCTCGCCTAAAATCCGCTATTTTTTAGGAAGCGTGCGCGATGCGGCGCGGCTAAAGCTGGCCATGAGAGGTGTCGACATTGTGCTCCATGCCGCAGCGCTCAAACAAGTGCCTGCAGCAGAGTACAACCCTTCGGAGTTTGTGCAAACCAACATTATGGGCGCCATGCACGTGATCGAGGCCTCCATTTATCGAGACGTCGAAAAGGTGATCGCCCTCTCAACAGACAAGTCGGTCAATCCGGTGAACCTTTACGGCGCAACGAAGCTTTGCTCAGACAAACTTTTCATTGCCGGAAATTCCTATGTCGGCGCGAAACAGCAGCCAAAATTCAGCGTGGTGCGCTACGGCAACGTGCTCGGAAGCCGCGGCAGCATTCTCCCTTTCTGGAGGCAGCTTCTGGCAAGCGGAGCCCAATCGCTCCCTGTCACCGACCCGGAAATGACCCGCTTTTGGATCACACTCGATCAGGCCGTCTCTTTTGTTGCCCGCTGCTGCGGCGTGATGAAAGGACACGAAATTTTTGTCCCGAAAAACCCGACGGTCAAAACTCTCGATTTAGCGGAGGTGCTCTCGCCCGGGATCGCCACAGAAACAGTGGGGATCCGCGAAGGGGAGAAGCTCCACGAAAGTTTGATCAGCGCTGAAGAGGCGCGCTATACGTTTGAATATGCGGGCTACTATATGCTTCTTCCGCCTGTTTTCGGCGTTTCGCTCAATGAGCGCATCGACAGCTACGCAGAAAAAGGGAAGCAGGTTCCGGCAGGGTTTGCCTACACGTCAGACAGCAATATCGAGAGACTCACACATGAGCAGCTGCGCGCGCTTCTCGAGACACTTCCCGATGGACAAGATCAGAAAGCGCCTCGATCCAAAGAGGGTGGTCGTTAAGGCTTTCGACAAGATCAAGCGTCTCCCCTCCGAGCTCTGTAAACTCCTCCCGATATTCGACGCTGATTTCAAAAATCGTTTCCAAGCAGTCTGCGACAAATGAGGGGCAGAAAACGAGCACTTTTTTGATCCCTTTTTCAGCAAGCTGCTTCAGGACATCAGAGGTAAAGGGCTGGACCCACGGGTCTTTGCCGAGTCGCGATTGAAAGCAAACGGTCATTTTATGGTTTGGGATTGAAAGGCGCTCCTGAATGGCTTGAGCGGTGGCAAAGCACTGCGCTCCGTAGCAAGAGGCATTTTTTTCTGTCATCGTTTCACAACAGTTGGGCACCTTCAAACAAACGCCGTGCCGATCTGCTTTTTTGAGATGCCGCTCGGGCAGTCCGTGGAAACTGAAGAGAAAATGGTCGTAATCTTCGAGCGCGTATCTTTCGGCATTAAGGGCGTAAGTCTCCACCATTTTTGCGTTGGCGGGGTAGCTGTTGATCAGCTTGATATTCGGGATCACCTGCCATCGGCTTACGATCCGCATCACCTCCTGATGCACCGACCCTGTCGATGCAGAGGCATACTGCGGAAAAAGGGGCAGCACGATGAGTGTCGAACAGTCCCGAAGCTTAGCCAGCCCCTTTTCAATTGACGGGTTCTGATACCTCATCGCTAACACAACTTTGGTGTCGTCGCCGAGCTTTTTCTGAAGCGCGCTTTCGACGCGGCGGCCGTAGTGGAGAAGGGGCGAGCCTGTCTCTTCCCAAATCTCTTTGTAGGAGCTCGCAGAATTTTTCACTCTCATCGGAACGATCAACCCCCTGACCAAACATTGCCTTTTGAGCCAAGGGACATCGATCACTCTTTCGTCGGTGAGAAATTGAATCAGGTACCGATACACATCATTTGTCTTCGGCGAATCGGGCGTGCCGAGGTTAACGAGGAGAATGCCATTTTGTGTCTTCATAGAGCCTCAAACATAATGCAAGTCGTTGTTTATGGCTAGCAGTTAAATCTTTAATTACCTATAAAAGTTTTTCTATGGAGGAAGCGAATGCGCGTTGGCGTGGTTGGAATCAACCATAAACAGGCCGGACTGCAACTGAGGGAAAAGCTGGCGCAGACATGCCAAAAGCGCTTTGCCCTGCAAAAAGAATGCTCTCAAAATGAAACCGTGGTCCTTCTCTCGACCTGCAACCGCACCGAGATCTTCTTCACATCGACTCATCTGGCAGAGACCCATATCAGCATTCTTCATCTGATCAGGCAGGAAGTCGATGAATCCTTTGATCAGAAAATGTACTCTTTTTTCGGAAAAGATTGCCTGCACCACCTCTCTTTGGTCACCGCAGGACTTGACAGCGCCGTGATTTGGGAGACAGAGATTCAAGGTCAAGTGAAGGCGGCCTATCAAGAGGCGGCAAGGCGGGGGCGCCTCCCGTATGAGCTGCACTATCTTTTTCAAAAAGGACTTAAAAACGGCAAGCTTTTAAGAAGGCGCTACCAAGGCATTCGAGGCGTTCCCGACGTCGAACATGCCATCTTGGAACTTGGCGAAGTCCACTTCGCAGGGACCCGCCCCCGCGTCCTGTTCGTCGGCGCGTCGGCCATCAACTTAAAAATTTTGAGTCACTTGAAAAACAAAGGCGTCGCCGACCTCACCTTGTGCAATCGAACTGATGCGAAAGCGCACCATCACGCCGAAAAAAGCGCCATTCGCGCTCTCCCCTGGAACCGTTTTGAGCGATGGGTCGACTATGACTGGATTGTTTTTGGGACGAAGTCGCAGGTGCCGCTTATCCATTCGCTGTCCCATACCCACTCGCGCAGGCAACTGATCATCGACCTTTCTGTCCCAAGAAATGTCAACCCTTCGATTGAAGGGCACCCCCATGTGACCTTGCACAATATTGATCAAGTGCATCGCCTTCTCGAAGGGCGAAGGCGGCTGATCGAACACCTTGCCTGCCAAGCCGACGACCATCTCGCCGATGTCGTCAGCCGCCAGGTGCTTTCGTTCCAGAAAAAACGAAAGATCCTTCCTTTCAAACAAGCGATCACCGCTTGACTAGGGGACGTCTTCAAATTTGCAATCAACTTAATTTGAAGTTCTCCCTCTAATTACAAAATAATTTTAATAAGTAGACAATCAATTTAATAACGTGATAATATACTTTTCATTAATACTATCAGAACAAAGGAACATACATGATACATTCACTTTTCAGCTTTGCAGGGCCTGCGATTCAATGGGGCCCAACAGCCTATTACGGATTAGGGGTTCTGAACACCTTATTGTCCCCTGTTTTCATGCAAAAATTTTCGGAAGGATGTCAATTTTGGCGGATTGAAGATCGTTTCCCTGAACTACATGAAAAGGAACCGTCTCTTCGCAAAAACATTCACGTTTTTAAAATGAAGAGGCTGATTGGACAATCGCCTGCTGCCGCACTTGGGACAAACTTTTGTTCAAAAGCCGTGTTGGTGTACGCAAGCAATTTAGAGAAATGTGATAGAGATGCTTTCGACTTTATATTGAAACATGAAATCTCACACATTCACTCAAGTGATGGCTTTACCGCCTCAACTTTAGCCGCTTTATCTGCAGCGGTCACCGCATTTGCATTGCCCACCCTGCAAATGTACTGTCCCTATTGGGCGAGGCCGTTAACGTTCATCATCCCGTATCTTGTTGCGAGCAATGTCAACACTATATATATGTCGATTCGTGAAGCCAGAGCCGATGACTTTGCCTACAAACACGCGACAAAAGAAGAACTCAATGGAATCTATCGATTTTTGACAATCCAGCTAGAAGTACAAAAGCAACTCCATAAAACCTACCCTCGGATTTTTGATCAAAACGGAGGCCCTACTCTTTTAGCTGCAGCCGGCGATACTCATAGGCCGATTCAAAAGCGAATAGAGCTAGCAAAGGCAGCCCTTCAGAAGAGATTTTCTTCAGAGCCAGAAAAGATCAGTGATTGGGAACGCGCCAAGATCAAAGCCTACCACATACATTACTTCACTCACATAGGCTTTTCCAAAGACGCCATGACCACATGAATATCTAAAGTTACATCATCTTGAATCGTTTGAGCGCTTCTTATGAGACGACGATGTGGAGCGTTTATGATGAATCCGCGTGTCCTCTTCAAACTCCTCGAAGGGGGCATCAAAATTTTTCGGCAGTCCGCTGCACCAATTGTGAAAACGGCTTTTGGATGTCTAACGTCAATTCTCTTTGCCGGCGGCTTCCCTTTAAACAAGCGATCACCGCTTAACCGATCGCCACTCCGCTTTTTCGCTCTTGAAAGTAAAAAGACCACATGCAAAACAGAGCTAAGGCCTTTTTCGAGGCTGTCGTGCAGATCTTTTCCATTTTGGAGGAGGGTTCACACTTGACCACATGGAGGACTGTGCGTCCTTCAAAACTCACAAAAAGGGCATAGGACTTTTTCAGAGTCTATACAATCGCACATTTGATTTCGGGCTTTAGGGGACGTCTTCAAATTTCGAATGATTCATTTAAAGACATCCCCTTGCTTAAGAGTCGCTGTTTTCTGAGTCTTCGTCAAGATAGGTGCGAGGGGCCGGGTCTTTCTGACCGATCTTGAAGCTGAAAAGGGCTATGTCGTCGTAACCGTTGCTATCTTCAGAATTGTAAACTTTTGGCGTGCCCCCAACGAACGCTGTTTCATTTGTGGATGAAGCCTTAGTCTGAATTTTTTCTTTGAGCTCACTCAAGAGCTGATTTCTGTCTGTATTGTTGTCTAAGACCTCTTTGAACTGATCTTTAGTGAGAAACTCGCCGATTCCGTCGCTGAAGCCGAAGACTTCGTCCCCTTCCTCGAGGTCAAAGATTTCGACCCGAAGCGCTTCATCCGTTCCTATTCCACCACCGTGTCGATCAGCATTTGTATGGTCGAGCCGTCCGTCTGATCGGCGGACCACAATCATACAATCAGCATAAGAAGCAGCGATTAAATAAGGGCGGCCATCGATGTCGACTGTTTGCGCCAACGCAAAAGCACTGCCGTTAACATGACCGTATTCTTCCATAGCTCTGGAGAAAGCGCTGACTGTATCTTGGACAAAGCGTATGGGTGATCTTTTGAAAACCTCGCCCTTCTCAAACAACGCGTCCTCGTAGGCCCTTTTGAATTGTTCCATACCAGCCACTATCCCCTCCTTCTTCTCCGGCTTTCCGTGGCTCGGGCCGTCAGCAACAAAAGCAAATCCATTCTCATGGTCGACGTAGGCGACATCGAGGATGCCGTCTTCTGCGGGCTTTCCATTTCGACACTGTTTGTAAGTCGCGCCCACG
>CAZVSU010000073.1:0-12965 GCA_964629645.1 uncultured bacterium | reverse complement strand
CCGATCTCAATCTGCTCTATATTGTTAATATTGAGCCGATTGAGATCGGCTCATCGCGGCGGCTTAGAATTCGAATTTGTAGAAAAACTTTATTAACTAAGTACTAGATCGCGCCTGTTAAGCAGCAGGCGCAACCTCAAACATCTCATCGATTGCGACATCCTCTTCAAGTTCTGAGGAAACAGGATTGTCCAAAGGCTCCTCGCCGAGAGTGATGTGGAAGTCGTGTCCTTTTAATTTTGGTTTGAGGCCATAAGATGTCCGAAGCCGCTCCAGTGCAGGAGAGTCGGCGGCTAAAAGCCAAAGGCGCTTTGGCCCTTGGGCTGTCATTCTATCAACATAACGGAGTTCCTTGACCTCAAAGGTGAACCATTCGCCAGCTTCGACAAGATTCCAAATTTCCCGTCCGATCATTTCATCTTCGTGAATGACACTGATGTGGGCACCCATTTTTCTAGGTTTTGTCGATAGGGGATCAAACTCTCCTTCCACCGGTAACATTGGCACGATCTCATCGATAAAATCATTGCTGACGTCAAGGTAAACGAAACCATTACCTTTTAAGTGCAGCTGACCGATGGCATCGACTTTTACAGCTGTTGCGAGAACGTCTTGATTTTCGACAAGGACATAGTCTCCTTCCAGCGAAAGCCCCTCATGCTCCTCATCAGAGAAGTTGTGAGAAGAAAAAGTCTCAATTTGTCGCCATCCTTCCGGAGCCGTGGGCACCTGCTTTCCTAATGTGATATGAAAGTCGTATCCTTTAAGCTTTGGCGCGCAGCCATATTTCTCACGCAGGCTTTCTAATTCAGGAGAGTTCACTGCGATGACCCACAGTTTTTTTAGGCCATCTCTTGTGTGAAGGGTAAAGCTTCTAATCTCTTCCACAAAGAAAGGAAATGATGACCCCAGCTCCTCAGGTATGATGTTCTCTTTCTCGTGTAATACGCTAATATGAGCGCCCAATGATTGAGTGGCCGTCGGCCGTGGACGTAGAAGACCCTCATAATCCAGCAAAGGGACGACAGATTTGATCAGGTCATTTGTCACGTCGAGATAAACGAATCCGTTCTCTCTTTGCTTTAGAATTCCTTCACCTGCAAGGGCGACAGCTTCTTGAAGTGCGATCGGTTGGTCTTCAACTCGATAATCCACTTTGGCAGATAGCGGCGAAATGGCAAGAAGACAAAAGACAAGACAGTAGAGACTTTTTTTAATCAGATGCATGGTAACCTTTTTAATGTGATTGGTTACCTTCAGCATGTTAAAGATTTTATGATTTAAAGTCAAGATAATAAATGACTTACGTCAATCGCAAAGTCTATTTGAAAAAAATCTCCCTCTTTGTAAATGCTTGCCTCGATCGACACGCGAGGGCTGTGGATAAGGCGGCACATCATTTAAATGCACTGCCCTTGATCCAAGCTTAAGAAGAGGGGTTGATTGAAGAGAATTGTAAAAAGAGCAACCCTCAGCGAATCGCAGCGTTCATCCCTTAAAGATGAGACGGTTGTCGAATTTTCCGGGATTGACGCCTCATTAAAAAACATTTTTGATTCGGAGCTTGTCTCAATCATCGAGAAGGTAATTGTCGTCATATAGTCCTATTCTGCATCCGGGGTTCATCTCGCTTCTTTGCATTTTTCTTTGGCGGTGTCAAAAGGTCTTTTCCTGACTCATAGGGGATGTCTTCAAGTGAAGTCATTCGAAATTTGAAGACGTCCCCTAGGCAACACACCCCTTATGGGCTCCTTGTGACCTCATTCCTCAATGAGCAGCTTCGGTTAGATCGCACGAAAAACTACTTTTTAAGTTGAGCTCGGTTCAACGAAACTCCATCGAGCAGAAGAGCTGTAAAATGGGGGGAGGCGCGACAATTCGACTGCACATCTCTTTGTCAAAATTAAGTTGATTCCAAATTTGAAGAGGCCCCCTAGACACCATGTGCGGCCCCCTAAGTCACTCGATCGGTCGAGGAATGAAAAACCGATTCACTTAAATTTTCTATATGTGCATTTGGTTTAGAGCGCCGTAACACTGCTTAAACTGCATGATCAGTTCCTCACAGTGTTCGACCAATAAAAAGGTCGGAAGAGGAGGGATTCGAACCCCCGGACCCTCTCGGGTCTCCTGTTTTCAAGACAGGCGCATTCGGCCACTCTGCCACTCTTCCATAAAGAAAGTAAAGACAGTTATAACCGACTTAGATCAAAGAGTCAAGACAGAAACTACATGAGTTTCATTAATTCAGACATTTGGCTGTTGGAGACGACCTCGATATGGGAGACGCCCAGCATGCTGCTGACAAAATTAGATTTAGCATTTTTCCCGATGCGTATGATGAGCTCATCGTTTAAAAACACTTCAAAGTCGGCTTCTTCCATCGCCTTCTTAAACGTCGGGTTATTCTTGAGTTCTTTGAGTTTGTGGAAAAACGCGTCTTTAAGAAATTGGAGCGTTTCAACGCTTGTGAAATAGGCTTTCCCGGAGCGCCCGTCCAGCTCAATACGAAACTCTTTTCCATCGAATGACCCGTTGATTTCACCATTCAGCAATAACTTCTCGAACATCGGGAACCTCCTCTTTTCCCTCAAAATAATCGGTTGTCCCTTTAATGAAAAGCGAAGAATGGAGGTAATTTGTTGGTTTTTCCGTTATTTTTTTTAAAAAAAGTAATAAAATTTATTATTGTTAATTAAATATTTAAATGCAATAATAACAATAGAATCAAAGGAGATAATTATGAGTAAAAAAGGATCACATCTTTCGATTGCGGAAGCGCTTGATGCCATTTCTTATCTCGCCGATTTCCACGATGTTGACAAAGAGTCTCACCTGCCTCTTCCGGAGCTCGAGAGTGTCAAGCCACTGCCTAAAAATATTCGGCACTTAGTCGATGAAAATGGACTCACGGAAATTAAAGTGAGGGAAATTTTCAGCCTGCTTTTAAAGCACGTGAAAAAATTACAAGATAGAAGCGCTGAGGAAAAAGCAGCCAGCATCCGCCAGGTAAAATCTATCATGGCAATGGTTGGGGAGGCTGCAGAAACGCTTGACCGCTACACGGCATTGTTCGAGCAATCCAGCGGTTTAAGCGTGACACAGTTTTCAGAATACAAACGATTGCAAGAATTTTACACGAAGCGAGTGGAAAAGCAAGTCGATGATCACCTTTTGACCAGGTGGATCATAGGACTAGCCGGTAAAAGCGACGAGCTGGCCAGGCGCAAAGCAAGGGCGAGAAAAAAGGAGAGAAGCAAACACGTTTTTGTCGATCTCGATATGGTCAAAAGCGATACAGAATATGAACTGCTCCTTATGCGAAAAGACGACGGCACAAGATTTTTCAGTCCGCGCCTGATTCGGAATATAAAACTTGTCTGTGATTTCGGCGGCTATAGTCATCGGAACGGGGATATCTTTTCCAAAGTCCAAGATTGGAGAGACATCATTTGCCACGTCGCGTCAATTCATATGCTGCGCAGCCTTTCGCTCTCTATGGAGCGCTTCTATCATGAGGCGTTCAAACATAAAGGGCGGGACGTCGTAGGAGCGATCAACAAAGCCTTCATGGCCCTTATGCTCGCATCAAGTCCCAATCATTTACGGGTTAATCAAGTAGGAGAGGGGCAGAAGAGTTGCCAGGATTACTTTTCCGATTTTCAGAATTATCTGCGGAGCGCATTGACGACCAGAGATTATCAAAAATTTTTGGCTTATCCTCCAAAAAAGAATTTCGTTATGGCGCACTGCGTCCTCGACGTGACGCAAAGAATTTGCCGCGTCTTCTTTTTGCATCTCCATATTATGAACGAGCTCTATGTGCAAGTGAGCCACTTCCTCGCCTACGCCCGTGAACAGTCGACAAAAACTGTCCGGGCCGACGAAACGAAAGGGATTTTTTCTTGGAGTAAACTCGCCTACGATTATGCCGAAATTGTAAAAGCGCTCAAAAACCATGCCGCAGGACCGCTGCAGCGCATACTCGATGCCTTGGAAGAGGCGCAGTACACCTCGTTTGATTCACACATGCAGTTCAACTTACCTCATGCGTGGTATGATCTTTATATCGATGAGCTCAAAGTGAATCACTTGAGGTTGGCATGCCCCACTAGGCAGACTCAGATCAACAAAGCGGCTGTCATCGATGAGTTCAAAGGGTTTTTGCTTTCTGTTGCAAGAGACGGGACCCCGACTCATCACCTTTTGATCAATCTTCAAGACCGCACGTCTTGGAGGGAAGTTTCGAGATGTCACGCAGTTGAGCAACTGCAAAATTCATCCGATTTTGCCAGCCATATCACTGTGGTGACGCTAGCTGTCGACACGCCGTTTTATCAACAGACTGAGGAATTTTCCTCGGAGGAAAATGCTGAAGATTTTATTCGAGAATTCAAAAAAGAACTGATCAGTTCGTCCCATGGCTATTATTTTCCTGAAAAAGTGAAAAAGGAATTGTTTCCGGATTTTACCAATAAGACAATTGAACGTATCTACAAATTATTTTTTGGCAACGCAGAGCGGCTGTCGACAAAAGAGAGAAGGAGCTTCATCACAATCTTCCACTTCTTTTTGCAATTAAAATTAATCGATCTGGTGAATCCAACCAGCTTTAGCCTTTCGTGCAAAGATGGAATCGATTTGAGTGGAGCCGCTTCGGTTTTCTTTTACGTCATGATCAAGCTGTTCAAAGTTGATGAGTTGACTGAGTTTGAAACCGAATATGTTGAATCCATGATTTATGGCCCTTCCATATTGATTCGCGAAAGAGCGATGATACCGGAAGTGTTGAACCGAACGCTTACGTCGTTGCAAACAATAGAAAGCTTAAAAGCAAAACTAGGCCCTCGTGAATTTCAGAGACAATTGCGTGAAACCTTTAAGCCTCTTTTTGACGGCGGCATACTCGATGCTGAGATTTCACTTCCCGTATATGAAGTGGGAGAGCAGGCCGAAGAGCCTTTGGAAGCGGCTTAATCACTTTCATCGCAACCGATAAACCGGCGTGTGATGCGAGGTCCCAAACAGCTGATGAGCTCGTGAGCAATTGTGCCTCCCATGCTGGCAAAAGCCGCAGGGGATTGGTGAGGGCCGAAAATCATCACATCATCTCCAATAGCCACGCCGGGAATATGAGAGACATCAACCATTGCTTGGTCCATGCAGATGGTGCCGACCAGCGGCGCCTTTATCCCCCGGATATAGACATGTCCTTTATTGCTGTAATTGCGGTGCAAACCGTCGTGGTAGCCCAAGGGAATCACAGCAATAACAGCCGAATTATTTTTTATTTGATAGGTTCTTCCATAGCTGACAGTTTCGCCTCTATCGCAAATGTGCAGTCCAATGATCGTCGACGTCAAAGAGAGAGCCGGTGTTAAAGCGAAACGCCTTTCCATCTCACTTGAAAGGTGGAAGCCGTATAGAGATAATCCCAAACGGACAAGATTGCATTCCGGCTGATGAAAACGCAAAGCCCCGGCGGAATTGGACGTATGGATATACGGCATCGGCACATCGAGAGCTTTTAAGGCGCTCAGACATTTATGAAAAGCCTGAATTTGCTTGTAGGTAAAAGGATCTTGCTCTGGATCTTCCGCGCAGCTGAAGTGCGTCATGACGCCCTCAAGCTTTAATTTTGGATTCTGGGCAATTTTTTGAGCCAGAAAGACGGCATGATCGACGCGGCAGCCCAGGCGATTCATGCCGGTATTAATGTGCAAATGCACTTTTATCGGGTTTTCGGATTCCCTAACGAGATGGTCGATCATCAGTTCATCGCTCACAACAGCTTGGAGTCCATATTGAGCGATGAGCGGAGCGTCTTCTAAAAAAGGAGCCATGACGACAAGTTCGCTTCGACTGCCGGATTCACGAAGCGAGAGGGCCTCAGAGGTGTAGGCAAGGCCGAAAATATCGATCCCTTTTCTTTCGAGATAATGAGTGAGGGGAAGAAAGTCGCCAATGCCGTAGGCCCCGCTTTTGATCATGGCCATCATTTTGACGCCTTGCGGAAGGTACGCTTTCAATTGCTCGAGATTTCTTCCTATGGCTCGGCAGTCAATGGTCAAGCAATTGAGCTGTCGATGCGTCCCCTTAGATGAAGATAGTATGGCGCTCATTATTACATACTAACTGATTAGCGTCCCATGTTCCAGTATTTCCAGCAAAAGAAAGCCAAATAAGCTAAAAAAGGAACGCTGACAGAAAGAAAGGGAGGAAAGACTTGATTTTCCCCCAAAATCTGCGCCGAGTTCATGATCAGGTAGAAAGTCACGAGGGCAATCATGCTGACGAGGTAGATCATAAACACAGGCAGCTGTCTTGTGAAGCGGAGGCAATAAGGGGCGGGACCGATGATTGCCAAAAGGCAAAGCCAAGGCATGAGCAGTTTGTGATAAAAAGAGGTCACCGTTCGCGCTTCGGTATCGTCGAGCTTTCCCGTGTGGGAGGGGAGATGGCGCCAAAGGCTGGTTAAGGATTCTTGCCTCGGATTGACAATTGATTGTCTCAATCGTTCAGGATTGAAGTTCATCGAAGGGAAGTCGACTGTTTCGCTGGAATCAGCGAGGAGCATCTGCCCATTCGGTGACCTTAGAAAGTGATCGACAAATTTTCCCCGCGGAATTCCTTCATGAGGATAAAGATATTTGATGCGGAAGATCTCATCGAAATTTTTGATCCAATAGACATCGAAAAAAGATTTCCTTGCCGAGTCGTATCCGTGAAAGATCAGCTCTCCTTCGTCTTCTACTTCGAGACTTTTGATGTTTCTTTCGAGGTCGTAGTGAGTTCTGTCATCCATATGCTGATCTTTCAGATAATTGATCTGCTTAAAGGCAATGGGCTGAAAAAATTGTTCGTTGAGATACATCAAAGCAACGAACGCCACTGCGACAAATATAAAGGGGCGCATCAGCCTCTTGAGCTTCACACCCGAGCTCATGAGAGCCACAATTTCGTTTCTGACATTTAATGAGCAAAAGGTTTTCACTGCAGCAACAATAAGGGCAAAAGAAATTAAGATGTCCATTCTTTGAATAAAGATAAATCCATAAAGCTTCATCATTTCCAACAGGGAGAATTTTCCCGCATAATGAGTGGCGCTCCGTGAAGAAAAATCAATCAAAATGTAGAGGCCGTAGAAGCAGAAGATAAAAAGAGAAAAGATTTTCATGATCTCTTTTAAAAAGTATCGTTCCCAAATACGTCGGAAGATCATTCCTTTCCCCTGCTCACGCGGTTGACGTTCCAAACAGAGAGCGCAATAATGACTGATTCAGGAATAAAATAGAGGCCCGCTGCAAGCCAAAGCTGGCCATGGGCCGCCTTCGCGGCAAAAATACATGTCAGGAGCAAGCTGGCGAGGCCGATGACATAGCAAGAATTTCGAAAAGAGGGCTGCCTGCTTGTGGTGATGCCGAAAGAGGCGCCAAGCAGCGTCAGCGAAAAAACGGTGAGTCCCATAGAAAAGCGCCGAATGATTTCAGATCTCGCTTTCGTCAGCTTTTGACCCATGATGTCTTTGTCGACAGTGCTGAATTCTCCCTCGGTCAGTTTATGCTTCAGCGAATCGATGTACGATAATAAGAGGCCCATTCTCAAATAGTCGTCGTTAAGGCGGGTGGCTTTATGTTTGAGGTAGAGGGAAAATCCCTCAACGTCCATAGAAGAGTCTGCGATGTTTTCGAGATAAAGGTTGTCGTATTGATTTCTTTGGTTGGGGTTGAAACTCGAAAACAAAGTGAGATTTTTACTCCGTATCAGAGGCTCATCGAATGAAAGCTCTTCGGCAGTTACCAAGCTGATTCGCCGGGCGTCTTGATTCCATATGGCAACGGCAGCGCCTTCAATGGCGTTTCTGGAAAGGGCGGGGTTGGCGGCTGTTACGTAAAGGTCGCGGTGGCGAATTAAATTCTTTTGTTGAATGAGTGTCAGTGGATTCACAAGCGTCATCTCTCGTTGCAAAAGGCGTGTTTGTAGGACCGATTCGGTCGCCACCTCAGAGACTAAGGCGAAGTTAGCAATTGAGAGGAAGGCGGCAGTGATCAAGACCGGGCTTAGAATGTTCCAGATGGAAAGGCCGCTCGCCCGAAGAGCCGTTAACTCCTGCGTTTGGCTGAGTCTTAAGGTCAAGACGATCCCCGAAACGAGACTAGCAATAGGGAGGACTATGGGGAGGATGTAGGGGATTTGGAGGAGCACAAATTTAAGTATCGTCCAGCTTTTGCCCCCAAGTGACGCAAAGTAGGCGATATCTTCAAGCCTCGTTGTCAGCAGTATCGCGATAAATGAAACAAGACAGAGTCCAAGAACTTTTAAATACTCAAATAAAAGATAGCGATATACGATCATCTTTGCTTAATCTAGCCTCTTGAACCTCTTTCACCCGATTTTCTAGGAGGCTCTTAATTGCAACTGTAAATTGTGGACAATTGATTTCATATGATACAATAATTCTTAAAATTATGAAACGGATCTGGTACATTAAAATCGACAGTGGCCCTGAGGGGCCCTACAGTCTTGAAGAACTGCTCTGGGACGGCAGAGTCAATCGGGACACCTTTGCCTGGAAAGAGGGGATGTCGGCTTGGCTTCCTATCAGATTAATACCCGAATTGGCGCCTCATTTTTCTCGCCGCCATTCAAAAGACAAAGATTTACCCGCGGAAGCGCCGGGAGAAGAGCAGGTCTTGTGCAACGCTCCCCAGCAACAGCCCTTCTTCTTTTTAGTCCTTGCCGCTCTTCTTTTTGTCCTGTTTTATCTCTATTTTTACTTCATATGAGAATCACAAAGGCTGTCGAAACATTTTTATTTCGCCATTCGGACTCCTCCCGTCCGATTTTACTAGGATTTTCCGGCGGCGTTGATTCAACAGCGCTTCTTTTTATTCTGCAAGACCTGCCGCAATACTACAGCCGCCTGCACCTCGCTCACATCGACCACGGCTGGCGAAGCACTAGCTGCCGGGAGGCTCTTGCTCTCGAAAATCTCTCCAAGTCCCTCAACCTGCCTTTTCACCTGAAAGTGCTAGGTTCCATGCCTGATGGCGTGAACAAAGAGGACTACTGCCGGGAAAAGAGAATTCGCTATTTGATTGAATGGGCTAAAGAAATTGATGCACAAGCTGTCGCGCTTGCCCACCACGCAGATGATCAGGCAGAGACAGTCCTTAAAAGAGTGCTCGAAGGGGCCCCAATCGAGAAATTATCCGGAATGAAATCGATGATAACGCGAAGCGAAGTGCCTTTTTGGCGTCCGTTGATTCAAGTGCCGAAACAAGACATCGTGCGCTACGCAAAGGATCTTGGGGTCAGTTGGTTTGACGATGCCACTAATCGAGACGCTCGTTTTCTGAGGGCCAGGATGAGAGCGCGCTTGCTCCCTTTCTTGAATCAGGAATTTGGTAAGAATGTCACTACGCCGCTTTGTCGGTTGGCCGATGAGTTTCATACGCTGAATCAATATCTAGCCAAAAAAATGTCGTCGCTGCGCCCCGAAAAACATGTTGAAGAGTCTCACATTTGCTATGACTTTTCTCGCGCCCCTCCTGAAGACCTCTTTGAGTGGCAGTATCTTGTGAAGGAAATCTGCAATGAAGAAGCGTTTCCTCTATCACGCGCACAGCTCAAGGACATTGCGCGGCTTTTGCAAGAAAAGGTCTCGGATAAGCAATTTGAAGCAGGCGGCAGACATTTAAAGGTGAGCCGCCAGCGTCTTTTTTTTAAAAAAAAGTGAAAAATTTGTTGCCTCGATATAGTCAGTCGTTTTTAGTAAGGTATGAGTGGAGGAGTTTCGCTTATCTGCACAAGTGATTGAACGTAAACATTTCGGATGCTTGAGCGCATGAGGTTGCGGCCACGTTTCACAGCATTAATATTGAACGCGAACTCTTTGTGTGATAAAATGGTCTTTAATCAACTCTAAATTGGGAACTTAAGGCGTAGGTCAATATGAGCGATTCTAACAATAACGAGACAAAGAAAGGGATGCCGGGGAATTTTGTCTTACTCCTGGTGATCGCTTTTTTTGTCATTCTTCTCATGCAAAATTTCCTCGATGTCAAGACGGCAAAAGTCTCGTTCAGTTACCAGCTCGAGCCGCTAGTCAACCTCGATCTCACAGTCCCGGAAGACAATCGCAAAACGGCTATCAGCGAAAATTTGGTGACCTTCAGCGGACGTTTTCGGGACCGCTTGACTGATGAGGGAAAAAAACGCTTTAAATTCTTAGAGCTTCTGAATAAAAATCACCGCTTGAGCGCTGAAAAAGAGCAGATCGCCGGCGATTTAGTGGAAAGCCGTGAAAAGATTCAAGAAGCCGCGACATTATTTTTACAATTATCGGGCGTCAAACTGCCTGCTAACGGGTATGTCGTGACCGACACCTTCACCACCGCTGCTGATCAAAACGGCCCTATTGTGATAAAATCCGTCACTAAGAGGGGAGTCACAAGCTTAAGCGAGCTCAACCAAGAATTCAGGACCGTCACAGAAAATCCCACCGATGCCTCCCTCCAAACATTCGGCACATCTCTTGCCGAGCTGATCAAAAATTACCGGTCGCCCCTTCTCGGGATAGGGAGCGAACCTCTGAAGCAACAATTGCGGCAGCTTCAACAAACGGTGACGGATATCAACAATACCAACACATCGCTTGACAAGCGACAGTCCACCTACCAAAAAGCGCTGGCTAGTCTCGCTGAAGTCACCGCTAAGCTCAATCAAGAGGTGGACGGTGTGAGACTCAATCAATTGAGATCTGTCCGAGACTATAAAGAAGACGCCAGCCGCGCCAGTCAGCTTCTTGTTCAACTCGATGAAAACGAGGCGCAGCTTGAGAGGGCGCAAAATGGTGTCTCCGGTGTGGTTTGGTTCTTCAATAACAAAGAGATTTCGACACGAGCTTTGACCCGTCAGGATCCCGAACTTTACCAGCAGTGGTTTACAAACGCCCAAACCGAATGGGAGAATTTTGAAAAGAATAAAGGGGGCTTCTTCAAGGCGCCTGACCAGCCGTTGAATATAGTTTTAGAAAAACGATTCCGAAGTGAAGAGCCTCCACCAAAATACTTGAGTTATCTCTTCCCTGCTATTTTGGCACTTTCAGTGATAGCGATTCTCTATCTCCTTTTCGCAAGGCAAATGAAAGGCGTCGGGGGAAGCGCCATGAATTTCGGGAAATCACCCGCAAAACTTATTCAGCCTCAAGGGGATGAGAAAATCACATTTAAAGATGTGGCAGGTGTTGACGAAGCACTTGAGGAACTGACAGAAATTGTGGACTTCTTAAAGAGTCCGAAAAAATTCACCGCTCTCGGAGGGCGCATCCCAAAAGGTGTTCTAACTATCGGCGCACCGGGAACGGGAAAAACTTTAATCGCAAAAGCTGTGGCAGGCGAAGCTGACCGCCCCTTCTTTTCCATCTCTGGATCTGATTTTGTCGAGATGTTCGTTGGGGTTGGGGCGAGCCGAATTCGAGACCTGTTCGAACAGGCGAAAAAGAATGCTCCCTGCATTATCTTCATAGACGAAATCGATGCTGTTGGACGTCATCGCGGCGCAGGAATAGGCGGAGGTCACGACGAAAGAGAGCAAACGCTTAACCAGCTTCTTGTGGAGATGGATGGATTCACGACAAACGAGGGGGTCATCATTATGGCGGCGACAAACCGCCCCGATGTCTTGGATAGGGCCTTGCTGAGACCCGGCCGTTTTGACAGACAGGTGGCGATCCCATTGCCCGATATCAAAGGCCGCCTTGCCATTTTGAAAGTCCACGCGAAAAAAATTAAGATGGATACTTCAGTCGACCTCTCGTCGATTGCTAAAGGCACACCGGGCTGTTCCGGTGCTGATTTGGCCAATATTTTGAACGAATCAGCGCTTCTCGCGGCGAGAAAGGGACGGACCGCCGTCACAATGCCTGAAGTTAATGAGGCGCGCGATAAGGTTCTGTACGGAAAAGAGCGCCGCTCACGAGAGCTTGACGAGTATGAAAAGAAAACAACGGCCTACCACGAGGCGGGTCATACAATTGTCGGCCTTGTTGTTGAGCACGGCGATCCGATCGATAAAGTCACGATCATTCCACGCGGCATGTCTCTTGGCGCAACAATGTTCATGCCTGAAAAGGACAAGCTCAGCTACTGGAAGAAAGAGCTCATTGATCGCCTGGCCATTCTCATGGGAGGGCGGTGCGCAGAAGAGATTTTTGTTGAAGACATCTCAAGCGGCGCCAAGCAAGATATTGAGCATGCCACCCACCTAGCGCGTAGTATGGTATGCGAATGGGGGATGAGTGACAAACTTGGTGCAGTGGCCTATGATGAAAGGTCTGAATCAGGCTCTTACCTTGGAATACAAGGCTATCACGAGAAAAAATATTCTGAAGCGACCGCACAAGCGATCGACGAGGAAGTCCTGACGATCATGAATGAGGCCAACAGTACTGCGGTGCGTATCATCAAAAATAATCGTGAAAAAGTTGAGCTGATGGCTAAGCTTCTCATTGAATATGAAACACTGGATGCCGAAGATCTCAAAATGATCATGGAAGACCGTTGGGACGATACCGCGAAAAAGGTTCGACTGAAAAAACAAGAAGAGCTTCACAAAAACCCGGTTCCACCACCACCACCGGAGGAAGAAGGTGAAGAGGAAGAAACAGAATCCCATTCTCCGAAGCCTCTTCATAATCAGGAAAACAACGCGACGGCTTAATTCCGTGAGTGTGCCCTGATCGTGCTGACGTTTTTTTAGAGAGTCTCGATGTGAATGGATATATGCGAAACTTAAGCTCCTGTCTAGGGGACGTCGGTTTCCAAGATCGCCCAAGAAAAACCTGACAGGCGACACATTTCAAGCCCTGCAGGAGGTCATGATGAGGGCGATTTCATGTCTCCAGGCATCTAGTACTTAGTTAATAAAGTTTTTACTTATAATCGAATGTGTGTTACGTTGGT
>CAZVSU010000072.1:9421-12981 GCA_964629645.1 uncultured bacterium | reverse complement strand
GGAGTCGATTTCAGTATAAACGTGTTCATAGAGGAGATGTCCCGAATCATCCAGTTTCTTCACTTTCTTCAAGTGGAGAGGGCTATATTCATAGAGAATTTTACCCCCTGGAAATTCGATTAATTCGGGGCGGTTAAGTTCATCATATTTTTTTCGAACGAAGAGTCCATTCGACCACGATTCTTCGATGAGTCGATCAAGAGGATCATAAGTTCGCTTAACGGAGACATCCCCCCGTTTGGCTTGGATGATGCGACCTCTTCGGTCTGTTTCAAACCAATCGATCAAACAACCATTTTGATCGGTCACCTTTTCAATGTGGCCGAGGGAATTTCGATGATAAAAAAGCGCATCTCCTCCGGGAAATCTTTTTTCTATACACTCTCCTTCGGGAGAGTAGGCAAATCGGACCCCTCTTTCGTTTTCTGAATTTGCTCCTTGAACTTCTTTGACTCGTCTGCCGTTTTCATCATATTCATAACGGGAAATGTTGACGTCGTTAAGGGCATCGTCACGATGAATGATCTCCCTTAACTCGAGAAGTTGACCCTCTGTATCATAGGTTCTTTTTTCGGCATGCAGGGGGGCACCAAAGGGTGAGAAAATCTCTTTTAATACCGGCCTGTTGTCGACATCGTAAGTTGTTTCTGAGCGTTTGCCGAGTGGATCCACTTCTGTTTTTTTAGTGACGAAAGAACCCGCTTCGTTAATGAAGCAGTCATTGTAGCGGATCGTCGTGGCTGCGCCATTTTTGTCTATGAAACTTGTCAGCCTTCCCAAAGCATCGTAATCATAGCGCTCGATCGCAAACTTTCCATCCTGAAGCGTTGAAACAGACGCGAGGTTGCCTGCAAGATCATAACTGCAGCGCTCGAGAGCAAGGACGTTATGATCCCGATTCATAGTTTTGGTCTCGACAATGCGATCGAGGAGGTCATAATCGTATTCAATGATGAGAGCGCCTGCGGCGCGCGTTTTAAGACGTCCCAGCGTATCATAGGAGTATTGAGTTGAAACGCTGCCTGTCTCTTCTCTGATTTTTTGTCCTGCTTTGTTATAGGTATATTTTGTCTTGTGTCCTTCGGCATCTGTTTTTTCAAGACAGTGAAATGCATTCCAAAGAAACGTTTCTTCGGCGAGCAGCTCTCCTGAAGGGGAATAGTGTCTTTGCGCTGTCACGTGTCCAAAAGCATCCCGATCAACTTTCGTGCACATTCCATTTCTGTTAATTTTTTGAACCCATTCTCTCTCTTTATTGTAAAATGTTCTTTCTGAGGAGGCATCGGGATAAGTCACCTCTGTCACGTCGCCAAAAACGTTCCGTTTGGCTTGAAGAACATGTCCAAGGCTGTTTTGCTTGATAATGACCCTTCCATCTGCGTCGTAATCAAAACGCTCGATGACAGCCTCGCGGTCGGCCGTTACAGGGCGCGTGATGCTTGTGGGATGGTCAAAAGGAAGATCATAGGCACATTTTGTGACATTGAGATCATTAACGATTTTTTCCACGGGCCGATCGCAGTCGTCGTACTTATAATCTGTTTTTCGAGAGGAAATATCATCTCCCGTGATCGTTTCAGAGAGAAGCCGCCCTCTTTCATCATATTGCCATTGTTTCGAAGTACGGCCAGAAAATGAGATCTCGGAAAGGCAGCGCCCTTCTTCATCGTAGGTGTATTCTGCTGTTTGTCCGAGCGCATTGGTTTCAAAGAGAAGATCCCCGGCGGCATTATACTCACGAGAAACGGTCTTTGTCAGCTGCCCTTCGGCATCAAAAATCTCTTCTTTGCATACATTTCCGTACTTGTCGTAGATCATGTGTATTTTGCTGAGTAGCTTTTCTTCTTGACCATCGAGATAATAGTCCTCCTTCCATTCAGGCATGTGAAGAAAAGGTTGCGTTTCTCTTAGAACAAAACGTTGGATATGCCTCTCCGAAACTTCCGATACATCTGCAGGGTCTGATCCGGTTCCGTCATCTACGATAATCGCTTTCAAATTGTAGTGGATGTCATAGTCTCTAAATTCTCTTTTAACAATTGATCCCTTCTCTACCAGAAATTTTGATTGTAATAGATTCGTTGCCGGCACATAGGACAATCGCGTTTCCAAGTCTCCTTTTTTTTCGCTTAAAAGCAGGTTAAACCCATCGTCTGAAAAGGTTCTTTCAATGACCCACTCTTCAGCTTCGCCCGAAAGAGATCCGAAGACATGTTCCCGAACAGGATTGCCAAAACGGTCGTAATCATAGATTTTTTTCGAAAGTACGGATCCGTTTTCAACAACCTTGACCGAACGGAGGCGATGAGTGCTCGTCCATTCATATTCGGTCTCTTTGAGTACGGTACCTGCGTTCGTTATTAACGTTTCTTTTAAGGGAAGCAGTTTTTTTGAAAACGTCGTAATCACTTTCGACCCGTCCGGGCGCGTTAAAGTTGTGACTCCATCTTCTCTTCCGGGGACAGGAGGACGGGTGTCCAATTCGCCGATGCATACGTTTCCTTTGCCGTTTTCCCCTGGTGCAAAAACCTTGTTGACGCATTGAATGGCAGAGCGGCTTCGCGCTTTGCACGGTTGATAAGAAAAAGAAAGCGATGATTTGGATCGACTTATGCTTTCGATCCCGTAGTTTTTATTGTAGGTAATGGCCTCCTCGCCATTGAGTGAACTTTTTGCCAGGGTCAATCTCAGTGGAAGATCGAGATACCCTTCGATTCGTGAATGATTTGTTTTTGGATTGAAGCGGGCTCTTTGACAATTGTATTGATACTCGACAAAAGTGTGGTTGGATGCATGAAACTCTTGTTTCCCTCCTCTCTTATATCCCTGAACGTCGATCTTTGCGTAAGTCAACGAAAGCGTGGGATCCATACTCTCAATACTTTTGAGCATTCTGATATCGTAGGTCGTCTTGATCCATTTTCCATTGGGCAGCCGTTCTTTTTTCAGATAATAGGTTCCACCGCTTACGCTTTCGTAAAATCTTTGTGTCCCGTTCGGAAGGATAACGTGTAGTTTAGGTCCGGCCTTATGGACGCGGATATTACGGGGATCGTTTTGTCCACTTGGTTGATCCCGGTAACAGTTGCTCATGCCATAGAAGGGCGCTTTAAGCTCCCACTTTCCATTGAGTAAAGTAAACTCTAATAAGGCTCCGTTTTGATCGGGAATCGTAAGTCCTTTTCCCGTCTCGTGAAACCGCGCTTCAAGATGCGGATTCGTCACCCAGCCTCGGTAGTGACTAAAAATGTACCGGGCCGAGTTCCACGGATCTTGGCTGATGCTTTCCGGCATGGCCAAGGAAACATGAGTGCGGCCCAAGGTGATCTCCTGAGCGCCTTTTGCGACGAGATCAACGACTCTCATTGAAACCTGTCCGCTGATCGGATTGACACCCGACATCGACGACAAGCGATTAAAATCGGAAAATTCAGAGAGTTCAAAGGGATCGGACGGCGACAGCGATTCATCCCGGCTTACCGCTGTCAGCGATGCCCCGACTAAACAGATAAGAAAAAAATACCGCAACATCCGAGCTTCTCCGCTTTTAAAAGGCACTA
>CAZVSU010000072.1:0-9321 GCA_964629645.1 uncultured bacterium | reverse complement strand
ATACGTAAAGTCAGCTTTATTCAGCAATAAAAATTTTCGTTGTCTTGACGCCGACGCGGCGCTAGGTTTTCTTTGTGAGGATGAAAAATTAGTCCCATACAAAATCCAAAGACCCTCTGCCTCATAGCAACGAGCCTCTTAAAACGGATCATGTCCAGTATCGGAATCGCCCGTACACAAAGAACAGCTCGTAAACGAACCAAAAAAAAGTCCATTGAAGCAGGAATTGGACGCTGTCCGGGGGTCCTATGCAGATGCGATACCCTAGATAAGGCAACTCCTAAATAATTGATTTTTAATTAATAGTATTTGATTTAATTAATTACTTGTGTTAAAGTTTAGATCTAAAAAAGAGGTCATGATTATGAATGTAAAAGGTGAAAATTATGATTATCTCAGTTTGATGCCCCATGAAATCAAGCTCGAGATCTTCGAGAAATTGGACGAAAATGATTTAGCGTCACTAGCGTGCCTCAGCAAAGCACTATCAAATGCCGCACAAGATCCTTTACTTGTAAAAAATAAACTTCCTGAAAGATACTATCAAAAAATTACTCAAGCTTTCAAAACATTTGATCCCTCAAGCAAAAGCGAATTTCTATTAAAAAATGCGGTCGCCCTTCAATACGCCGATAGCGTTAATTTAACCGGTATTACCGTCACAAAAGAGATCATAGACACAATAAGAGATCACTGTCCAAATATAGAACATATCGTGTTACCGGAAAATTTTTCCGATGAAGATTGTGTCAATCTCCAACAACTGCCAAACCTCAAAACCCTTATTTTGTGTGGGAATACGATTCTCACCGACAAAGGCTTAGCATCCCTTAACAATTTCCCGAATCTGGCAAAACTCGACTTAAGCTGGTGCAGACGGATCACCGACAATGGCTTGGCATCTCTTAACAATTTCCCGAATCTGGCAGAACTCAACTTAAGCTCTTGTAAGCAGATCACAGATACCGGCCTCCTCTGCATTAAGGACTTGAAAAATCTGACGCATCTCAATTTAAAGGGGTGCATTGAGATCACAGATGCCGGCCTCCTCTGCATTAGGGACTTGAAAAATCTGACGCATCTCAACTTAAAGGGATGCTTCGCAATCACAGATGACAGCCTTCTCTCCATTAAGGACTTGAAAAATCTGATCCACCTTAACTTAAGATGGTGCTCTGAGATCACAGATGCCGGCCTCCTCCACTTGAAGGACATGGATCATCTAACCCATCTTAATTTAATGGACATCTGGGAGATCACAGATGCCGGCATAACCGCTGCCGGGTTGGAGGACATCGTAGATCAAGACATCAAGGCAGCGGTTTCTTAAGGCCGGAGTGGCGGTACGATTTGTTCGCGAGGATAGAAGCGATCGTTGCATCGGCTCCCCAGATGTCCACTTGCTTTTTAGCGCGGGTGATACCGGTGTAGACGCCTTCTCTACCAAAGCGTTCAGAGCCGTCCGGGAGAAGAAGAAGGACATGCTGGAATTCGCTTCCCTGGCTTTTATGGACAGAAAGACAGTAGGCGTACTCGTAAGGCGGCAAGAGGAGGGCAGGCACTTTCCTCAAGGTTTGATCGGGTCCTAAAAAGTAGGCGATTTCCCCCTCCACAAGAATGCCCGTATCGCCGTTGTATAGCTCTTGTTTTCGGTCGTTTTTTGTGATGAGGATAGGGTGGATCGGATTGGATTTAAGCCTGTCGTAAATGAGTTGATTGAGGCTGTCGACACCGAGATACCCTTGTCGAAGAGGGGACAACAGACAATACGCATCGAGAAACTGCTTGACACGCGCATAAGTGATGTCGGGGAGCGAAGGGCGCTCATGAATGACATGCTCTGCGATGCCTTCTCTTAAAGAATAAAGAGTCTCGGATGCAAACTTAAGGCGCCTCACTCCCTCTTCCGGCTGATTGAGTTGAGCGAGGACAGACGCACTATCGCCTCGATAGACAGCGTCGGCAAATTTCCGAATTGCTTCCATTTCGACCCGCAAGCAATGGGTGAGCTTCCCCACTTCCGGAAGAAGCGCGATCATATCGGTAAAAAGAGAACCCGCTTCTACCGGGGGCAATTGATGGGAGTCGCCTAAAAAAACAAGCCGCGCCCCCTCTTTTACCGACTCTAAAAGCAGAGCCATCATTTTAACATCGATCATAGAGCTTTCATCGATAATGACCACATCGGCAAGAACAGGACGCCCTTTTTGCTGCCCGTGACTGACTCCGAGCAACGAGTGGAGCGTCTCGGCTTGAAGAGGAGGAAACCCTTCAAGCATGTCGGCAATGCGCTGAAAACTCTTCTGCAAATGAAGCGCAGCTTTCCCTGTCGGCGCTGCAAGAGCAAATCGCACCTCTTTTTTTTGTTCCGGGGAAAATCCGCGCCAAAGCGCTTCAATCAGGACGCCGGCAGTAAAGGTTTTTCCCGTTCCGGGGCCGCCTGAAATGATGGAAAGGGTCTGTGAACAGGCAATTTTAACCGCTTTTTTTTGCTCGGGCAAAAGATTGGGCACCTGCCGAAGATAATCATCGACTTGGGAATTATTGAGGGAAAAGCCGGGGCTTTTACCGGCGAGGCGGTAAAAATGTGTTTCAAATAACGATTCATAAGCCCAGTATTTTTCAAAATAAAAACGATTGCTTTGTCGGTGGATATAAGAGAGTGCATGATCTTTTGAAGCGATCTGTTTGATTTCACGCTCTAATTCGGGGTGCGTTTGACCAAAGAGTTGTTTTGTGGAGGGAATCAGCGTCTCGCCTGCCTCCAGGCAAAGGTGCCCTTGACGGGTCGCTTGGCTTAAGGCGGCAATGAGCAGACGCGCCGATGAATCGGCGGTGCATTTACGGGCGCACTCAATGTCTACGGAATCAAAAAGATTAAGAGAGTCTATCGCGTCCATATGGCTGCCACTCCATTGTCGTTGTCAAAGTTTAAACCGCGCAAGAAAAAGTAGTAAGAACCGCCGTAACACTCTTCGAAAGGACGCGTCTCAAAAGGTCTTAAATAGCGTTTGACCGCTTCTCGATAAATCGCCTCTTGAAGTGTGTAGTCATGCTGCTCCATTGTCTTCTTTAGCGCTTCGGGTCGATAGTCGCTTTCGGAAGCGCCGAGCCAATTGCCCTTCCAATCCACAATGAAGTAAGCGCCGTTAAACGCGAAAACCAAGTCGATGACCCCTTTGAGAAGCCCTTCTGAACGGGGATAGAGAAATTCGACTTCATGAAATCGTTGTTCTGAAGGGACATCGCAAAGACGGAATTTCCCTTTTGATGTCGAAAGCGTTTTCTTCAATGTCGTAAAAATTAAGCGCGCGATCACCTCTTTCCAGTCCTCGTAAGCTGTCTGCTTGATGAAGGGGAAAATGTCTGATTCAAGCGCCCTCGGACATTCGGCATGCTTCACTTTTTCGTAGTCGATTTTTTCTAAAATTTCATGAAGAAGAACGCCGGTTTCACGTCCTGACGGCAGCGTGAAACGGTTTTTTTCTCGATGATGATCATCTTGCGGCGCCCCTTCAATACGATGGACGCTTGCTCTTGATAAAGAGGTAAACGAGTGAAGCTGCAAAGATTCGCGCGGCGTTGCTGCAGCCTTAGGGGCTTTGATGGCGGCTTTTTCACGCTCTGGAGGCACAGACATAAGCTTTGGTTTTTCGGGCAGCCATTCGTAAGTGATTGTTGATGACGTATCGCACCATTTTAAAAAAGCGTCGGGATCACCTAAGCAGGGTTTGAATGCATTGAGAAAAAGCTCCATTGGCGATAAATCGCCTTGAGGAACTTGCCTAAGCCCCTTTTTTTCTATGGCGATGGGAAGATAGATGCGGTGTTTTGCCCTTGTCATTGCCACGTAAAATTGCCGCATTTTTTCAGCGTCCCTTTCTTCTTGATACTGTTTGTAAAGATTGGAATTTTCATCGACGACAGGTACGAGCGTATCTTGCATCGGGATGCACTCTTCTTTTTGCACTGTTCTCGTGATGAGTCCAAGAGGAACGACACGATCATACTCCAAACCTTTGCTCGAGTGAATTGTGACAATTTCACATGCCTCTTGTTCTTTATCTTCAAAAACGGTCAAGGCACTGTCGTCGTTTTCAGAAAGAGGCTCCAGTTCATTCAAATAGCGCTTCAGATGGTGTATGGAGCCGTTTCTTTGATACTGATAAGAGCCGATCAAATCGCAGATCTGCTGAAACTCGTCCAGCAAACCGGCCTCTTCTCGAATCAACGTTTCATACAGCGTGTCTTTGTTGTTCCATTTTGTCCGAAGAAACTCTGTCACAAAAAGTGAAAAACCCTTTCTGGAAGCTGTTTCGACGCACCGTTTCCAAAGCGAACACTTTTCAGTCAAGATGTCGATCTCTTTGAGCGACTCCAATTCTTGCGGCGAAAAACGGACCAAATCTCCTCCAAGCATTATTTTGAAGGCGTTTAAGTCGTGAGGAGACTCGAGCGCGTCGCAGAGCTGTTTGATCGCGTCAAAAGCCGGCGAATCGATCAACTTTTTCCCCTTTTGCTTCCTTGCCGGCACGCCGGCTTTAAGACAAAGCTGATAAAACTCATCCGCTTCATGGCGATCTTTGACCAAAATCGCCCAGCTCGAAAAGGCAAGATGCTGCCTCTCTTTGCACCGAATCATTTCGTTGACCACAGCCCGCATAAAAAAATCGGCTCGAAAAGCCATTGAGGGCCAGCTTTTCCCTTTTTTGCTTCCCTCAGCCAAGAGAAGGTGAATGGCTCCTTTACCATCGCTTAAGCGATCGCTTTCCGATCCCTTCGCCGGAATCACCTGAGGACAAGAAAGACTAGAGCGAATGCGGGGAAGCGGAAAAAAATGAGGGATATTTTTTTCTGAAAAAAGAGCATTAAGCGTTTCAACGAGCTTTGCCTCCGAACGAAAATTGGTGCTGAGAACTGCTTTTGCGTCGTTTCCAAGAGTATTGGCGGCGGAGAGGTAGGTGTAAATATCGGCTCTTCGAAACGCATAAATCGATTGCTTGGGATCTCCGACAAGGTAGAGATGCGCTCTTTTTTTAGGGTCGTCAACAAAAAGCGTTTTGAAAATTTTCCACTGAATAGGATCGGTGTCTTGAAATTCGTCGATCACAACGGCGGAATATTGCGAGCGCATCTTCTCTGCAAAACCCTCTCCGGAGACTCTTTTGAGCATATTTGCAAGAAGATCGTCGAAACGGTACTTCTCTTCCTTTTGCAAATATTTGTTTAAGTAATCAGAACCATCGTGCGCCATGAGGGCAAGTATTGATCCCGGGTGACGCGCCTCTTGAATCGTGCTCAAAAGCCCCTCTCGAAGGGTTTTGACAAAGTCCGGATAATGAACGGCGGGTGCATCATGTAAAGCGGTTTTACTTCTCGGTTTGGAGTCATCAAGCTTTGTTGCGTAGATCAAATCGTTTGAAAGGAGTCCCTCGAAGTCTTTTTCCGACCAACTGTTCTGATTAAAAAGCGCACAGAATTGTTCGACGGCTTCGCGAATCTCCGGTTTTAGTTCAGTGCTTCTTCCGATGCATGTCTCTTTGTAGCGAGGCGCCAGCGTCTCAAAATCTTCAATGAGCTTTTCCGCATCGTAACGACCGGCATTTTCTTTCATAAATGAGGAAAAATCGTCAAAAAGAGCTTGAAAAGGCCTTCCGGGGATGATTTGGAGCCCCTTGCTCATCAGATTGAGAAGAGCATTTTCCAACTTTCGAACATCTGAGCGATATGTGTTTAAGACGATTTGCAGCTGGGCCGGGCTGACCCGCTCTTTTTTTAATCCCGTGAGGAAATAATCGTGCACCGCTTTCCTGAGCTCTTCTTTTTCGGCAAGCTGGCGCATCGATTCCGACGCCTCGTCAAAGACAAAGTGATTCTCTTTTAACGAGCGCTCGCAAAACGCGTGAATCGTCGTGATCATGGCATCGTCAAAATCGCTGAGAGCGTGCTGCAGACGCCTTTTCGTCTTTTCGGGATCAACGGCGTTCAAAAAATCGAATGCATTGTCTCCCGATACCGCGGCACTAAGCGCCTTGACAATCGCAGCGCGGATCCTCTCCTTCAGTTCGCTCGTCGCTTTTTTCGTGAACGTGACAACAAGGATTTCGTCGACTGTTTTAATCGGCTCTTCGATCAGCAAACGGACATAAAGATGTTCAATGGTAAATGTCTTTCCTGTTCCGGCAGAGGCTTCCAGAAGAATATTGCGATGAATCTGCGACTCTCGCCTTAAGATATCAAACGTCGTCATCGCCTCCCCTTTTGAAAAAGGGCGTGATCGAGCGGAATCATCGTTTTGAGCGCCTCTTTCCATGTGTTCTGATTCTCTTCCGAAAGGGCATCCATGTGTTTGCGGCGCATGCAATAGAGCAGCGTTTTGTTATGCGTTTTCCTTTCGTCGCGCGCTAGCTGCTGGCTGACTTTTTCGTCCACGGATTTTCCTTTGATCAAATCATCGATCCACTCCGGCAAAAGAGGAGAGGGGCGCCTTCGGCACTCATCGACGTACGAACAGTACTTTTCGAGCCAGTCCCCGTGATCCTCTACAGCGCAAGGCACTGTTTTCCGCTCTTTCGTGAGGAGCAGCTGCGTTTTAACAGGCAGCACTTGAGCCAGGTGGTTGAGGATCAAAATTTGCGGCCATAGTTCAAACAGATCCTGGATCGAGTGGTTTTTAATGCGGCACAGTCCTTCTTTTGTCACGTCTTTTAAGGCGCCGGTGAGTGTGAAAGGCCCTGCTTTCATCGCCGGGACAAGCCAAAGCGCCTCGTTCACTTTTTGAGGCGACTTGGTGCGCAAGTCAAACTCAACAGTAAAATAATCGTCCGGAGCTAAATCATGCCCGCCTAAATAAGCTTGGAGCGAGCGGCCTTCATTTGAAAATTTATCGACCGCGCACTCTTGAAAAAGGCTGGAGGGCCACAGCCCTTTTTCTTTTCCGGCTTCTATGGTCTTATCGAGCGGAGACGTGAAAAGCATTTGTCTGAGATGGTGGCGGTCAAGGGGATCGAGCGAGAACGGATCTTCATCGGAAATGTCATCTTTTTCTTGAATATCCATTCCTAAGTGATGGTTGAAATACATTTTCAACGGATTTTTCGAACAGGCGGTCAGGTCGCTTATTGTGAGCGATAGGCTTTCCTCGCCGCTTGCTTGAGGGCTCTTTGCCTGAAGAAGTTCGGAAAAGAAGTGCGCCCTGTTTTCCTTAGGCGCAAGCGTCGACCGAGCGGCAGCAAAGTCGAGAGGGCTGAAATTGCGAAGGCCCGCCTTATTTTGGAAATAAAGGGGATCAGAGGCGCGGAAAGGATGGACAACTTTCACGCACTCCGAAATGGCCTTTCCTCGGTGATGATAGGCGCTGTCAAGAGCATTCATCAGTTCCAGAATCAAAACCGACGGGCGGCTTTCCTCCGATTCTTCCGCGTGACTCAAAAGCAGTGTCTGACGGGCAGAGAGAAGCGCCTCTAAAAACAGCGACCGGTCATAATCTTTGCTTTTGGGAACATAGTCGGTTTCAGGATGGCGCGTCAGCTCATTTAAAGGGGAGGGGCGTTCGATTTTCGGAAAGACTCCCTCCTCCATTCCGATAAGAGCCACCACTTTTGCCGGGACAGCGCGCATGGGAAGCAGCGAGCAAAATTTAACACCCCCGATATGGGACTCGCGAAAGTTCATGGACTGTTCGGAAAACGCCTTTTCCAGTTGCTTTTCTACAAAAGCCCAGGAAAATTTCGTTTCCGGACCAAACGCTTTGATCCGCTCGAAGCGGGAAAAGATTTCGAGCAAGTTTTGTTCTTCTTCAACAGCCTGATCGCCCAAACCGTCAGCGGAAAAGAAAGCCGACTGCAGTTCCTTGAGCAAGCGCGCCCATTCGTGCAAGGCCTTCTTTTCCGAAAGGCAGAAAGGGGAGAGCGCTTCTTTGAGTCGATTCATTGTCTCTAAAACAACGCTGAGAAGCGGAGCGCTTGTCATCTCGATATTGTCATAGGGAACCGAAGACGGATCATCCGAGGCGATCAGTCCCAGTACCAAACGATGGAGCCCCCTCTCCCACGAGCCGCCGTTTTCGCCCTGCTCCTGCGCCTCCAACACTTCGTTTCTGTGGGAAGCGCTTAGGCCCCAATTGATCCGTGTTTCTTTGACCCACTTCGCGATCGTTTTGAGATCGCCGGCACTTAACTTCAATTTTTTCATCACCGCGGGGTGTTCGAAAAGCTGGAGGACAGAAACGGCATCAAACC
Source organism: uncultured bacterium (assembly GCA_964629645.1). Lineage (GTDB taxonomy): Bacteria > Chlamydiota > Chlamydiia > Chlamydiales > SLFE01 > JAAKFL01. Next base: position 1,081 of record CAZVSU010000072.1, on the reverse strand, counting down.
GGTTTTTCGGAAGAGAAAGAAGCTGCTGAAACCCTTGTATGAAGCTGTTTTGAGACGACAGCTTCAAATCGTAGATTTGATAATCCAAGGAAGTGCCGCCGTTTTCAAAGCAAGCGCGGATGAACGGAACGTAAGGAGTGATATCGGGCGCCATGACGATAATATCCGAAGGCTTCACGCCGTCGCGATCGATCAGATAAAGGAGATTGTGGGTAAGAATCTCGATTTCGCGACGCCGGCACGGGGCGACGTGCCACTCGATCGAAGCCGTCTCTTCAACGGCTAGTTTTTCGTCTCTAAGCGCCAGATCGAGCATATCGTTTTGCAGCTGAGCGAGAAGAGTGCCTCTTGCCGGTTGGTAACGGGCGATGCCGAGGCCGCTTTCCTCGTCGACGGCGGTCAACATTTTCCGTCCGAGTTTTCCTAAGTTGGCGAGCAAAACGTGACGGTCCTGAAAATAGTCTTCCAATTCAAGCTGCTGCTCTTCGGAGAAACCCTTAACGCGCCACTGCTTCCTTAGCCGCTTAAGTTCGCCATCGGACGCGGCGTCGCCCCAATAGTGCGCGCAAGGAGAAAGAAGGTAAAGATGGACCGGCAGCACCTTCGCCACGGCGCGAAAAAAATGCAGGTAAAGAGGGGGAAGAAAATTAAGGCCGAAAAGATGCACCTGCATATCTTCGGCGCAAGGGGCTTGAGCCAGGCAGGCTTTGACGTGGTCGAAGGGGGTGGTCCACTGCGTATGCGCTTTATAAAGAGATAAAAAAAGCTTTGATTGCCAGCTTGGAGCGCTCCCTTGCCTCCACTTTTCAATCATGGCGGCCCCGTAGAGACCGTAGTCGCGAAAAAGGGGAGCCAGCTCGCACGAAAGCTCGGCCGATCGCTTGGCATCTTTAATTTCGGAGCCGGTGTTTAAAAAGTTTTGCCCCGCGATAAGGCGAGTCTTGCCAAGCTCGTTTTCGAGCGCTAAAGCCATCTCGAGATCGGTCGGAAGCGCGCGGCGCTCCTTTTGCATAAGGGGAAAGCAGGCGGAAAGCCGGGCGATCGCCGGGTCGATGTAGGTCATTTGCACCCCCATCGCGAG
>CAZVSU010000071.1:0-13128 GCA_964629645.1 uncultured bacterium | reverse complement strand
TCTTGGCAAACCCTCCCCGCTTATCTTTTGAAGGGCTTTCAAGCAAAAATCTCATTACTCAAATGATGAGCAAGAGAGGATCGCAAGTGGAGCATGGAGTTTAAAAGGGGGTCGTTTATTTGTAGATCGAGTGGGCTAGGGGACGTCTTCAAATTTCGAATGACTTAATTTGAAGACGTCTTTTAGTAGACTAAGAAAAACTTTAGCGGCTTAAATCCTCACGCTTAAAGGCGGCGGTTTTATGTCTTCAGAGATCAGCTTCTGACCACGCATTGAAACGTCTGGTTTTCCTCAACGTTCCACTCGCTCAATGTGTCGTCATCGCTTGGTAATTTTCCTCCCACGACCACCTTGAGAGCGCCCCCCAGCAGGCCGATTCTCTCTCCAATCTTTTCTTTCAGTTGCCCAAATGTCAAAATTGAAATGGGCTCAAGAAAGTCTAGTTCCAACCCAGAGGGAATCAGTTTCACCTTAAACGGAACCTTCATGTCATCGGGTATAGGGAGTCCTTTCGCTTCGTCTAAAAGGGCCTGAAGCTGTCCCGTCAGCCTTTCGAGATCTGCCTGAATAGTCTCATTGGAAAAGTCTTTAATTTGATCCCCAAATTTTTGAACCGAGTCTTTCAACCTTTGAATTGCGACTTGATCGTGAATGCTCAACTCTTTTTTGGACCAATCGAGGAATTGCTCATTAAAGGATTGAAATTTTTTGTCGATCAAGCCGTTGACCCCTTCTTGTGCCGCGACTATTAGGATTCGCTGGCTTTCGTCAAGAGTCTCAAAATGACGTCCCAACAATATTGTCGCCGCCTCGCTCAATTTGGAGGCAGCAGCGGCTGCTTCGTCCGTGATTTCGCCATTTGTATCCAGCTTATCGTGAAAAATTTGAGACTGAACATCAATCTGCCCCATCAAAAAAGAACGAGACACCTGCTCGTCTGGAGCATGATCATTTGGAAGTGAGACCGGCCGTACCACTCGGTGCCTCAAATTGCTCCGGTGCTGCCATGCCTCCTGCAAAGACTTAAAGGCTCTTCCTGCCACATGATAGATTGCCGACACCACACGTTTGGACGTGTTGACAACAGCATGGAAATAGCTTTTGACTGCAGAAATTACGGGAGGGAGAGGATTTAACATATTATGTCCGTTTAGTTTGATTAAACTTAAATGATAAAACTTAAGTGTTAAGATAAAATAAATTTACGATTTCTCTGAATTTTTGACGGCGAAGAGGGCAAAAATATGGCCGGAAAGAGGGATCGTAAAGAATAAAAAGACAATCGTGAGAAATATTTTCACCCCTGAGAGGGCGTCCCCTAAGTGGATCCAAAGGGCGATCAGCATGAGAGAAATCCCAAGTGTTAGGGCTTTCGAGAGGGCGTGCGCGCGGCAAAGGCTGTCGGGAAGCTTTAGGATGCCGAGGCTGCCGAGCAAAATAAAAAACAAGCCGATATCCAAGATGATGACCGTCAGAATGTCAATCATGCGTTTTTTTCCTCCTGCCCCTAAAAAGACTGTCCATAAAGGCAACGGTCGTAACGAAGCCCAATAATGAAAAAATCAGCAGCGTCTCTAGATAGACGCTTGAACTTGCTTGAATCGAAAAAATGACGACGGCGCCGACAATACAGACCGACATCAAATCAAACGCTAAGATGCGATCGAGGGTGTCAGGCCCTCTGACAAAGCGTATCAGCGCAACAAAAAAAGAGAGGCAGAGGACAATCTCTCCAATGAGCAAGGACACCTCCATCATCGCATGAACCTCAAAATGGGGGTTTTCAATTGTTTTGAGATCGCAGCTTTTACCTTTTGGGGCTCTCGATAGTCAAGACAATGGACCCTGATCCACTTCCGGTCGGAGCTGATATCGACCGTGACCGTACCGGGGGTCAGCGTCAGACACTGGGTGAATAAGAGGATTTCAGATGATGTCATATCGGAAACGTCGTAGTCAAAAAGCGAGGGAGAGAGCTTTGAGTTCGGCACAAATAAAACGATGTAGGCCACGGCTATGTTGGCCTGAATAAACGCGATCAAAAATACAACCAAAAACCAAAAAAAATAGGCGATGCGAGTGACAGCTTTTGCCATTACCTAGTGTCTCCTTTTCCTATTGCGCCGTAGACAGAAGAAACATAGCGGCCTGTCTGGTAAGCCTGCTCGGCCGCCTCCTTTGTCCAATTTGTCGACGGCTCAAGGGCCAATGCAAAAATAAGCGATCCCGCAACCAGAAGGCAAGAAGAGGCGATGAGTCCCGAGAAGGAGGCGCTCTTTTCCTGTACGGGCTTGCCCATGTAAGCCATTGTCCAAATTTTGATCATACTGAAAAGGGTAAAAAAGCTTGTCAGCGCCCCGATCCCCACTAAAATCCAAGACTCCCCTTTGAGCCCTTCCGAAAGAATCAAAAACTTTCCCCAAAACCCGCTTAAAGGAGGGATGCCGGCGAGCGACATCGCCTGAATAAAAAAGAGAAGCCCTCCAAAAGGGAAAAGGGTCCAAAGTCCTCCCATACGCCCGAGTTCATCGCTCTTTGCCACCCTTTCGCCAAAGCCGCCAAGAAGAAAAAGAGAGGACTTCACCAAGATGTTATGAATAATAAAATAAAGGCCGGCTCCGATAGCTGCCGGCGTGAAGAGCGAGAGTGCAAAGATCATATAGCCGGTCTGACTCAAAATATGATAGGAGAGAACACCTTTGACTGTCTGCTTCCCGACAGCTCCGATCACTCCGAGCAGCATAGTCAACCCCGATAGAATCGCGATGATGGGATAAACAGAGCCTAAATCGTGGGGCAACACTGTGACAAAAAGACGGATCAAGACATAAACGCCTACCTTTGTCAGGACACCTCCAAAAAGGGCCGCAAGGCTTGGGGGGAGGATGGGGTAGCTGTCGGGCAGCCAAAAATAGAGAGGGAAAACCCCTGATTTCAACCCAAAAATCACTAAGGCGATAAGCGCTATCGACACTACAAAGGGCTCATTCCCCTTCCCCTGGAGGGACTCGGCGATCGCCGCCATATTGAGATGGCCGGTATATCCGTATATGGAGCCGGCCAAGACAAGGAAAAGAAAACTCGCTGTCATACTGAGGATGATATAACTGAAGGCTCTCGGCAGTTCCTTAAGGTCGGCTGTCAACGTCATCAAGGCATAAGACGAAACGAGCATCACTTCGACAGCGACAAAAAGATTGAAAAAATCTCCCGTCAAAAGCGTCAGCGTCACGCCGGTCTGAAGAAAAAAGAGCAAGGGGAGTTTCGTCAGCTTTTCGCTTTCGATCTTTTCTTCGCCGAAACTATACAGCGCAGTCGCTAGAAAAACAAGGTTTGCTGCGAGCAGCAGCGATGCTGACAGCATGTCGTAGACCAAGACGATCCCGAACGGCGCCATCCACCCTCCGGCGAGTGTGACCTGGATCTCGCCTGAAAGGGCTCCTGAAAACCCGATGATCGAAAGGACAAAAATCAGGGTAAAGAAAGCGGCCGCTGCACCTCGCCTCGCGAGCGTCGGCGTGTGCCATAAAAATAACGAAAGAGCCGACAGCAAGGGCATCATGAAAAGAAGTTCAGGCACAAGCTTTTGACCCATTATTTTCTGACCCCTCTTTTTTCCACGATATGAACCTCATAGATCAAAGCTGCCAAAAAGACGAGCATCCCAAGTCCGATCACAATCGCGGTCAAAATCATCGCTTGCGGCAACGGATCGGGCATGGAGAGCGCGTCGCTGCCTTGCATGAGTGGAGCCTGCTTTCCCTCGGGATCTCCTTCTAGGGATAAAAGAAATAGATTCGCTCCATTTGAAATCAAAACAAAGCCGCAAATCACATTGATGAGACTCCTGTCCAGAAGAAGGAAGGACGCGACGGCAAAAAGGCCGAAGATGATGACGATGCTGTCAAAGGGCATCCTATTGATCTCCTGTTAAGCGCGCTCTCAGGCTGATAAACAGTCTCAGCACAACACCGACAACGGCGAGGTAGACCCCGACGTCAAACAAAAGGGGCGTCGGGACATTCCATACGTAATGGGTCAGCATCATTTGCCCGTTAAGCAATGGGAAAAGGGCCACAGCGCTCGCCAACAAAAGCCCTATCGCCCCGACGCGGGTCAAATTAAGCTGAGACGTTGTGATGATGTGGCCGGTTTGATAGATCATGCAGAGAAGGATCATGGAAATCCCTGTGGCAAGCCCCGCGATAAATCCTCCTCCGGGATGGTTGTGGCCCCGCATCAGAAGATAGAGCGCTAAAACGTTGATCAAAACAAAAATATGGGGAACCAGCGCTTTCAATATTGCCGACGGGATCAATGCGATATCGCGGAGAAGATCCGTTTTCATCCGGAGCATGCCCCACACCCCGATGGCCGCGATAAAAAGAACTGCAGTTTCACCGAGAGTATCTAAGCCTCGATAGTCCACCAAAATTAAGTTGACCAAATTTTTTCCTCTCGCCAAAGAGACGCTATTGTCGAAAAAGAAAGGGGGCAAAGGAGCTGTCAAAGGGTTGCTGTGGAAGGCCCACGCAGCCCAAGCCGCCGCAAGGCCTACTGCCGATGAGAGCATCACTCTAAAAACAAAAGAGAGTTTTTTTAGCGGCATATGGATGTCCCCTCTTGTCACAGAAAAGACCATCACTAAGATGACAAGCGTGATCACTTCCACAAGAATTTGCGTCATCGCCAAATCAGGCGCTGCAAAAAAGACAAAATAAAGCGTCACGAAAAATCCTGAGATCGAAAGAGAGAGAAGCTTAACCATCGGGCCATGGAAAGCGGCCGTTGCAAAGGCGGAAATCACCACAAGAGCGCTGATGGCGAGACGAACGGTATCGAATGCCAAAAGATCCAAAGAGACCCGGCTGCTGTTAAAGGGAACCGCGCACGCAGCAGCAAAGGCAATGAGAAGAAGGGCAATGGAAACATTTCGTTTTGAAGGATGAACCAAACGGGTCACTGCCTCTGCCCTCATGGGCAAAAGATCCAACGTTTTTTCCCAAAATCCGCCCCAATCCGGCACCTTGTGGTCCGCCCACCAAAGATTCGAACGCTCCGCTGCATAAAAAAGGAGTCCCCCGGCAGCTAGAATGCCCAAGCTGACAAAAGTTTCGACCGCCGGGCCGTGAAGAAGCTCGATGTCAATGGGTTGCTGCAAGTGCAGCGAAGAGACAAAAAAACTGCCCGTCAGAAATTCCAATGGCACAGGCCAAACGCCGAAAACAAATGCCGCCGAGCTTAAAATCAGGGGAGACATCTGAAGCAAAAGAGAAGGTCGCTTGACGTCAAATGTTCCGACTCCTTTCTGCCTCACAAAGAGATGAAAAAATAGGCGGGCCGAAAAAGCCACTTTAAACACAAGAGCGGTCATCAAAAGAACGAAAATCAAAATCATGCCGCTCGTCCACTCACGGCCCAAAATATCACTGAGAATCAACTCTTTGCTCAAAAAACCGGTCGTTCCCGGAACACCTGCCATGGCGCCGGCAGCCAAAAAAAATGAAAAGGTCGTAAGGGGAAGTTTGTTCCAAAGACCTCCCAGATAACGGATGTCGCGAATGCCGGTTGCTTTTGTGATGATGCCCACCAACATGAAAAGACTTCCCTTGTAGAGCGCGTGATTGAAGATATGGACAAAATCGAAGCGCACCCCCTCTTCTCCTCCCATCCCGTAGAAACCGATAAAAAATCCGAGCTGGCTGATGGTCGCATAAGCCAAAATTCCCTTTAAGTCGTTTGCTAGGAGCGAGAAAACGGCGCCAAAAAGCATGGTCGCATAACAGACCGATGTCAAAAGAGGATACCAAATGTCGCTTGTGACCAAGATGGGATAGACTCTCGCAGTGAGGTAGATGCCGAGCTTGACCATCGTCGCGGCGTGCAGATAGCTGCTCACCGGGATGGGAGCCACCATCGCCTTTGGAAGCCAAAAGTGAAAGGGCGCTTGCGCCGATTTTCCTAAAATCCCGATTAAAAAGAAAAAGGCGATCATCGTTCCCCAGATAGGATCGGTTGAAAAATTGATTCCTTTGTCAACAATTTCGGAAAGGCGATAGGTTCCGTCTAAGATCCCCACAAGAATGATTCCGATAAAGAAGAAAAATCCGGTGAAAAAGGTGACGAGCAGCGCCAATCTCGCGTTGCCGGAGGCCTCTTCGGAGTCCCTGTTGTAACCGATCAATAGATAAGAGGCGATCCCGGTCAGCTCCCAGAAAAGGTAAAGAAGCATTAAGTTATCAGAAAAAATGGCGCCGAGCATCGACCCCATGAAAAAGGTCAAACAGGTGTAGAAACGGCCGATTCCCTCCTCTTCGGAATCCATGTAAAAATTGGCATAAAAGTTAACGAGAACTCCCATCCCCGTCACGAGAATCCCAAAAAATAAAGAGAGGCCGTCGACAACAAATGAGAGATTCACCCCGAGATTGGGGGCCCAAGGGATCATGACGGCCAAAGACCCTTGGGTGGGGAGCCTGGCCCAAAGCATCAGGACGCAGGCGAGAGAGATGGACGCAATCACTGCAGAAACGAGCCCCAAATTTTGCCCTTTCATTTTCTGCAAAAGAAGAAAGAGAGGAGAGACGACGAGAGGAAAAAATATGGCGGCTAAAAGGGCGGCTGTCGTCACTTTTGCTCTCCGTAAATGATCATTTCCTTCGCCAGAGGTTTGAGCGGTTTGGGATCCGGGCCGCTCCCCTTTTGCAACAAAATCAGCCGTTCGAGATCGCCTAAACGCGCCCCCTCTTTCAAGACGACAAAAAACAAAGGTTCGCGCTGATCAATGACGGCAATAGGGCGCCCTTGCACCTCGCCAACGAGTTGAGGATAAGGCGTGAACGAGACTTTCCACTCTAGCCCTTCGCCATCAAAAGCATCGCGAAAGGTGGTTCTGACCTCCTCTACCAAGACGCGCGCCGCTTCATCCGATTCCCTATCCGGCATGCCCGTTGCCGCGTTTGACCAGTTGTAGACCGCCACAAGTTTTTGGCCGAACAAAGAAAAATGGGAAAATCGCAAATTCAAAGCGCTCAAAAGCTCGTCAAGTCTTCGGTTGCCCGCAAGTGATTGCTGCATCTTAGGAATGTTGAGCTTATCCCATGCTGCGGCACGCGCCCGGCCCGCCTCGTGAACAAGCTTTGGGGCCTCGTCGCCAGCCACAGCTTGAGAGTAAGGCTCAAGTCCGCTTCCTTCCGGAACGGGAAAACGAATGCCGAATTCAATCTCGGCAGCGAGAGGCGGAAACAAAAGGGTGAGACAAAAAAAAAGTTTGATCATGACTGATCAAACCATATGAAAAAACGGAATTAGGGACAATTGCTCATCAAGCAAAAAAAAACGCAGAGACCTGATGCCGGACTCTGCGTCATTCAGCAGTTGACGATTAGCTCGCTTCTGCTTGATTTGGATGTGCTTTCACGATCGACTCGCGATACCCTTTGATATCGTCGACATGAATGACCCATGCAGACCCGCGTCTGTGCGCCTTAAGTCTTCCAATACGAGTGGCATAGTAGATTTTCTGCACAGGAACGCCGAGCATTTCAGCGGTCTGCTTCACAGAGTAAAAGCCTCTCTCATTGTCAAACAATAGCTCTCCGTCGAAAGTTGATTTCGCACGCGAGTACTTTTGCTTGCGGTACTCTTCCAAGTCGTTAACGTGTATCGTCCAACGAGACGCTTCCTTCTTAGCCTTGAGCTTGTTCAACTTGATCGCGACATAAATCGCCTGTCTTGTCACGTTGTTGATCTCAGCAGCTTCAGTAATGGAAACATACTCCCTTTTAGGAGCCTCTTGGGCGACTTTTACTTCGTGGTTTTGATCACCAAAGTTAGTCATGTTTCTTCTCCTGCTTTTTTATGTTTTATTTAGCAAAAATTGTAAGTTTTAATATCTTCACAGCCTTTGAAATAAATATTTTCTCATAAACATTCTTTTTTAGCAAGGAGATTTTGAAATTTTGATTAAAAACGAGTAAAGACTCTTCTACCCTTAAAATTTTAATAGTAGAGCTTTACTCCCCATCATAATTTTTAAATCAATGGGGTCTGGACAGCTTACATGACGGCCAGCGGATTGTCAAATTTGTCGTCTTGTGATTTTGGTCTCGAACCGGGTATAACCTTAAGTTATGTTCTCAAAGAAACAAAACAACCTCCTGCACATGGCGGTGCTCGATAATCGGCCAAACGAAGCGAAGCGGCTCGCCGGCCATGAAGCGCTGATGACCGAGCGCAATTCTGAAGGGCTGACCCCCTTGCAGCTGGCCCGCTTTATGGGGCGAAAAAAGTGCGAAGCGGCGCTCTCGGTTCATGAGGAGCGAAAGATCTTGATTCAGACGAAAAGCGCCCAACATCCAAGGCCCTTCACCCCCGATGAGTTTCGCGCGCTTTTCAGCATCCCCTATTACGACGCGATCCGCTTTCGCGATTATGCGACACTTCATCTAGCAGCCAAGAGCGTCCCCTATATTTTAAGACTTCCCGGGCTGGAGAATAGAACCTTGGGGGAAAAATATGCCCGGAGAATCGACCAAGGAGCCATCGCCTCTGTATCGGTCCGTTACATCGACGAGACGTTTGGCTACGGACTCTTTGCTGAAGAGGATTTGAAGGCGGACACCTGGATCGGAGAGTACACAGGGATCGTAAGAGAATACTTGCGGACAAAGCCCGATCAAAACGCTTACTGCCTCCATTATCCGACCCGATTTTGGTCGTTTCGTTACATGATGATCGACGCCCTGCCCGGAGGCAACGAGACGAGGTTCATCAACCACAGCGACGAACCCAACTTACAGCCCCAGTGCCTCGTCTTAGGCCGTTTTCTCCACACCATCTTTTTCACAAACCGCCCGGTAAAGAGAGGAGAGCCGCTGACATTTGACTATGGCCCCGATTTTTGGCGCAAACGAAAAAAAGCTCTTTCTGACAATCTCTCATGATCTCTATACTTTTCCAAAAAAAGGAGGATTTATATGAACCGCTATTTTGCTTTAATTTTTGCTTTTCTCGCTCCCCTTTCCGGAGAGATCATCGAGGTGATGCACATGGACCAGCTCACCACCGTGCTCAAGCCGAATGCTCTTGTGATCTTTGATATCGACAACACTTTGATCGAGCCCGTGCAGGCTCTTGGAAGCGATCAGTGGTTCCATCACCGGATCGCCCATTGGATCGACCGCGGCTTAGAACAAGACGAGGCGCTTGAAAAGGCTCTGGCCGATTGGATGTCTGTGCAAAATATCACGAAGGTGCAGCTCGTAGAGCCCAATATCGATCGGATCGTGCGTCATCTTCAGGAGCAGGGCTTTTCTGTCATGGGACTGACGACTCGCGGTCTCGGGATGTCGACCCGCACGAATCAACAGCTGGCAAGCGTCGGAATCGATTTAAGCCGGACAGCGCCGACTCAGGACGATCTTTTTTTTATGAATGGACGGGGCGTGCTCTTCAGAGGGGGGACTCTTTTCACCGCCAACACTCATAAAGGGAAGGCGCTGTTTACGTTCCTCGATACTCTGGGCATTCAGCCAAAAATGATTATATTCATCAATGATAAGCGCTCCCATATCATCCCGATTGCAGAATGGGCAGAGAAACGGAAGATTCCCTTCATCGGTTTGCGCTACGGCGCCGCAGATGAAAAAGTGAAAAACCTCGACGCCGAAGTGGTCGATCTTCAATTCGAACATTTCGGGCAGATCATGTCCGATGAAGAGGCAAAAGAAAGGCTGAAAGCGAAAGCTGTCTAGGGGACGTCTTCAATCGTTTGCCAGACGGGGTAGGCAAGCTTGAAGCCATGCCGTCTCAAGGCGTCGTCCACTTCCCACACATAGGAAGTTCCGATGGCGCCGTGATTGCCCGACTTGAACATATTCGCCCAAACGACAAGTTCGAATATAAGGCCATACTCGCCAAATTCGACGAGCCAAAGATCCGGATCGGGAAGGCCGTTTGCCTGTCCGGCTGTCGACGGCACTTTTTCTGCCGCTTCCTGAATGGCAGCCCGTAGCTTTTCTTTGTCGACGCCAAAAGGGGTGATGAATCGAACCTTAAACCGCTTATAAGGATCCTTCCTCGTCCAGTTGACAAACTTGGTGGTGACGAGATTGGAGTTAGGGACCACGACATCGACGCCGTCAAAGGTGCGGATGATGGTGTTTTGAACATTGATCGCCGTGACGCTGCCGAGATCTCCATTTTCCAAATTGATCAGATCGCCCACCTTAAAATTGCGGGTAAACAGAATGATCAAACCGCTGACAAAATTATTGACGATCCCCTGCAAACCGAATCCGATTCCCACACCGAGAGCACCAATCACAAGATAAATCCGGTCAAAGTCCAGCCCCACAGAAGAAAGGGCAAAAACAACGCCCACCAGCATGATCGAGTAGTGAACGAGGCGGTTGATTGAGTAAATGAATCCGTGAGAGAGGCGCCTTTTCTCAAATCCTTTTGCAATGAGGCGCCTGACAAAAACCGATAGAAAAAAAGCGACGACAAGAACAATCAATCCATTCACAACATCGCGCGCTGTGATCGGCTGATCCCCGACGCGGAAGAGAGGCTGATCGTACCACCCCAAAACTTGTTCGCAGCAATTGAAGACAGTATCCACTGACTGTGTCCAAACGCGGAAAGGGGCGGGCTGGCGAGCAAGGATTGTTTGGTCGAGCTGTTCGATCATGTAGTTTGTGGTGAAGATCTTTTCATCAATTTGATTGAGAAGGACTCGGTTTTCCTGAATTTTTTTCGCCCGTTTTTGGCCCAGCTTTTCCGCATCCCTCGACGACTCCTCTTCCCCGTCGACGAATTTATCGAACCGGCTGAACTCTTCATCGTTTCGCTGATCCCATTGGTTTGCCTGCGCTTTAATTGCGTCGAGTTGAGACGAAAGTTGAACAAAACGGTTTTTCAGATCGTCAAGCGACCCTTCATACTCATCGAGGTTGAGTTTGCTGATCAAAAGCTTGACTTCCTGAAAAAGGACAGAAAGCTCGGCAGAAAGTTCTCTAATACTGAGCTGGTACTCTTCCAGCTGTTCAAGCGAGGCCTTAAGCTTGCCTTGATAGGAGTTGTCGTAGTTGGGACTTGCTCTCAATTCAGAAATCAACGATCCGCTGCGCGCCTGTTCGAGCTTTCCCTTCATATCGGACAAATCGGCGGCGATTTCGTTGATATCGATTTGACTAAAATCACTATGAGAGCGCGCGTATTTGAGCTCTTCTTCCGCTCTTTTCATCGCCTTTTCGAGAATCGCTCGGTTTTCTTTGACATAGCGCAGCTTCTGGTCATTTATGGCGAGGGTGAAGCGCGTGTTGAGGATTTCCAATCCCGTCATGAACTTTTGAAACGTCTCTTCCGTCTGATCCCGGTATGCAATGATGAGCTTATCCAGGTGCTTCGCTACTTTGCCGTTGCGGTTTGAAAGGAATTTCTCTTCTTTTTTCTCATTGCTCAGCGTGGACCGAAGGTTCGAGATCTGTTTGGCTAGATCGATTTGCTGGTTCAAGGTATAGGAGTCAAAAAAGGGCTTAACGGCAGGTATGTCGGGGTTTTGCTCCCGAAAGGTAGGGAGCTCGTCGACATGGCTGGCCAACCTTTGGATAAGACTCGATGCCGTATCTTTTTGATCCCCTTCAAGCTTGCTGAGAAGATCATAAAGATGAGTCTTGAATTTTTCCGCTTGCTGGGTGTAAGCCTCTCCCCTCACATCAAAAAATTCCCACCATTGAGACTTTAGCGACAAAGGGTCGGGCGTCGCCATCTCTTTGGGAGGCTCGCCCGGCGATTCAGCCACAAGAGGAGCGCCAACGCAAAAAAGAAAGGTAAAAGATAATAAAATATATTTTTTGATTCGCATCAATACCCGTCATTTTAAATTAATTTTAATCTTAACAAATTATTACTTAATAATCAAACTTTGCCCGCGTGTGAAGACAAAACGTCCAGGGCGCATCCCCGTCAAAGTTTAAGATACGGGTTCAATCGGACGCAAACACGGGATGTCCTCTAATTTTAGGGGGTCAAACTTTCCCTGTGCTTTCCGGTGAATTCAAGAATCTTAATTCAATCTTAATTCAATCAATCTACATTCATCGGTTAAAGTTTCACTAGGAGTTACGTTCATGAATACAGAGTTGAGTCAAAATCAATTTGCTAATAACAACAGTCAGCGATTTGCTCTCGTCGGAGCCGGCGCAGCCGCAATAGGAGTCGCTTGTCTCATCTCGTCCGGCTGCACTGTGACCACGATCTGTGGTGTTGCTTTCGGAGCCCTCTCTCTCGTCGCACTCGCTTACTGCACTTTACACGCCTCGCGAAAGCTGAGAGAATGGCGTCACCACAAAGTCCAAACTCTGATAAGCAATGAGAACCCTATTGATAGACTACCAGACGACGCGCGTATCGAAATTTTTTGGTATAGTGAAAACACCGCTTTAGGGGATGTTTGCTCAAAATTTCGTCGTTCTGAAAATCTTTTAATCGAAACTCACAAGGGTCGATTATCCCGTTTTATTCAGCCCTACAATCTCGACGAAAAAAAAGAAGGGGAAACAACTCGGGGGTATATGCGTCGGTCTATTGCCATTGTTTTTAACAAACAAGAAAGGATATTAAAACGCGAAGGTTCTCTCAAGGGATTTAGTACCCTTGCCGCACTGAGACACATAGAGGAAAGAGAAGAAATTGTCGAAAATAAAGTGCTCGATCAATTTTGTCAGAAAGTGCCAAATTTGACTCCCCCTTCGTTTGAGACCCCGCTTGCGGAAAAAGCAGATCAGTGGAAGTCAGAGCTAGAGTCAGGAGGCTCTTCGATCACTGATCTACATTTAACCGGTTTGATAAGACTTCCATCTGCCATTGGGTGTCTGACAAGCTTGACGAGTCTTCTATTAATGGATAACCACATAGAGAGCCTGCCTCAATCCATCGGAGCTCTCACTAGTTTGACGGTGCTGGATCTAAGCAAAAATCAGCTACAAAGGCTACCCGAATCTTTTTGTGATCTTAGAAACATGAATGTACTGAAGCTAACGAATAACCAGCTAGAAAGCCTGCCGGAATCGATTAATAATCTCAAAAACTTGAGTAGGCTAGAACTAGACGATAACCAACTAG
>CAZVSU010000070.1:0-13149 GCA_964629645.1 uncultured bacterium | reverse complement strand
AAGGAATTTATTAAAAAATGTGAAAGCGCGGGTGATGCCGTTTACTGTGTTTATGGTACTACTTTCATCTACTTTGCTTGGCTTTTTTGTTATAAATCCAATATATACAGATTCTGCCCAAGCTCAAACGTGGTATAATGATAGTTGGCAGTATTGCAAAGAAATAACTATTTCCAACAATCTTGAAGGGTATCAAACATTCTTAAATATATCAAAAGCAGCAGGAAATGTAGCAAATTGTAGCGGTCACTGCAATGACAATTTCAGCGATCTCCGATTTGCCCGTTCAAATGGTGATCTGCTGCCATATTGGATTGCTAACATCTCTTCAGGTAGTTATGCTCATCTTTGGGTAAATAATTCTTATAACGAATCAACTATCTATATGTATTATGGGAATAGTGGCGCTAGCGATGCAAGTGATGGAAAAAACACATTCTTCTTTTTTGATGATTTCAGTGAGGCAACAGTAAATACCACTCTCTGGGACACAAGCGGATCTGATTTTGATATTATTGAAATTTCGGATGGATGGCTCCATTTACAGAATGATGGGAGTGGTGACACAGACTCTCTGACTACTGTTGACAATACAACACCAAATAATCACTTTACTAGACGAATTGTTGCTCGTTTAAAAGCAGAGAATTTAGGGGATCAATACAATGAAGCTTTCGGACTTTGGGGTATAAATGATGGCGCAGGTAATTATACTGTGATACGTCATAAAGATCAACAGGGGGATTTTAACACTAAGCATGCTGAAAATGGAGAGAGTCCTACATGGGATTCTATGTATTCATATGGAGACATAACCATCGATGAAATATGGGTTGCACATGTTTGTTTTGACACTAATACACAAAACCATAATTTTTATCAAACAAATTACGGAGGTTCTGTTTTAGGATCTTATTTAAATTTAACACATTCAGCTTCTCCATTTAATCAACCCTCTGAACTAATGCTAAGCAGCAGATCATTTGATAATAATTTAGATCAATATTGGGATTATGTTATTGTTGCCAATTGGACAAAAAACACTGAACCGACGTTTGCATTTGGTTCAGAGGGGACACCAGGGCTTTCAATATCATCGCCTTCACCATCAGATGGGGCAACTGGACAAAACCTTAACCCAACGCTATCAATCACCGTTAACGAAAATGAAGGAAATACAGTGGATATCACCTTCCGCACCAATGCAACAGGTTCTTGGGGAGATATTGGATCAAATACTACAGTGGGCAATGGTACATATAGTCAAACAAACACTTCTTTTTCAGCCTATTCAACAACATATTATTGGAGCGTCAATGTTACTAATGGATCAAGTTGGCAGAACGACACCTATTCATTCACTACCACAACAGATCCTGCAACAACTCCTCCTATTAACTCTAACCCCTCACCATCAGATGGCGCAACTGGGCAAAGTTTAAACCCAACTCTTTCCATAGATATATCACACGCTGAAGGAAATACAATGGATATCACCTTCCGCACCAATGCAACAGGTTCTTGGGGAGATATTGGATCAAATACCACAGTGGGCAATGGTACATATAGTCAAACAAACAGTTCTTTTTCAGCCTATTCAACAACATATTATTGGAGCATAAACACTACAGATAGCAATGGAAACTGGGATAATGACACCTATTATTTTATCACTGAAGAGGATGTGCCACCAACTAACAACAATCCATCTCCTGGAAATGGACAACCTTATCTTAATCCACCAAAATCTCTCAGCATCTCTATTTCACATGATGCTGGAAGAACAATGGATATCACCTTCCGCACCAATGCAACAGGTTCTTGGGGAGATATTGGGTCAAATACAACGGTTGGCAATGGGACATATAGTCAAACAACAACAGCATTTACCTCATATGGAACAACTTATTATTGGTCGACAAATACAACAGACAATAACGGGAATTGGGACAATGACACGTATTCCTTTATCACTAGTCCAGGAGGCATGCCATTTAGTTTAGGGGATTCAGCATATAATTGGACATTAGAAAAAAGAGTTTTACCTGATGATTCAATGTATTATAATGGATCAACAATTGGACATCCAGGTCATGCAACATCAGACAATATTGTTTATGATAGTGAAAATAACGTCTCTTATGTTTTTTATTTTGATGAAACGACGATGGAAGAATACACTCACGCATGCTGTAAAAGATTTTGGCATACAAACAACACGTGGGATGAATCTTTTGAATTTGATAACGACCTTTATACAATAGGAGAACAATGGAATGGTAACCAATACTATGAAAATCATATTAGTATAAATGCAAACTTGGACAATTATGGTCATATTTGGATAGTCTATGGTGGACATAGTGGAGACTCTCAAGGATATCATATAGGTTCTGTAAGAAGTGCATATAACATAACTACCGATTCATTTCAATATGATGATCCTTCTTGTTGGAACAATCCAGTTAATTTAACTGCCCTAAAAGATGATTCAGCATATCAGATAAGCCATGTTGCGCTCGATAATACATATTGTATTTTTTTAAGAAGTGGAACTTCAGGAGATGAACAAACGGCTTGTTGGAGTACAGACAACGGATCAACATGGAATTTTAGGACCATTTGTGAAGAGTTTTATGGTGATTATCAATGGATTACTGATGAGAATGATAATGAAGATATTTTACTATTAGCTCCAAGTTCCTCAAAAGGAACTGCTTGGGATAATAAACATAGTTTCTTTTGGACAACAGTAAATGACATAAAGAATAATAATGGTGCCTACAGTTCATGTAATACATCCGCAGACACATGCCTTTATTCATTTCCTGTTTTGCCTTCTGAAATATTATCAATGGATTCATACAAAAATCCTCGATGGGAGGAAGGATCAGACATCGCGTTTGATCCAGTCAACGATATATTTTATTTATTTAATAGAACTCTCGAAGGAGTAGATAATAAAATATCAAAGATATCTATACTTTCAAAGACAAGAGGGTTAGAGAATAACTGGACTGAAACCATCATAACTGGAGAAACAAATGTAGGTTGGACTTTAGATCTTCATTGTGTTGAATCGACGCTATTCTCGTTGTTACATTATGAGGAGGGATCAAACAACCATTATGTTCGAAGAGGGTATTCTTCAACTCCAACAGATGCTTCTTCCTGGTCTTTTTCTAATGTTTCTTCCACGACTTTAGATGAAAGTGGAGCCGATAGTGCAGGTAGAGTTTTTGTAAATAGTGGTATGGAATATCATACCAGTTATATGTTTTATAGCATAAACACAAATAAACACGGTGTAGGCACCACATACGGAGATGCAAGAAGCGATTCTGGCGATAATTTTAACGAATCTTGGATTTTTTATGAATCTTATGATGCGCCATTATCAAATAATGCACCAACACAAATAGGGGAAAATCCTACAGACGGGGCAACAAATCAAGATCTATCATTTGATTGGAATGTCACAGTAAATGATGCTGAGGGAGATTTACTCAACGTTACTATACAGTGTGTAGCAGCAACAGCAGGTGGAAGCACCTGGACAGATCATGCGGCAAATAGCAGTTTTCTAGTATCTTTAAGTGGAATGGATTATTCTACACCATATGCCGTTTATGTGAATGCAACAGATGGCGAAGAATGGACAAATGCAACATATACGTTTACAACAAAAGCAAATCAACCACCAGTCAATAGCAACCCAACACCATCAGATGGCGCAACTGGAGAATCCCGTAACCCTGATCTTGGCATCAATATTAGCGATGCTGAAGGCGATACGATGAATCAAACATTTCGAACAAACGCATCAGGTTCATGGGTAGATTTAGGAACGAACACTGATATGTCCGATGGACCCCTTTCATATCTTTCACCAAGTTGTTTTGATTCGTATGAAACAACGTATTATTGGTCATCTAATGTTTCTGATGGTAACGGTAACTGGGATAATGACACTTATCATTTTACAACAACAGTAGCGCCTCCAAATCCACAGATAAGTATAGAAAAGATAGCAAATATCTCAAGTGTTGAAGCAGGCAATACCTCAGCTAAGGTTAATTATACAATCTGGGTAAACAATACAGGAAATGTGGACTTTGACTGGGTGCTTATTAATGATACAAAATTCAATTGCGAATGTCACGATTTCTATGAGTTGGCTGGTGGTTGGGAAACAAACGCTAGCGAAACAACAGGCTTTACTCTTACTCACGATACGTGCTGGAGAACGTTTAATTATACCTCTGCGCTCAATGCGAGCGATAGCATAGTATTCTGGTATAACAAGACCATATACAATTGTACGGGCGTTACTGAGGGTTATGTGACGAATATTGCTAATGTCACTGTCAATCAAAGTCTTGCGACCGATACTGATATGGTTACCATTGCTTGGGGAAACGTCGATAACGACCCACCAGAGATAACGAGCATAAGCCCCACCAATGAAACGACAGGGGTTTCTATCAGTCTTTCTGCACTATCATTTGATCTAGCAGATCCCGACGGCAACTTAATGAATTATGATATAACCACCAATATAAGCGGATCTTGGGGTGTATTGCAGGCAGCAGATGGTGTATCAAATGGAACGAAATCAGCCTCCCTAGCAGCGTTAACGCCGTTAAATTATAGCACAGTCTATGGTTGGAACATTACGGCAACGGATGGCGTAGAAAGCAATACAACACATCTCTCTTTTACAACTGCAGCAGAAGGAAGCGGTGATGACGATGACGGCGGCGGTGGAGGCGGCGGATTTATACCACCAAATCCAGACGATACAGATGATACTGATACACCTGATGACACACCAAGCACACCTGGTTTTGAAATTATAACCCTCTTTGCTGGTATAGCACTACTTGTTTTTATCGCTCGATCAAACAGAAAGAAAAGAGGTAAAAAATGAGCGGAGTCTTGAAAGCAGTAGGCATTATAGCAATCGTCGTAGTTGCTTTAGTAGCAGCAGTTATTGGCATTACCTATATCGCAGGCGGAACTATTGGCGGAACATCTCTCTTTACATTTTCAGGAAATAGCGAAAACGCTGAGGTCGATCCAGAAAACATATTAGATTCGCCATCAACAGATGAAGCAGTTGATATTCAACATCTCTCTTTTCCAAAAAGAACGATACACGAAGCGCTCTGTTTTTTCTTTGACAAATACCCTCCGTTCTTAGAGCATGAGCCACACATTGAGAACCTCCATATGGATATGTGGGGAATCACTGGACTCACTGCTACAGAGGTGGTTACCGACTATACGGCTACTTATCAAGATCAAGGATATGAAATATACGACCAAGGAATGGATTCTGGCACTGGCTGGGAGTCACAATCAGTCATCTATGTGAACGGTAACAATGCGAGAGCAATTATTGTTGCCGATGGTCCTTCCGTAGAGGCTAATTATGGCTATGAGACTATAATCAGTACGAGTTACGGTCTCTTAACCGATTACGTCAGTTATGTCAACTTTCTCTCGAGGTATTAATCCTCATTTTCTTTTTTACGCTTACTTTTTTAAAAAATTTTAAAAAAAACTAAAAAGAGGAATTTATGATGAATGATAAGAATAAAATAGTTGCAGTATTGCTGATGCTCATACTAGTACCAATGGCTCCACTTTTTATACCACAAACAACAACGTTAGCAGAGATGCCCGATGGAGATACCACATTTACCACACAGGGTGGAGGAAATATCACAACAACAGGGCTTACATTTGAAGATCTAGAGCCACATTGGACCTCAGAGGGGGTACGGCTTACTAATTCATATGTTAATACAACGCTTACTGCGAAACAAGTATTTGTTCCCGACAACATAAGCAACCTTACCGAGCATTTTACCTATGATATGCAGGAATGGCACGGTGACCAGGCGCGGTTTTGGGTAACACTCACTTATTTAGACTATACTCACGCAGATTATGGGTCGCTACATCTAAACAACCTACTTGGGAACCTACCGCAGCAAGAACCCATTAGCTTTGATGATGCTGTTAATTTTACAGAATGGGATGGAACTAATACCGTTCTTTATAGTGTAGGGGATGTTGTTTTGTATGGTGGTGACTATTACCTCTGCAAACAACAGATTTATAATTATAATGGTGTGCCACCAAACCTCCCACAATATTGGGAAGTAACTGAAGAAAGCGAAGGAAGTGTTTATCCTAGCAATCGCTTTCAGATATCAAATAAAGAAGTCTGGGCAACAAACAAGACGGATAAGGGGTATGTGTGTGACGTTGATAATTTTACTGATAGCAACGCTAATTTTGATGTTTCGTGGAATATATCAGTACGCTCTCATTATAATTACATTATCTTTGACTACGATCTTATCTTCGAAAACGAAACAACAACGGAAACAGTAGCAACATTTCAAGATGTGTATGAAGATGAGCAAGAGTTGCTTGCTGTAAAGTATCAGTTGAATAAATATAATGATTCAGATTATGATTATTATGTAGATAGAGCATTAATGAACTATGATAACCAGTATGGAGAAAATAAAACAGTTAATGTTACCATCGCATATCCTGAGAGCAAAACACTTATTGAATTCTATGCAGATGGAGGATCAACAGAAATAACGTCACAATACGATGTTGTTGAAGCGAAAGCAACAACGCTAGGAAAAACAGAAACGCTCTTAGACACTACAACGGGCTATACTATTCGTTCATTTAGTGTTGATGTGATTGCTGACGAAGAAAATGTGATGCAGTACATGATTCCTTCACAAAAAGGAGAATATAATGACCTTCGTATGTGGGTTGTTGGTTCCTTTGCTGGTGGAAGCGGAACAACATTAGATCCATATGAGATTGAAAATGCGTATCAACTGCAAGAGATGGAGAATTATACAAGTAGTAGTTTTGAATTGATTAGTGACATCGATGCTAGCGATACGAGTAGTTGGAATGGAGGGGATGGATTCGATCCAATAGGCGACTGGGGATCACCATTCACAGGAGTTTTAGATGGTAATGGACATAGTATTACATCATTAGAGATAACTATTACAGGCGATAATGTTTGTGATTGGGGGTTATTTGGAGCCATCGATTCAGGTGCAAGAATTAGAGATGTTGGGTTGGATGCCACAATAACCAGTGTATGGTCCGATAATAATGATCGTATCGGTCTTTTGGTTGGATGTATGGGTGGAGCCACTACAAAAATATCGGAGTGTTATGTATCGGGGACTTGTTCGGCTTCGACAAGCAATTACCACGTTTATGTTGGAGGCATGATTGGACAGTTGAGTGGAGGAACTGTTGAAAACTGTTATTCTACAGCCGATGTTTCTGGAGCCAGTGATGTAGGAGGCATGATTGGACTAATGCCTCCTACTGGCATATACATTTCAGTGGAAAATTGTTTTTCAACGGGGTTTGTGACTGGGACATCAGATACACATGCTTTTATAGGTGACATAGGGTCTCCTGATGAGTTTGATGGAAACTATTATAATAATCAAACATCGGGATGTTCAGACAGCCAGGCAACTAGTAGAAACACATCTGATATGACTGATTATAGTGCTAGTTATCCGAATTGTTACAGTGGATGGGATTTTAGTGATGTATGGGATGCAACAAGCTGGAATGTAGACGGAGACGGTAATACAGGATATCCTGCTTTACAATGGCAAGATAACCCAGCAGACAATGAAAACCCAACGATTGATACATATTCCCCAACTAATCAAAGCATTCTTTCGGCACTGCAACCAACAGTTAGCATAACTGTAGATGATGAAGACGTAAGCGACACACTATCAGTTACCTTCTCTACAAATGAATCTGGTTCATGGTCTGATAACCAAACAAACAGCAGTATGAGTCCAGGCGATACCGCATACTGGGATTTTACAGCTGCAAACAGTTGGAACACTAAATATTGGTGGCGTATAAATGTTTCAGATGGATCAAACACTACTAGTGCAATTTATTGGTTTGAAACAAATTCAATACCTGAATTACAAACTCCTTCAGTTACCCCCTCAAGCGGTAATGAATCAGATACGCAATTTAATATCACCATTCAACTCTCAGATGTTGATAATGACACGCAATCAGTGTATTGCAATGTCACCTTGGGTGCATGGTATTCTAATCAATCTATGACCTATCTCAATGGAAGCAATGATACAGGTGCAAACTATACAATTCTTAGCGATTATCCAACAATAGGAACATTAACAGCCACCATTCATACATATGATGGTTCTTCTTGGAACGCATCACCTACAATAACATTTGATGTTCTCGGAAACGCCTCTTTCCAAATCAATTTCCCTGTCTTTCTACAAGTGGGTCAATATATTTTTGCTGATGGAGCCATCACTGATGCTGATGGAGAACCAGTAAGCTCAATCTGGGCTACTACAAAAATACTCAATAGTACATATAGTGTAGTTTCTGGGACAGAGTTAGATTATTATGTTATGAATGGATTATACAGATATACTTTTTCAACAACAACAATGACGCCAGGAATATATTATATCAACATAAACTTCACATATGGTGGCAATCCGTTCTTTTCAAATAGAACTCTCTATTTATCAGATTACAGTGGATCGGGTCACCATGCAACAAATGCATATTTCACCTTTTACAATAACAATACGGGGGTTGGCATCAACCCACTTTCTTTTAAGATATATGCGGACAATGACTTGCCTTTAACTGACTCTGACCGCACATATGATAACCTCTACCCAAACACCTACACTGGAGAAACCATCTATTATCGTATTGATGATTACTTTGATAATAAAATATATCCTACAGATGATACGTATTCTTCTGTGACAATATCAGAAACCGATCAATTTATTGACGTCCCCATTGACTGGAATAGTTTCTCTGTAAAGAATATGAATAGTTCCATTATAAAATTCACCATAGAAAACGGATCGCGTTCGTATTCTCAATATCTTTACCCATACGAGCCCTTTTATTGGAATGTCCTAGATGGAGAATACAATATCACTATGGATTACTATGATCCAGCAACCGATGCATACGAGGGCACAACAACAGATACTATCTCGGTCACTGATGATACCTATTACTGGATACAAGGATACGACCTCAGAGACATCATTGTAGAGATTAATGCAGTTAACGCTACAGTGGGCAATCTTTCTATGAACATCACCTCAAACGTAAACATTACAAATTCTTCGATCGATTCAATCACTACAGCCATCACTAGCAACCTAACTGCAACAGAAACAAATATAACAAACCTCATTAACAGTTATTCGTCAAATTATTCGATAATAGAATCATATGTAGCAAATCTCGATAATAATATCTGGTCTAACCTCACAAGCATCAATTCAACAATAGATGTTGTTAACAACAAAATAAACATAGATTTCCAGATGTTGGAATCGAATATTTCATCTATGAATAACTCTATATCTTCTCAAATAACTGCCATAAACACCACAATAGATGGTCAGACTAATACAATCATTACAACAATACACAATCAAAATTCAAACATCTCTGGAATGAACAACTCCTTACAATTCAGAATAGATGTTGTTGAATCCAATATATCGAATATGAACACCTCGATCCATTCAGCAGTTTCCGTTGTTGATTCCGTTGTTGATACAATAAACAACAAAATAGATATCGATCTTTCTGTGCTTAATGCAACAGTGAATGCAATCAACAACAACATCAACATTAATTTCTCAATGCTTCAATCAAACATCAGCCATATGAACAACACAATCCATACAGAGATCAACCTTCTTGGATCAAACATAACCAATATGAACACCTCAATACACAACGCCATATCAAACATCGATTCAATCGTCAATCATATGAATTCCAGTATATGGAACGAATTAACCGCAATAAATACAACGATCAACACTCAGACAAATACCATTTCCACAAAAATAAATGCACAAAATTCAAACATCTCTGGAATGAACAACTCCTTACAATTCAGAATAGATGTTGTTGAATCCAATATATCGAATATGAACACCTCGATCCATTCAGCAGTTTCCGTTGTTGATTCCGTTGTTGATACAATAAACAACAAAATAGATATCGATCTTTCTGTGCTTAATGCAACAGTGAATGCAATCAACAACAACATCAACATTAATTTCTCAATGCTTCAATCAAACATCAGCCATATGAACAACACAATCCATACAGAGATCAACCTTCTTGGATCAAACATAACCAATATGAACACCTCAATACACAACGCCATATCAAACATCGATTCAATCGTCAATCATATGAATTCCAGTATATGGAACGAATTAACCGCAATAAATACAACGATCAACACTCAGACAAATACCATTTCCACAAAAATAAATGCACAAAATTCAAACATCTCTGGAATGAACAACTCCATTCTTACAGAACTTAGCGTTATAAACTCAAATATTACGTCAATGAATAACAATATACGGTCTGCAGTAAATATAACAAACTCAACTGTTGGATATATTAACAACACAATTTGGGGCGAAATTAACGCAATAGATGTTGTGCTCGACGACCTCAACAATACAATGCAATCAGAGTTTACCATGCTTAATTCATCTATGAATAATGTGAGCGTCAATATCACTGGCGAAGTTAACATCAATGACACAAACATCACCAATATGCTTGCTAATATGTGGGGCAACATTAATGTAACCAACTCAAACCTATCCTATCTAAACACCACAATTTGGGGTGAATTTTCAATAACAAATTCAAATATAAATGACACCCAAATAACCGTGTCTGGTATATGGAATGATCAAAACCAATCGTTTAACAACCTTGAAAACCAATCTACCGTACTCTTTAATTTCTACAATACAAATGATGGCATTGGTATCGATCGGGAATCGTTAAAGGTATATGTCAATGGCTCTCGGCTCACCAACAATGTATACTATTGCAGCAATGAAACAGACCTCATTAATGTCACAATAAAAGATTACTACGATATGGAATTATTCCAACAGAATTTTACCGTAAACAGCACCTACCTCTTTTTAGATCTTGGACTAACCTATCACTCATGGCTCTTTGGAAACAAAAACGACAATTACTATATGATTTCAATCAACCGCAATGGATCCAGCCGTTGGTTTGAGCGCGGCATTCTTCCTGGAGGGGAACGGGAGTTTCTACTCCCTACAGGGAACTACACTATGCGCATCTATGATGCAGCGTATGATGAGATACACAATCAATCCTATACTATGAATAACTCTAAGATCTATGTTATCGAAGGGACCAACCTTACTGAAATTCTTAATGGGTTAAGTGTAGTGAGAGGATCTATTCTAGAGGTAAATAATAACCTTGACTATGCCTTAACGCCAGATGTGGAAACAGTCTGTAGCAACCCACCAATAGTCAAAGCAATGCATAGCGCAGATGGGAGACAAATAGCCGATGGCGTATTTCTTATCTGTCCTGCGTTAGTGGTCACTGCAGAAACCAGACAATCAGATACAAACTCATCTATAGCAAGCGTTGCTCTTGTGCCCAGCAATAGCTCTGTGTCAAACGGCACTGTCACCCTTCTTAGAGATACGCTCTATTTCGAGGGTGCAGCAAGCACTTCCTATGTCAATATAACGTATACCAACAATGGAACACTACTACAGAATACCTCTTACATTCCTAATAAACTAGACCTCTATGGAGAAAACGTTACTATCAATTCTTCTAACGATATTAAAGTCACTAGAGAAACAAAATATCACCAATACAAAAAATTCGATTGGACGTGGTATTCCTATGAGTCAAAATATGAGACTGGTATTGAAATCATTAATCCACAGAATGCTTCCTTATACGATATCGATGTCTTAATTGAATTTGCAGAGAACTCAAGCCCTGATGTTGACAGTGTCACAGTTAAGGATGTAAGCAACGACAACGTTATCTTAGAAGCAGGAAAGAACTTTAAGGTAACTGACACAGGTATTGAATTTAGTCTCTTAAGCATGAATGCTTCATCTACTCGGCGGTTCCAATGCAGGTATTTTAGCAAAATGGAAGAGCAGTATACCTTTGGTATTAAACACACCACACTAGAAACATATAACTATGCAGAAGATGGTGGTAAATATGAATCCACTGCGCAGTGGATCTATAACGATGATGACGACAAAGTCTTCAATGGTGTGCTGTACATCGATATGAATTTTGAAGAGGCAAAGGACATCAAAGGATCCTCTGTTACTGTTTTTGATGATAACGCTGATCGGCAACTCTCTAGAGATGCTGGCGACTTTATGGTGATGGGATCAACTATTGTTATCAGTGAATCAGGATTAGGAACGGTGAGCCCTGGCGCATCTAAGCATTATACTATCCAATTCCTAATGACTGAAAACGATGGAGAGATTGCAGACTTTAATTTGAAAAGCATTCTTTTTATGGTGGGTGGCTTCCCAATAACAGTGTGGATGATTGGTTTGATTGTTTGTCTCGCCGTTATTGCGATTGCGTTCTTTTACATCATTTATTATAATGACCGAAAGCCGACTTGGAATGAGTGGGGCACATTTCTGAAGATCGCGGCGATTCCAACACTCATTATGTTCATGCTTTTTGTCTTTATGGTTAAGGGATAGTGAGGTTGATCAATAATGAAAAAAGCACTTTCAACACCCCTAGGTTTTTGTGTAATTCTCATTTTCTCGTCGTTTCTGTGGGCTCCATTTTTCACCACTCCCGTTGTTGCAGTATCAGCATCATATTCTTACGATGTTGAGGGGTGTTTTCTAGTTTTAGATCCAGATCTAAGTGCTGATGTTGATGAATACTGCTGGACAATATATCATATTGATGCTAGCAGCAAAGGACGAACGGAATGGATAGATGCAGATGATGAGCGAGAATACAAATCAGCAATAGAAAAAACAGGAGAATATGTTGTCGCCTTAACTGCGAGAAATGGTAGTGATTCACATAAATATCAACGCAGCATTTTCATCGATAAGGGTATGTTGAGCACACAAGAACAGATCACTACTACAGAGGAGGTGGAAACTGTGAATATTGTCGAAGTGCTTGTTGCCTGGATTGGTGGCTGGTTTTCCTTATTGT
>CAZVSU010000069.1:0-13271 GCA_964629645.1 uncultured bacterium | reverse complement strand
CTTGGAAAACAAAGAATCTCATTTCCGCGCTTGACTCAAGCTTGTGATTCCATTAATCTATTAACAACTTTTGAGGGATATTTATGGCCACAATGAAATACCTACTTGCCGCTTTGCTCATCACTTTCTCTTGCGTCCACGGAGGCATTACCTATTACCAAGGCCGTTTCGTCGATCCCGAGGACTTAGCTCTTGCCGATGCCGATACACATTTTCGTTTCGCTTGCGAGGCCTACCACTACCACGACTGGAAGCAAGCCATTCGCCATTTTCATATCATTTCCGTTAATTTTCCTGAAAAACCTTACTATGATTTATCGAGGTACTATTTAGGTGTCAGTTATTTTTATTATGGCGAATATGAGTTTGCTAATGAAGCCTTTACAAACTATTTAAAGGGAACAAATCACCCTGAATTTATTGAAAGTGCCATCCAATACAAATACGATATCGCCCAGGCATTTCATAGTGGAGCTAAGCGTCATATATACGGCTCTAAAAGTTTGCCTGCCTGGCTCGATGCCAAAGAGTTGGCCTTAGACGTCTATGATGAAATCATCACTGCCTTTCCCTGCCATTCACTTGCCGCCCATTCTCTTTACTGGAAGGGATGCCTTCTGTGGGGCAACTGCGAATACCGAGAAAGCGTCGAGGCCTTCAACACACTGATCCGTCGATTTCCCCACCATGAGCTCGCCCCCGAAAGTTATCTTTTGATCGCGAGACTTTATCTCGACCAAGCGAAAAAAGAATTTCAAAATCCTGACATACTCGCATTGACAGAGCTTAATTTGAGAAAATTTCAAAATGATTTCCCATCGGAAGAACGCATCGAGGAGGCGCAACAATACGTACAAGGTGTCAAAGAGACATTTGCCCACGGTCTTTACGATACCGGCCTTTTTTTTGATCGTTGGAAGAAATCAGAGGCTTCGATGCTTTATTTTCAAACGGCCTTGAAGCGCTATCCCGATACCGCTGTTGCTGAGCATATCAGAAGGAGATTTGCGCGGTTAGGCGTTGAAGATGAAGAGTTTGCTTATCAAATGGATTAGTCGTTCAATTCTTGCAGTTTTTGTTCTGCTCGGGAACACTTCCTGCGGCTACCGCATGGGATATAACGATATTTCCTCCCGCTACCACACCCTTTCAGTCCCTTTCGCTCAAGGGGATGCCACAGGAGCTTTCACAACAGAACTCATTCATGAGCTGTCATCGTCAGGCTCTTACGTTTATCAACCATGCAATCCCGATGGTATTCTGCATGTGAATCTTGTGGAATATTATGATGTAAATATCGGTTTCCGCTATGATCGAAACAAACAAGGCGATATCACAGATACTCTCGTCCCCTCTGAAACCCGCCGTTTTGTCGTCGCGGAGGTGCAAATCATTGATGCGAGGAGAGGCTGTGTTGTTCTTGGTCCGAGTTTGATAAAGGCGCATGTGGATTTCGACCATGAATTCAATTCAAGCCGCGATGCGGTGAATGTCTTTTCTCTCGGTCAAGTAACTGAAATTGATGGAGCGATTGATTCTGCGGCCAAGCCTCTTAATCAGACGCTCGCAAAAATGATTGTCGATTATATCGCAAATGCGTGGTGAAGCGTATGTCTGTCCATCAGCAGAGTGTCAAATCATTCGTTGCTCAACTGAGCGATCTCTATCCTATGCTGGGTTTTATCACATCTTTTGCAAAAGGCCTAGGCTTTGAGAAAACAGCCCTTTCACGAATCGAACTGGCTTCGGAAGAAGCGCTCGTGAATATTATCGAGTACGCTTATCGGCAAGGGGAAGCTGGCCCCATTGAGATCTCTTTATCCAAAACTGCCCAAGGCGAGCTGGCCATCACCTTTATCGACCAGGGCATACCATTTAACCCCCTTTCCCATTCCAAAAAATTTGAAGTGAAGTCG
Source organism: uncultured bacterium (assembly GCA_964629645.1). Classification (GTDB taxonomy): domain Bacteria; phylum Chlamydiota; class Chlamydiia; order Chlamydiales; family SLFE01; genus JAAKFL01. The sequence goes on along the minus strand of CAZVSU010000069.1, from coordinate 11,355 downwards.
TTTCAAACAAATCCGACAATCGGCGGTTACGGAACTTACTTCATTATGGAGTTAATGGACCGTGTTGAGTATGAAAGAAAAGGGGAGACAAACGTTCTTTCGCTTATTAAAAGGCTCCCCGCATAAGCGCCCTACCACAAATTAAAGACAGAATTCTAATGATGACAATCGGGAGTGTGAGACTCTGAGATTAACCTGACTTTTGGTAATTTTTGATCACTTCTTCGTTTTCGTGTATTTCTGCAAGAAGACGCTCGAGATAGCTCAACACAAGTGCTGACGTATTGTAAACTCCGCTTGCCTGGAATCCTGCCTCAAGAGTAGGGAGCGGTTGTTTGTTCAGCGACACTAAAACAGTCGTCAATTGCTTCGAAGAATTGGGATCCGGAGTGATCCAAATGATAAACTCATCGTTGATCAAAGTGATTTTTTCCTTAGTTTCAACGACATGAAATGTGCGGGACAGATGATCGTCATTCATTTGATTATGATGATGAAAATTGAGTAAGTCCATACTACTTAATGACTTAATGTTAACTTCGCCTATCCCGTCAGCAAGAAGCTCCGGCCAATAGACAATAAAATGTTGATAGCATTGTTCTATCAGTGATAAATCGTGCATCGCGGTTCTCTTTTTCTTATCTAGTTTAATTATAACATACTTATGCAAATAGAGTGCCAACATTGCCTCTCTTCTTCCTTGCTTAAATTGAGTCTCATACGTTATGATTATGAACTAATAATTTGGTTCAGTTTATGAATATTATGAGATCCATTTATCTTTTCATGGCGGCGCTGTTTTTCTTGCCTCTATCCCTTGCTTTTTCTCAACAAGCCCCGATGCTTTTTGAAAAAGAGCGCCCAAAACCTTATATTCGGATCAACAACCGGGTTTTAGCCATTGTGAATGGAAAACCGATCACCGTTTTAGATGTCGTGAAGCAGCTGGACCTTGTCTTCTACAAGCAATACCCTCAATATGCGTCTATGCCTGAAATGCGTTACCAGTTTTATCTCAATAGCTGGAAATTCGCGCTGGAAGAGTTAGTGGACAAACAAATGATCCTGGCAGACGCGGAAGACGTTCAAATGGAGATTAAAGGCGCTGAGCTGCGCGAAGAGATCGAGAAAATCTTTGGGCCGAACGTTGTCAAAAACCTTGATGAGGCAGGCTTGACAATGGATGAGGCTATGTTAATGGTCAAACAGGACATCATGCTCAAAAGGATGATGTCCGTTCGCGTTCAGTCCATCGCCTTTAAGGATGTCACACCACAAGAAATTCGACGAGCCTACGAGATGTTTTGCGATGATTATGAGCCTGCCCACCAGTGGACTTTTAGAGTTATAACCGTCAAAGATCCTGACAAAACCAAGCTATCGAAAATGGCGCAGAAGCTCGAAAGCCAATTACAGCGGGAAAAGATCGACCCCGATGATATTGTGCCCTCTATAAAAAAAATGAGTGAATCCGGTGTTTTCACCTCTGCAAAGATCTCCGAAGAATTTACGGAAAAGCAAGGCGATCTATCGCCATTTTATCGGGACGCTCTGGCTGATCTTAAGCCCGGCTCCTATAGCGTCCCAATTCACCTGGAAAAATCTAAGGCTCCAACGATTAAGATTTTTTATCTCAAAGACATCATTTACGACGAAGTGCCGTCGTTTGCTGACATGCACGGAAAAATAAAAGGACAGTTAATGGGTGAAATTTCTTCGCGGGAGTCGAAGGCCTACAAGGATCGCCTGCGAAAAAAATATCCTGTTTCTTTGATGGACCACTTAACATCAAGTCAATTCGAACCCTTCTCGCTTGTAGTGAACGGAAAAAAAGTCGCCATTCCTAACCAATGATGTACCGGCCCGGCGATCTGCACCAATTTTTATCGCAGTTAGGGGCAGGACCTAAGAAATCACTTTCACAAAATTTTTTGATCGACGGCAATATCATCCGCAAAATTGCCGCTCTCGCTGAAGTGTCGGCTGAAGATCAGATCATTGAAATCGGCCCGGGGCCGGGCGCTTTGACTCAAGAATTGCTTGCGACCGGCGCATCTGTGATTGCAGTTGAAAAAGACAGAGTTCTCGCCGACCACCTTTGTCGATTGAAAGGAAATTTGACCGTCGCTCATCAAGATATCTTAGATTTTGATTTTAGCCCTTTCCAAGGGGCGAAAGTGATTGCCAACCTTCCCTATCATATCACAACACCGATCTTGATGCTTCTTTCAGAAAAGCATGCCCACATAAAGATGGTTGTCGTCATGGTTCAGCACGAAGTCGGGTTAAAAATGATGGCTAAGCCCGGCACAAAAGAATACGGAATGTTCACACTATTACTTGACTATCGTGGAGAAGCGCAATACGCGTTCAAAGTGGGCCGGTCCTGCTTCTACCCTGAGCCAAAGGTTGACTCGGCAGTGGTAAAATTCACACTAGGATCGCCGCCTAAAATATCGGATCCTAAGAGGTGCTTGTCACAAATTCGCCTTGCTTTTCAGAATAGAAGAAAAATGCTTCGGAGAACTTGGGGTGATATGTATGGGGCGGAAAACGTATCGAGCGCCCTTTTGGTCTTGGGGCTGAAAGAGACATCTAGGCCTGAAGAGCTCTCGCTCGATCAATTCATCGAGCTTTACGAGCGTCTCAACGGCGTTTAGGCAGCATGAGGAAGCCGCCAAAGAAAACGACACAGAGTGAGAAAAAGGCGACTAAAGCAACTGTTGTCGGTGATTGTCGAAACCAGTCTTTCGTTCTTATCCAAATCGACTGTTTTACATCTTTTGCGGCAAATAATTCCACTTTTGAAAGAACGTGTCCTGATGGATAACCGAGTATCAGCTGCCCCACTTGCTGTCCTTTTTTTACAGGAAGCTGGAGTCCTTCATTCCACACGATCCAGGCTTGAAAGTCGTCATTTTCTCCCTGATAGTATTCATATTTCAATGGAACCTCTGTGAATGTTTCAATCGGAGAGTGCGCTTCTGCAAGCTTGAGTGAGGTTTTTTGCGGGCCGGCTTCTGCGATTGTCAGAGATAGTTTCGGTTGAGCGAAAGCGGCATCGAATAGACGGACAGCATCTTCAAAAATATAGCGCCTTTCTTTTGCCTTGAGGAGGACAGCAATCAGCGTACGGCCCTTAAATTCGGCTGCCGCGACGAGAGTGTCTTTCGCGTAAGATCCGTGTCCCGTCTTGATGCCTATCGCTTTGTCGTAGTAGAATTTTGACCCTTTCCGGATCAGTTTGTTCGTCTGAACGAGTGTGACCGGATTTTGCTTATTGGTCTCAGGGCGGCGGTATTTTTCAGTCGAGACGATGTCGCGAAACTTCGGATGCTGCATCGCTTTTCTTGCGATGATCGCCATATCGTATGCCGTTGTGATATGATCGGGGTGGTGGTGGCCGTGGGCACAGACAAAGTGCGTGTGCGTGCAGCCAAGTTGTTCGATGTAGGCGTTCAATTCGTTGATAAAACGATCGGCAGATCCTCCGCCCACATGCTCGGCGATGACATTCGCTGCGTCGTTGCCCGAAGCGAGTAAAAGCCCGTAGAGAAGCGCTTCTAAAGAGAGTTGTTCACCGGCTTTGATCCCGATGTGGGAGCCGCCGACTTCAATCCAGTGGGGATTGATGGAAAAATTTGACGCCTCTCTTTTTCGAGACGTGACAGAGGCCACAGCACTTCGACTGGCTGTGACCATTTCTTGAAGCTTGTCGCCTTTTTGTTCGAGAGTATAAAGAGCGGTTGCGATTTTTGTGATGCTCGCGGGGTAGAGAGGGGTGTGGGCATTTTTTTCGTAAATGACAGCTCCTGTCTCGGCGTTGATCAAAATAGCCGATTCAGAATGGATCGGTATCTCGAGGGATGCACTGAGAAAGATGCCATTCATGAGAAAGAGAAGGCATCCAAAAAACGATTTTATCATGGTCACGATCTTATCGATTTTGGCGATTAAAAACTACACCATAAAATCCATCCATTTCTCCCGGCTTGGGAAGAGTTTTGAGAGGGGGGGCCTGGATCTCTATCGGATACGTTTTCAGAAAATGTTCCGCCTGCTTTTCATTTTCTTCTGCGAGGAGGCTGCAAGTGCCGTAGACGATGCTCCCTCCCGGCTTGACAAGGCTCAAGGCTTTTTCGAAGATCACTCTTTGTTTTGACACAAGCTCTTCTAATAGATCATCGGTAAAACGCCAGCGCATGTCGGGGTTGCGGCGGAGCGTGCCCGTTCCGGAACAGGGAGCGTCGACTAAAACCCAGTCCATTTGTTTTTTTAAGTGACGGTGGTCTGGAGGAGTCAACTGAAAATTTTGAATGCCGGCCCGCTTCAGTCGTTTCTTTGCTTCATGAAGTTTACCGGGCCTGACGTCGTGGAGATAAATCTGCCCTTTGCCTTTCATCCCAGGGGCGAAAGCCAAAGTTTTGCCTCCTGAGCCGGCGCAATAATCCATCACCTGATCGCCCGGTTTGGCCCTCACGAGAAAAGCCAGAAGCTGACTGCCCTCATCTTGCACTTCGAAAAGTCCCGACTGAAATTCGCTCATCTCTGAAAAGTGCACGTGCCCCTCAAAAATGATCCCTTCCTCTGACATTTCAGTTTTCGATACGGGATACCCTTGTTCGATCAATGATTCAAGCAGTCGGTCGCGGCTGATTTTCAACTGATTCGTCCGGATGAAAAGGGGCGCTCTTTGATTGGAATTGTGAGCGATCCGTGTCGCTTCATCCTCCCCATACTGAGCGATTAACCTGCTGAAGAGATTCTTGGGAAAACTCACGCGAACGTGCGCGGGGAGGTGGGAAAAATCTCCTTTGAAATCATTTTTTTGCAGCGTCAAAAAAGATTGATATCTCGATGCCCAGGCAGCGTCCGAACTCAGCCCATCGATCAGGCCCTGCCATCGAATCATATTGACGGCAGTTTCGGCGATCATCTTACGGTCTTTTGATCCAAGCGAGCGATGGGAGCGGAAATACTTATGCATCACGATATCGAGAGGGAGCGCATTTTCTTGATAGAGCTGAAGCAGTTGAAACAGGTGGTGCTCTCTAAAAGGAACTTTCATGTCATAAAGTATAACCTAAATAATCAATTTGTGCTAAACTGAAACAAAATCTATTAGGAGAGATCAATGAAAATGTTTCAATCCATTCTCATGCTGATTGGGCGGGTTGCCATTAGTCTTATATTTTTCGCCGCAGCCTACAATAAGATCACCCACTGGGATCCGACAATGCGGGAAATGGCGGCAAAAGGAATTGGTCAAACCTCAATATTTTTATTTTTAACATGCATTATCGAATTTTTTGGCGGCATTTCACTTGTGATCGGCTTTATGACACGGTGGGGCGCTGCGATCCTTGCTCTATTTTTGATCCCCGTTACCCTTCTTTACCACAATTTTTGGAGCTTAGGGGGCGGCGAAGCGCACATTCAGATGATCCATTTTTTAAAGAATCTCGCCATCATCGGCGGATTGCTGTTTGTGGCTGTCTCGGGACCGGGCAAACTGGCATTTGATAAAAATTAAATTTCTATGTCTTGGGGCCTCTCTTTTTTTCTTTTTTTGTTCTCTTGGTTCATTGTCGCGTTTGGACAGCCCTCGTCCTTTCCTCTTATCGGACTTTTTGCTGCGGTCTTTGGATTTTCGTTGTTTTTTCGCGTTTTGATTGATGTCTCATCTCCAAAACAGCGCTTTTTTCTGGGTTCCCTTTGGTATGGGCTTGTCCTTATGGTGCAGCTTTCGTGGTCTTTCGGCCACCCTTTTAGCTACATCTATTTTGTCTACGCTTTTCATGTTGTTTTATTCGGTCTGCAGTTTGGGGTTTTTTCTCTATTCGTGACGAAAAAGCAGGTCTCATCGATTGTTTCAATTCTAGGTCTTGCAGGTCTTTGGGTCTTATTTGAATGGAGCCGTCTCTTTTTCCTATCCGGGCACCCGTGGAATCCGATAGGACTTGCTCTCAGCGGAAATTTTTATTCCCGTCAGCTCGCCTCCCTATGGGGCGTCTATGGGCTTTCGTTTTGGGTGATGGCGACCAATCTGGGTTGTCTGCGAGTATGGATGAATCCTAGCCGCCTTGGTTTTTCGCTCGTGCTAGCGCTTGTTGCGACCCCTTATGTCTTCGGCCTTGCGAAGTGGGAAACGCACCGCTCCTTTTTTCAAGGGAAGGCGGCACCTTATGTGAGGGCCGGCCTTGTTCAAACGGCATTTCCCATTGAGGAGTTAATACCGGTTGGCCGACAAGAGCTTTTCGATTATGTCAAGGACGAATGGAGGCAAATTGTACAGCAAGCAAAAATTGCAAGCGATCAGGACGCAGATCTTATTGTTCTCCCCGAACTTGTCGTGCCTTATGGGACCTTTTTTCTTTTATACGACTACGAGGAAGCAAAAAGCATCCTTGTCGATATTTTTGGTGAAAGCGCAGAACCCTTTTTACCTCAGAAAGAGCGTCACCTTGCAAAACAAATCAACGGGGAGTGGAAAGTCAACAATGCGTTTTGGCTCCAAGCGATCGCCAACGTCACTCAAGCAGATGTGATCGCGGGATTGGAAGATCGCGACTGCGTTGGCGAGGGGCGCTTCCGCTTCCACACTGTTGCCTACCTTTTCAGACCCTTCAAGTCCTCACTGCAGAGGTATGAAAAAAGGATTCTTGTGCCGATGGGAGAATATATTCCCTTCTCTTTCCTAAGAGATCTTGCCGCAGATTACGGAATTTCAGGCTCCTTTTCCCCCGGCACCTCTGCCAAAGTATTTGAAAGTCAGGCAGGAGCGTTATCGGTTTCCATTTGTTTCGAAGAAACAATGGGCAACATGATTCGTGAAGGTCGTCTGAAGGGAGCCGACATGCTTGTCAACGTCACAAACGATGGGTGGTTTCCTGATTATGGCCTTCCGGTCGTTCATTTAGAACATTCACGTTTGCGCACAGTCGAGACGGGTGCGCCGTTGATCCGTTCTTGCAACACCGGAGTTACATCTGCAGTCGACTCGTTTGGGCAAACGATTGCTGTCTTTGGTGAGAGTCAAATAGAACAGGAAAAAGAGCAAGGTGTTTTGGTTGTCGATGTTCCGCAATATGCCTACTCGACACTTTATACGCGGTTCGGCGACCGCTTGATTCTTTCATTGTCGTCACTTTGCTTACTTCTTTGGCTCTGGTCCGGCTTGTCAAAAATACGAGGATAAATTATGATGAGTCATTGTTTTTTATTTTTTAATTTTGTGTTCGAGTGATATCTGCAGTACCCTTAAATTCTTCTTTCTCCAGGCGGCAAAATACACTAAAAAAGAGCGTTTCCTATTCCGGGACCAGCGTCCACACCGGTAAATGGGTGTCGTTGACTCTGTCGCCCGCCCCGCCGGGAACAGGAATCGTATTTCACAGATCGGATTGTCCAGAGAGCCCTGAAATTCCGGCCCAAATTGATTCCGTCGTTGATACGCAACGCAGCACAACGATTGGACGCCAGGGCTTTTTTGTCTCAACAGTCGAGCATCTTTGCTCAGCATTAAGAGGAAGCGATGTTGACAATGCAAGAGTTGAGGTTTCCGACCAGGAGCTGCCGATCGGTGATGGCAGCGCCCGAATCTACCAAGATATGATTGAAACCGCAGGGATCGAACCGCAAGGAGCGGACGCTGTCGTTTTCGCTCTGAAGGATCCTGTCACCTTTTTTGATGGGGAGTCTTATCTAGCGGCGCTTCCTTCCGAAGAGTTCCGTGTCAGTTACACGCTCCACTATCCGAATGTGGCGCTCATGCATCATCAATTCGTTTCATTTTCGATTGATGCAGCCACATATAAGAGCGAGATTGCCCCTTGCCGCACTTTTTCGCTTTACGAAGAGTTAAAGCCGCTTCTTGACAAAGGGTTGATAAAAGGGGGAAGTCTCGAGAATTCAGTTGTCATTAAAGATGGTTTTGTCATGAATGACAGCGGCCTTCGTTTCAGCAACGAGATGGCCAGGCACAAAGTGCTTGATCTTATCGGAGACTTAAGTTTAATGGGTTGCTGCCTTAAAGCGCACATCATTGGTTACAGAACAGGTCATAAGGCAAATGTTCAGTTTGGAAAAGAATTGCTTAAGACACTGAAAACGGAGGAGTTACAATGTCTTACAGAATGAACGATGAGGTGATCAAAGAATTGAGTCATCATGATATACTTAAAATACTTCCCCATCGATACCCTTTCATATTTGTCGATAAGATCGTAGAGTTCAATCCTGAAGAGAAATACATCATTGGACAAAAAAACACCTGCTTGAATGAACTGCATTTTCAGGGCCACTTTCCCGAAAAACCGATCATGCCGGGAGTCTTAATCCTCGAAGCTCTTGCTCAAACAGGGGGGATTTACTGCCATCTTAATGGATATTCCCACAAACTTTGCGCCTTGCTCAAAATCAACAACGCCAAATTTCGCCATCCCGTCTATCCCGGGGACATCCTCAGTTTGAGAGCCGAAGAGATTTACATCGGAAGCAAAGGGGGGAGATTTCATGGAGCAGCAAAAGTTGGCGATAAATTGGTCGCAGAAGCAGAAATTAGTTGCGTTTTGTTGGAAAAAGATACAATTTAAGGTTTAAAGCTACACAAGAGATCACAATGACTCAGTCTACACTACATCCGGCCGCAATCATAGAAGAAGGGGTCGAAATCGGTCATAATGTCACCGTCGAACCTTTTGTTGTTCTCAAGAAGGGGGTACGCCTCGAAGATAATGTCGTCGTGAAATCTCACGTCTGCATTGAGGGAGAAACGACAGTGGGCGAGAATACGATCATCTTTCCCGGAGCAGTCATCGGGTGCCCTCCACAGGCAATTAAGTACAAGGGAGAAAAGTCGACCATTCACATTGGAAAGAATTGCCAGATAAGAGAGTATGTCACCATCAACTCTTCACTTGGCGAAGGGTCTTATGTTTCGATAGGCGACAACAGCATGATCATGGCCTACAGCCATCTTGCTCACAATTGTACGATCGGGAAGCATGTGATCATCAGCAATAATGCGGCTATTTCAGGTCATGTTGTGGTAGGGGACTACGCGATCATTGGCGGCAAAACAGCGATTCATCAATTCGTTAGAATCGGTGAATACGCCATGGTCGGGGGCTTCAGCCCAATCGGCAAGGATGTTCCGCCCTTTACCATAGGCCGCGGAGAGCCTTTCCGTTTCGGAGGTTTGAACCTTGTCGGTCTGAAAAGACATGGATTTGAGTTGCGAACAAGGCAAGCTCTCAGCCACGCCTTTCGCCTCGTGTACCGTTCGCAAATGAAGTTAGAAGACGCCGTTTCGAAAATCGAAGAAGAAGTTGAACCGTTGCCCGAGGTAAAGCGCTGGGTCGAATTTTGCCGCTCAACAAAACGCGGCTTAGTAGGTCTCGGTGGCATTTTGAACGGAAATTCTTTACATGACGACCGCTTTCTTGAGGACGAAATAGAAGAAATCGTGCAATATACCGGCACAAACATTTAATGACCCTTGTGCTGAAGAGATCTCGTCTTGTACTCTTTTTTTAGGATTTACCCGTCAAAATCGCCTTATAAGCAGCCCGGATTAGCCACCCTCTGTCGGCTTCCTGCCAACAGTACGCCGATGTGGATAAGCCCGTCGCAGCGCTTACAATACCGATTTTAACCACAAACCACTGATATAGAGTGTTAAAAATTCATGAAACTTATCTTTTTTGGGACTCCTTCATTCGCTGCCGAAACGTTGCGGACACTTTGTGATCATCGGCACAATATCGTGGCCGTGGTCACAAAACCCGATAAGCCTGTCGGACGTTCAGGCAAGCCCAAGCCATCGGCGGTCAAACAATTCGTGATGCAAGATCAACCGCAACTTCCCCTTTTGCAGCCTCAAAAGGCGTCCACTGATGAGTTTATCGAAACTCTTAGAGCGTTTGAAGCCGACCTATTCGTTGTGGTAGCTTACGGCGAGATCATCAATCAAAAGCTGCTTGATCAACCAAAAATGGCCTGCCTGAACGTCCATGCCAGCTTACTGCCGAAATATCGAGGAGCTGCCCCTATTCAAAGAGCGATTATTAATGGAGAAAAAGAGACTGGCGTCACCATTATGCATATGGTGCGAAAGCTAGATGCGGGACCGATGATCAGACAAGTGAAAGTTAAAATCGGTCATAACACAACTTTTGGAGAGCTGCACGACACCCTGCAAAAATCGGGAGCTGGCCTCTTGATCGATGTTTTAAAGGATATGGAAAAGGCCCCCCTTCCCGAAATAGAGCAAAATGAGTCTGAAGCGACGTATGCGCAAAAAATAGAGCCCCATAGTTGCGAAATCGATTGGCGGCAACCGGCAAGAGAGCTCCACAACCTCATCCGAGGGGTTTCCCCTTTTCCAGGAGCTTGGTGTTGGATGTCAGTAAAAGGTGAAAAAAAACGTCTTAAAATTCTTTTATCCCGCGTGGTTTTAGGTTATAGTGAGACTCCCGGCAATTTTTTGATCTTCGGCGATGACGGACTCATTGTTTCAACCGGCAACGAAGCCCTTAGGCTTCTCCAAGTCAAACCCGAGGGTAAGAGAGCCATGTCAGGTGAAGAGTTTGCTCGAGGCTATGCCTTGCAGGACATCATTTTACTGGGAAAAGGAGAGGCGAGTGGCTGAAGGCCTGATCTTACAAGCTGGAAAAGCGTTTGAATACACATCTGAAACAAGGGTTTGGGCGGCAACAATCAGCATTGCCACCAGAGTGTCCACGTTTGCCGTTCAGCATTTGGGGAGCCTCGAGCCCGCTTTTGATGTTCTGACAGGAACTAAAGAAATCGGATGGAGCGCTAAACACCTTATCTTATCTGGCGCAGAAGGGTGGAGGACAGATAAAGGACAGCGCTCATTCTGGGCGGCCGTTGGAGGAGCTTTTGTCGTCTGCAGTGCAGTCTCGAGCTTAATTCCCCGGTATAAAGAGTCGCCTTCAGGCGATCTTTTATTTCTTGGCGCGAGTTCTTTGAGGCTCTACGTCGATCTACTGGACTATCGTTTAGCTGAAAAAGAACATGAAAAAGGGGACGCCTATGTGGATGCATTCGGAAGCGCCAGCTGTTTTATCGCGTCAATTATTTCATTGACATCGAAAGGGCAAACTGCGACCAAGATCTTTTACTCGATCGGCACCGCCTGCACAATCATCAATTTTATCCGCTCAGTGGCCCGGGTGCAGTGCGTTCAAAAAATTTATCGACGCCTCATCACTAAAAAAAATGACTCCCTTTAAAACAGATTGATTATAAGTATAGATTTATGTTAAAGTTTCAGGGAAGTACTTAATTAACAAAGTTTTTGATCAAATTCGGCATTATAAGCGCCGCGAC
>CAZVSU010000068.1:0-13493 GCA_964629645.1 uncultured bacterium | reverse complement strand
GGCAAAAACATTTCCAAAAATAGTTAGGGTTCGTCCTTCAGAATCAAGAGTGGATTACGATAATATTGTAATATAATATTATGGTGCGTATGGTAATATCATATGACCATAAGCAGGTACGATGAGAATCTTATAGGATCGCATATCGGCTGTCAGCAAAATAGGTCACAAACGGAGGGAAAATATGACTGTTGCTGAAAAACATGCAAAGGTAATTGCCTTTAGTAACCATAAGGGTGGAGTAGGCAAAACGTGTTCAGCCGGAAATATCGGCGCAGGTTTAGCAAGAAAAGGGAAAAGAGTTCTTTTAGTGGATGTTGATCCACAAGCGAACCTCACGACAAGCTTTGGATTGAATGTTGAGAATGGCAATGTATACCAATTACTTCACAAAAATTGTTCAACAGAAAATGCCATCTACAACGCTCTTGATAACCTTGATATCATACCAGGAACTCTTGATTTAGCAGGGGCTGAAGTTGAGCTCAGTAACGAAATTGGAAGGGAACACCTTCTAAGAAAGGCTTTGTCATCAGTGCTGCATAAATACGACTATATTCTTATCGATTGCCCACCATCTCTTGGTGTTTTGACGACAAACGCACTTGCATTTGCTGATGAGGTGATTATTCCACTTTCAGCAGAACCATTGTCAATGTCTGGAGTAGAAAAACTCGTTGATATCATCGGTAGAGTGCAGGACAGCGTCAATACAAGCCTCAAATTAGGTGGTGTATTGATAACCAAATTCGATGGTAGGAAGGTTTTGAACAAAGACCTTGCTGGAGTAATCGAGGACTATTTTGAAGACGTTGTTTTCAAAACGAAAATTCGCGACAACGTTTCATTAGCAGAAGCACCACACAGTAAAGTCGACATATTTCGTTACAATGCGAAATGCCATGGTGCGAAAGACTACGAAGATGTGTGCAATGAATTGCTAATGAGAAATTGAAAAGGGAGAGAAACGTGAGCAAGAAAAATTTCGGAAAGGGGATTGATGCCCTTTTTTCTTCGGCTTCTAAGAACATCGAAAAGGCTATAGTTCCAAACAAAAAGAGTTCGAAGGTTAAGGAAGCTGAAAGTTCAAAACAAAGCGAACGACCCGGTGCGATCCACAAGTTGACTTGTAATCTTGATTTCGAGTTATATGAGAAGCTAAAAGCGATATCACATTCAGCTGCTGTTCCAGTAAAAGATGTCGTAACGAAGTCTTTGGAAGATTTTATCTCAAAAATTGAGCCAGAGGAAATAACAGAAGCCCTTAAAAAAATGAAAGAGGGTGCTAACAAGTACGGTTTATAAGATGTCTTCTACTCAATGTGATGTGAGTTCTTTATGTACTGAGATGAGTCTGTACTCCGCAAAAAATTTGTTTGGAGAACAAAATCAGCTCACACTTTTCGACAGCTATATTGATTCTTTGGAAAAATCATTCGATCCACTGATCAAAGGAAGTGTTGGTCGTTTTGGAATTGATATCACAGAATATCAGTGTAGAGTTCTTGAAGCAATTCTAAAGGCTTTTACGAATACATCCTTTGAGGGGAATGTACATCACGTTTCTAAGGATCGGTATCTTGATAATACTGAAGATTCGAGTTTGGAAGGGATGTGTAAGTACCTTGATAAAATACCAAAAATTCGAATCACGCAGGCGGAGTTGTTACAGTACTTGGGGATTGGGAGGACTAGCATTTCCTCAATTTCACGTGCTATTGAAGCTCTTCACGAGCTCAATGACAAGCACTTTTCATTTTACTACGAAAGAAGAGCGCAGGACGGAAACGGGAATTTGCTTAGTGACTCTAAAGGACGACCTATTATTGAAGAGGTGACGGGGAAGGGCCCGTTAATGACAGTTTTAGAAGTTGCCCATAGTGGATCTGGAAGATTGGATTATTATGAAATCATTCCTAACCCAATTTTTCTGGATCAGCGAGAAACTTACTGCATGTTAATTCCTTCTAATTGGAGAGATGAGGTCCAAAAATTATTGGGAAAAAAGAAGACTTCTCAAACTACCTTTATGTTTCTGATATTTTTGAGATATGCCTTTGAGCTTTTCAAGAGGCGAGGGGAGAGGGCTCCTTATCAGTTACGCATGAGTCCTGAAGAAGTGGCATCAATTTTGAAAATTCACGAGAGTGTTATCAAAAGGCAGAAAAAGCGTACCGTGTCTTACTTAGTTAATGCTTATGAAACAGCAAAAAGATTAGGCTATCTTAAAGATTTCAAAGTTGACAAGTATTTACACGTTCTCACTTTGGATGAGAGCAAATATGTAACGAAACACATCTCAAATTAGTCATTTGACAGCTCCCCATGGCTTTATCCATGGGAAGCTGTCAACAAAAGCACAACTTAAAGAGGTTAAGAAGGGGGAGTGCATCATCAATTGCTTTCCATGAAGTTTTTCATTTTGTCCTCGAATTCGCTGAGAATTTTAGATTCCTCAGCATCAATTTTGTCTAGAACCGCATCGAGGATCCATTTTTTCTTCGAATGACCGCCGTTTCTTTGCTTTATCCAACCGACCTGTTTCAAAATCTGCTTTTCGATTTCCTGATCGTACTCAATCCTCAAAGTTTTGTAGGGGTTTGATAGAAGCTGATCGTCTGAGTGCTTCGACAGCTTTTCTTTCATCGCTTCCAATACGAAGCCTTTTCGAGTCTTATTCTCTTGACCGAGTACTTTTCGCATAGCGACAATCTTTTCTATCTTTTTGTAGATTTGATTGGAAATGTTGAGGTTGTACCGTATCGTATCTGTATCATTAGTCGACTTTACATCCACATTCTCTTCAGACAAATTTCACCCACCTTGTACACAAAATTTCATTTAACCAATTAACGATTTTTTAAGGTATAAATATTTGTGTTTTTTGTCGTATGTATCGACTGCACAAATATTTGTCGCGAATGCTCAAAGAAAAGGGCCTCGCATAGAATATATACACAAAAAAAACATAAAGACAAACATATAGACAAAAAACACAAATATAGGTTGACATGGTTATCGAAAAGGTGATAACTAAAATCGTAAACGCAAATGGAGGAAAAAATGACCAGTCGAAAAGCTCTTATCATTGCCAGCATCGCAATAGGGATATTAATTCTTGCTCCTGAAATGGGGCATGCCGAAGACCTTCTCAGCAACACTCTGACGGATGATATCCAAAACATTAAGGACACGATATTTGGAGCGCCTTTTAAAATAGCGGGAGTTCTGAGTGGGGCCTATGGCACATTTCAAACAATTATGACCGCATCACCGAAACCTCTCATGATGTGGGGTGCCATTGGACTCATTGCAGCATTCATGGGCAAAATCATCACAGCACTTTTTGGAGTATAGGTTTGAGAAAGACCAACGAAGCCAGAATCCTTCGGACCCTAGACAATCCTCCGAGATTTCTTTTCTGGAATCTCAACGAGTTTTTGATACTCGTCATCCCATTCTTCGTCGGATGCGGCCTTGGAAGCTTAACTATCTTACTATCTGGGCCTATTTTCTATTTGGTTTGGACAAAACTCCAAAAGCACAACAAGCAAAAAAGCAGGGATTTCCAACACTATCTCTACTGGAATTTACCAACTTCTGTTTTTAGAAAATTTCTGAAAAAAATTCCTGCTTCTCACAAAAGGAACATTGTCCTGTGAAAAGATCATGTCAAACAACCAATATTCAGCACCTTGCATTTCAGAGAAATGCATCTCTTGGCTTAGTATTCATACTTGCTTTAGCTCTCTTGGTTGTCTCTTCACTTCTTTTCACTAAGTCCCAAAGAGTCATAGTCGTACCCTATGGAATCAATGAAAAAATCTGGATTGAAGACAACAAGGTGTCAAAAACATATCTATCCCTTCACTCCGAACACATTGCCAACCTATTACTCAATAAATCGTCCGCAACAGCTTCTAAGCAAAGAGAATATCTCCTGATTCTCACAGACCCTTCATATCACGGAGCACTCAAAAAAAAGCTGATAGAGGAGGAAAAAGTCCTAAAAAAAGAAGGGATTAGCTACGTATTTTTGCCATCTGAAATCGTGGGTTCAGAAGATAATCTCACAGCTTCAGTGATCGGGGACCGCATTTCCTACCTTGGCGATGAGAAAATTAAAACTTCTAGAGAGCATTACATATTTGGGTATCGATTCAATGGAAAAGCTCTCTATCTCAATTCAATAGAACGAAAAAAGAAAGACAATGACTAGAATAATAGCACTATTACTTATATGCGTTGCAGGACTTGAATCTACGATTTTTCTTCCAATGGATTCGACATCCGTCATGAATGCCAATCTTTCATCAGGGTATCAAAATAGAATCTCCGTCTATGGAGATAGAATAACTAAAGTCGTTTACGCCGAGTCTGATATACAGTTGGTCTTAGACAAAGATATCGGCCATCTATTCGTCTATAGCCTCACACCTTTTCCAGGAAAAACGATTGTCACTTTAGTGACAGAAGGAGGGCTCGTTCAAGATCTTGAGTTTACTTTCACTGAAAAGCCATCAGAAATCGTGATTTTAGAGCACTTCTGCGAAGAGGATATGGACTGTGAAGACGAAATCTGCGAGGAAATGACACTATTTCCGGGACATCCCGATTACATGGTCATGGTTGTCGAGGGTGTTTTGTCAGGAACTGTTCCTCAAGGATTTGTTGCCTGTGAAACGACGACAGAATGCAGAAAAATAAAGAAGGGGGTTCAGGCGTTTCTCGTCTCCAAACTCGTCTCCCTCGAAGAAACCGTATATGTATGGCGCATCGAAAGCACTTCGAGATGGAATCAAAGTTTATCTGAAAGAGAAATGAATTTCCAAAGAGGAATTTGGATTTATCTAGACAAAAACAAGCTAGGGCCAAAAGAACAAATCATTGGAATAGTTGGGGTTAAGAACCATGTCTGATAAAAATAACATCCTTAAGAACCAAAAGAAAATACTCTATATTTTGGTCGCCGGAGTTGTATGTATTGCGATCATAATCGGCTATTTTTTTCATGACAGCAATACAACAGAAAAAAGAGCTGAACCCAAAAAGGTAGATCTACCGTCTGATGACCTGAGTCTCCAAGAGAATTGGAACAGTAGAACACAAGATAAACTATCTGTTTTGGATAAGAAGTTTGGCTTTTTCGAAAACGTGATCCTTGATTCCAAAGAAAAAGAAGACGAATTCCGTAAGGAAAATCGTGAGCTCAGAAACGAGATAGAACTCCTTAAGGATGAGATTTCGAAGAAAAAAACTGCCATCGAAATCGAGATAGATAATGAGCCTAAGGACGCACCTTATAATCCTTTTTCTATAACGCAAGAATTTGATGATGTCGTTCCGATCGTTCGGAAAGGACTTATCACTCAGGAAGTTGAGTTCTCGAATAACATGGTCAAAAATGTTGATAAGACCATTCCGTCAGGAACTACAGTTAAAGCCGTCATGGTTTCCAGCGTGGACGCCCCTTGCGGTGCTTATTCAAGTACTGATCCCCAGCCCGTCAAACTTCAGATTTTAGATGATGGGCACCTTCCGAAAAACGTAAGGGCTAGATTAAAAGGGGGGATTGTCATTGCTTCTGCGTACGGCGATCTTTCCTCAGAAAGAATTTATCTACGAGTCGAAAGGTTAACTCAAATCAAGCCGTCTGGAAACTTCGTAGAAACTGTCATCACAGGTTTTGTCACAGGAGAAGACGGAAAATATGGAGTGAGAGGCTCCGTTGTCGATCGCTCAGCAAAACTCGTTGAAAACGCCGCCTATAGTGGATTCTTAAGCGGCGTCAACGGATTCTTCCAAGCCTATGCCGCCTCGAGGTGGAGCCCATATGGATATGGATGTGGGCCCTGTTACGGTGATGGCGGATCATGCGACTACAATTCACGTGATTTGGCCTTAGGGATGGCCGCTCAAGGAGGAGCAGAAGGAGTTAACAATGCTTTCGATACGCTTACCGACTACTTCATAAGAAGAGCCGAACTTATAAAGCCCGTGATTCAGGTCAACGCCGGCCGAATCGTTGACATAACGTTTTCACTCGGCACCGAGATAGGGGATTTGCACGCTCGCAAGAACGTTGAGACAATCCGAAATGAATCAAGGAGGCAAAATGCTAGCTAGAACCCTTTCATTGCTTCTGATGACGATATCATCTCTTTCAGCATTCGATATGCTTCCAGATCGTTATCAAGTCACATACGGCTCGAAACAGGCTCCTATCGAGATCGTCCAATATTACTCTCTTTCCTGTCCACACTGTGTCGCTCTCTTTAGAGACGATTTTCCGGATATTAAAAAGGAATACATTGATACGGGGAAAATCTGCTACACGTTTCATCCCGTTCCAATGGATCTGACAACAGTTCAGCTTCTAGCCTGCTTTGATGAGCTGAGTGAAAAAAATAAACAAATGCTTCTCGGTGTCATTTTAGAGGAGCTGGATGTTGAGAACCCAGTGTTAACAACAACGCTATTGAAACACGCTATGGCTATATTCAAAAAGCCACTGGCAAATCTTGATAACGATGACTTTATAAAAAACTCAAAAGCGTTCCATGCAGCAGCTGAGTTCATCGTTCAAGACGACAAACCCACAACTATTCCCTCTATACAAGTAGGGGATAAGAGGGTCGATCGATCTCCAGACTATATTTTCTTATCACTAATGCTCTCGAGCCTCTATGAGGAGACAATGTATGAGAAATAAAGCCTTAATTCTTGCGATGGTCTTTCTAACCTCCTGCCAAGTCTACAGTAACCGTTTCGACTGTCCCCCTTGCGAAGGCGTGCCGTGTACGTCTGTTTCTGAGATTCAACGAATGATTATCGAAACCCCAGAGGGTGGACCAGATATTTTCCTCGGAAAGACACCCTCCACCACCTGTTCCGACTGCTC
Organism: uncultured bacterium; assembly: GCA_964629645.1. Classification (GTDB taxonomy): domain Bacteria; phylum Chlamydiota; class Chlamydiia; order Chlamydiales; family SLFE01; genus JAAKFL01. Next base: position 6,592 of record CAZVSU010000068.1, on the reverse strand, counting down.
AAAAAGAAGATGCCGGACTCATACGAGCCGTTCCAGCACCAACACCGAGAAAAAAAGAATCTGGGTAGAAGGAAGCGTTTTCGGATGCTCTAATGTTGAAGGGCATTACATATATTTTGATGAGAATTGCCAGTCAGGAGTTTGCGACGAATGATCGATTTGCTTGAACAAGTAGGAAGCCGAATATCTCGGTACTTCGGTTCACCGAATCTTGAGTCCAATAAACATAGCACCCGAAAGGAAGAGCTTTTTGATCTAGACACATTGTCTTCATTATTGGACTACGAATCCTACGATGCATGCGAACTATCAGGCGAAACGCATGGCCTTTTCTTAAGCAAAGGATCTGTGGGATTCACAGTAGAGTGTGCCCCATTAGTAGGAGGTGACAACACCGCTCACAGGATGATTCTTGGACTTCTGGATGACATATTAGAAGAAAGCGTATCGATCCAGTGTTTACTATTTGCAGACCACAGAATTGGCCCCATTTTGCAATCTCATACAAAACTAAGAGAACAGCACGGGGAACTCTATCATGAGTTGATCAAACAACGGGCACAGTTTCTTGTTAGCTCGGAAAATGTTCACCCCAGATATTATCGATTTATCTTTTCGCTGAGCATGCCCGGGACACCCTCGGCCGAGCTTTATAAAAAACTGATAGATAAGAAGAAACGGGTTCTAAAATCCCTGAAAACACTTTCTTACACGTACTCATGGAAGCCAAACGATTTACTGGATCTATGCTCTGCATTTTTGAACTTCGACTTTTCTTCGACCCCTTTGAAAAAAAAATGGAATCCCTTTCAGTCCTTCTCCTCGCAAATACCCTCTGGAGGAAAAATTTCAGTAGAAGAAGAGGGAATTACCTGGGAGCAAGATAGACCTGCAATCCTGAAAACCTACAGGGCAGTTGATTATCCCGATTTTTGGCATCTCAACCTTATGGGGAAGCTAATAGGGGATTTCGAAAGAGATTCTTTTAAGATCAATACGCCTTTCTACCTTCACTATGGTATCCACTGCCCCCCACAATCGAAGGAAGAATCTGCATATTGGATGAAAAGTCAGATTATCGAAAAGCAGGGGCAGTCTAGCTTCTTAAGAAAAATGATCGCTTCTTTAGAGGATGAGGTAAGTGAAGTCGCCCATGTGAGAAGAGCCTTAACAGAGGGAGCAAAATTTGTACGTACCCAACTCGGTTTTGGATTCTGGGCTTCGCCCAGTAAGGCAAATGACATCGAACAAACAGCGAGAAGCCTTTTTAGACTCGAGAATTTTAAGATACAGCAAAACCGTTATATGCACCTTCCAACCCTACTCTCAACCCTCCCTATGTCTTGGGGGGAATACTCTCATGATCTTCATCAGTTATCACTCTTGAGAACAACCCTATCTAACGAAAGCTGTAATTTCATTCCCATTCAAGGTGAATGGGGGGGCACACACTCGCCGGGTATGATGCTGGTAGGAAGAAGAGGCCAACTGATCAACTTCAACCCATTCGACGGAGGAACGAATTATAACACGATCGTTGTTGGGGAGAGCGGATCGGGTAAATCTGTTTTCCTTCAAGAGCTCCTCATGAACAATCTTGGAACAGGGGGAAAGGTCTACGTGATCGATGTAGGGGGTTCGTTTGAAAAAATGTGCGAAGTCGTTGAGGGGCAAAAAGTCGAGTTTGACGATGGGAATCGACTATGCTTGAATCCCTTCACAAATTTGCCGACAAATAAAGAGGAGCGCAATGCATCCTTCGGTGCGCTTAAATCAATCATTTCCACTATGGCACACCCCACAGAGGGGGCATCAGATCTTGAAGTTTCTCTCATCGAAAAAGCCATTATCAACACATACAAGGAGAAGGGGAACAAAGCGACAATTTCAGATATTGCAAAATACCTATCCCAATGCCCTCAAATAGAAGCCAAAAACTTGTCTGATATGCTTTTTCCCTACACCGCAGAGGGGGCTCACGCAAAATATTTTGAAGGGGAGGGGAATGTAGATTTCCACAATCCTATGGTTCTCATTGAGTTGGAACATCTCAAAAGTCAGCCTGATTTACAAGCAGTTGTCCTTCAAATCTTCATCATGGAAGTGAGCCGAAAAGTTTTCCTTGGAGATCGAAAAACGCCCACGATCATCTGCATCGATGAGGCATGGGAACTTCTTAAAGCAAAACAAACAGCCCCTTTCATTGAAACACTCGCTAGAAGACTAAGAAAGTATAACGGGTCTCTAGTTGTCGGAACGCAGTCTGTAGCCGAATTCTATCAAAGCCCCGGAGCTATGGCCGCTTATGAAAACTCAAGCTGGGCTTGTATGCTTAAGCAAAAATCGGAGTCAATCTCTGCTTATGCTGAAAAAAGTAACGCCCCTGAGTCGATGATTGAAATCCTCAATTCAATTATGACAGTCAAGGGCCAATACTCAGAAATCCTCATTTCAGAATCATCTCTAGGCTACTCAGTCGCAAGACTCTACCTCGATCCTTTCTCTCAACTTCTTTACAGCACAAGCCCAGAAGACAGGGCTCTTTTAGAGCCAGCGAGAAAGACAGGAGCATCGATAACAGAGATTATCAAGAATGTTCTGAAAAAAAGGAGAGGGGAGTGCGAATAGTCCTTCTTCTCCTATTCGCTATTTCTATCTCCGAAGCAAAAGATTTTGGAACGATAGGGGAGTCATATCCGATCCAAGAGAAAAGCCTGATATCTTTCATACAGGATCGAATTTCTAACCTCACTGAAGATGAAATAGCCAATATTCACCAACGTTTACAGGATCACTACTCGCAAAAGCTACAAGAACCCAAACCTGTCGAAAACATCAGAAAAGCCAAGACCTATGAAGCGAGATATTTTGATCCGACGATCTCGGTGAGTCAAGATATTAAAGATCACGAAGGAAACGTGATTGTCCACAAAGGAACAAAAGTTAACCCTCTCAAAATTAATTCACTATCACAAGATCTTATCTTTTTTGATGGGAGTGATCCTGAACAAGTGGATTGGGCTAAGAAGCAAAAGGGCGCTTGGATCCTGATTAAAGGAAAACCACTCGATTTAGAAGAAACAGAAAGGCGAGCGACATATTTCGACCAGGGGGGCAGTCTCACGACCAAATTCCAAATCACTTCGATTCCTACGAAAGTGTCCCAGCAAGGTCTCTTCTTGAAAATAGAATCATTTCCAATGGGAGAAAGTGCATGATTTGGCTTCTGATATCACTTCTTTTTGTCCAATTAGGCCTTTCGGCCTCCATAGATATTGACTCTCTGATACGCCAGCAAGAAGAAAAAATTGATCAGGTGTCAGAGGATGAATGGTTCAAAACCACCCTTAAAGATTCGATTGCTAAAGTCAAAAAAATAGACCTTGAAGATATCAAGAAAAAGAATGCTGAAATTCTCAAAAACGCAAAACCATGCCATCTATTTAGTGACCACAATCCAGATCACGAAATCAATATCTTTATCTCTTTTTCAGCACCAATGAGGATGTGGAAAGAGTATTCCTCCTCCTTGGAAAAAGTTGGGGGTGCTTTCATCGTTAGGGGACTTCCAAACAACAGCTTTCAAGAGTTTGCAAAAACGATCCTCAAGCTTCGAAATAATGGAGTGAGTGCTCCCATCTTGATAGATCCAAGCTCTTTTGAAAAACATCAGATTAACGTTTTCCCAACCTTTGTTCTGAAGGACGATACCAAATCCGACATGGTGTCTGGAACAATTTCACTCGATTATGCCCTTACCCTTTTTTCCGAAAGAGGAGACACAGCAAATGCTGAGAAATACTTATTAAAACTAAGGGAGGGCAACTAGTGAACAAGTGCTTTTTCTTTCTCTTGATATTGACCAGCTCCGTACACTCTCAAGATACCTTTATCAATCCCGTGACAGATATTTGTTGGGAATGCGTCTTTCCCATGAAGATATTAGGGCAGGAGGTTGAGCCCAATTTAAATACAATTTCCAAGCCTCCAAAACTTAAAAACATCAAGGGAACAGATCTTTTTTGCTATTGCCATGGAGTGCCCCCCAAGCCGGGCATTCCAATTAGCTTCTGGGAGCCCTCAAAAATGGTTGATGTGACCAAACAAGCCTACAAGCTGGTCGGTTTAGGTGGAATCAGCATCGGGCAATCAACAATCAAAAACCGAGGAACTCTCGGCAGTTCACGAATGGGAAGCAGAAAGAGCTTTTCCCACGTCCATATTTATGACTATCCTGTTTTAGCATTGCTCGACATTTTGACTGATTTTGCGTGCATTGAAACAGGCACATTGGACATGCAGTATTTTAGTGAACTTGACTACACATGGTATGACGACTCCCTAGCCAATATCATCAATCCAGAAGTGGCCCTTTTCGCCAATCCTCTTGCACAAGCGGCTTGTGTTGCCGACTGCGCCGGATCCTCGATAAATCAGCCCCTAGATAAGCTATTTTGGTGCGCCGGATGCCAAGGGTCTCTTTATCCATTTAGTGGGCATGTAGGCTCATTCAGAGGGCTTATCCAAGAATCCCTTCTTCTGACCCAAAGAGCTCTAGCAAAAATGCATAGAACTGGAATGATCACAGGCTACGAAAGTGGAAATTACTGCGAAAGATCCTACATGCCAATATGGAAGAAGAGTCTTTATAAAATTCAAATGGCCAGACCTGTTGCCAACACATCCGACGGCTGCACAACTCTAGGGGGTACAGAGGTCATCTGGGGGGCAGGAAAGGCATACCCGAAAGAAGGAGAAGAGTTTGTCTATATCCTTTGGACAAAGAAGCAGTGCTGCCTCGATGCCATTAAAATTGGTGCCTCAGCTTCTGGATCTGGAGGATCACTATGATCAAATGGATACTCCTATTCCTGATCCCTATGGGTTTTGTTCACTCCGATCATAACACTAGAAAAGATGCCCTTGATTTAGGAAGGAAAGAAGCGAAGAAAGCATTTGAGTCGATCAGCTTATTCAACAGTGACACCATTTTACCCGAAGAGGACAAGGGGAAAACATTTAATGCAGACGTTGCACGCAAAAAGACCGAAAAGGGAGAAAGCGTCAATTCTCAATTCGATTTTCTTGAAAGTCGAGAATCTCAAGCCAATGCAAATAACACCCACCTCAGCCCTGGAGAAAGGATTTTCAAAGACGAGCAATTCGATGTTGATGCTGAAAGCGCCTACATAGAAACCTGTTACGAATCTGCTGATCCTGTCGAATTTTCCATTCTACGAGAAATAATTCTTACCAATGAACGAACTCCTGCAAAAACAGTCGAATTCGGTAGATGTCAAGGCCATATACATGAATACAAGGTCAAGAGGGGATCAGCGGAAGACGAGGTAAGAAGAATCAAGCGACGTCTTTCAAAAGATAAAACCTTAAGGACTTTCTCAGTCACCTGCGAAGATCGGGGAATTGGCCATCGGGATAAGATTATAATTCAAAAATACCATATCAATGACCTTAAAACTTGCACAAACATGAAAATAGTCTCTAGGAACGAGCCTTCCAAAATTGTGACTGTTGAAAATGGCTGGAAATACTCAAACCTAAAACTTTTAGAGATCTCGCAGTCGCCAGACTGCTCCCTAATTTCAAAAAAATGCCTAGATGACGAACCCAGAATGATTAATGGAAAAGAATGCAAACGGTGCTTCGTTGAAGAACTTAAGTATTTTTGGCAACCACATAAGAAATCATCCTGTAACTTCCTAAAATCAGAGCTTTGCGACCTTAAATCGAGTCAATGCATCCTTGACGGACCTTTCGGGTGTGCATTATGGCAAAGGACCTATCAATGCTACAGAAAGCTGAAAAAAAAGAAGGTCGAAAAGGTGGATATCAATGTCGATACTCAAATTTATGAAAGCGAATATGTTCCCAATCGAAACTTCGGTGATGTTGTCACAAAGCTATCCCTATTTAAGGAGATGGATAATGAACTAAAGAACAGCCCGAACATTGATATACAGGGATTCCAGTTCTTTTCAGGTCAATCTAAGAGATGTTTTGTCCATGAGATGAAATCCATTGGATACGACTGCTGTAACAGAATGGGAGGGCTATCCAACGATATCTTTCTTTCAAAATGCGATGCAGAAGAAGTAGCCCTCGCTGATCTTAAAGACCGAGGACAGTGTCACTATTTAGGTTGGACATATGAGAAACACTTAGGAGCAAAAACATCTAAAAAGCATGTGTACTGTTGTTTTCCTTCTAAGTTGGCCCGAGTTTTTCAGGAAAAAGCAAAAGAACAACTCGGTATATCTTGGGGATCACCAGAAATACCAAACTGCCATGGATTAAAACGAAATGATATTCAACGAGTTGACATGTCGCAAATTGATCTTTCTGAGGCTTTTGAGAACTCAAAAAAGGATATTAGCCACCGACTAGAACGGGTGACTCAGAAATTGCAGGGGAGTTTTGCTGGTTGATTATTATCGATTTATTGAAAATCGCAAATAATAGGGTTTTTAGCCGTCATATTTGGTGTCATTGGCTCTTCTTATTATCGAATCTTGGTATATTGACATCCTCCCCTTGCTAAAGCAAGAGGGATTCCTGGGCCAAAGGCTAAGCA
>CAZVSU010000067.1:1841-14257 GCA_964629645.1 uncultured bacterium | reverse complement strand
AAGGGAGGACATTTTAACATAGTTTTAGGGAGGACATTATCACGTTGCGCTTACATTTCCCTAAGGGGTTGTTGATCTTAATTCTCAGAGTGTGCAAAATTCGGGTCTTTATCCATCATCGAATAAACAAATGGAGGATTCTATGAGTGGGACTATGAATACAATAACAGACGCATTTAAAGTGGGTGTGGGAACAGGAGTGTGCGCAGGAGCCCTTCATCAGGCGATTCAGGCCTCTTCGGAATGGCTTGGCCACAGTGTTGTTCTGGGCTCAACGTTTGCCGTACCGGTTTTAGCGGGCGTTGTTGGTTTGACCAACCACGTGGCAAAACAAGCGCTGAATACACTAGCCGAAAAATCGAAAATCAAGGAGAATCTGCCACGGTTTCTCAATAACGACTTCACAGCCGAAGTATTCAACACGGCTTTACTTGGGGGAATCTCTTTCCTCGCCTTCAGTCTCGCTCCCGCGAGTGCCGGACTGACAGCAGCTGTAGGGGTGAACATTTTCTTCTTGAGCTACATTGGCGGAAGAATCGCCGAAAGCCTCCCTACGCCGTCAGTGTCTAACGCCCCCCAAGGAAGTGGTGCGGCGAATACGGGCAGTGCCGTTCCAGAGGCGCAAGAGGGCTAATCAATCCCTTTAAAAACAATGGCAGTCGACAAGGACTGCCATTTTTTTACCATCTCTTGTACGAGCCTTTTTTCAAGCTGACAATCGCCAGATAATAGAACACAGCCCAGGTCAATAGTGTGACAAAAAGGGCAAAGCTCACGCCGACGTCTGATACGCCGAGCATCCCAAAGCGGACGCCATTGACAAGGTAAAGAAGCGGGTTAAACTGCGAAAGATACCGCCAGTAAGGATGAAGCTGGTCAAGGGAGAAAAAGACCCCTCCAAGATAAATCAAAGGGAGCAAAAGAAATGTGTTGATCGCACTGACCTGCTCAAAATTTGTCGCAACCATACAGATGGCAAGCCCAAGATGGGCAAAAGCCAAACCTCCAAACAATAAAAAAAGAAAGAGCAGGGCCGGATTTTGGATTGTAAAGAGCTCCTTTTGGTCAAACCAGAAGAAAAGCTCGCCGACGCCGAATGTCACAACACCCACAATAATGCCGCGAAAAATGGCTGCGAGGCCATTTCCCCAGACTATTTGCGCCGTACTCAATGGAGCCATCCTCAAGTCTTCCAACTCCCCCACAAACTTGGACGTCACGATCGAACCCACCGCGTTTTCAAGCGCATTCCTCAGGACTGTCATCATCACAAGGCCGGGTATCAAAAATGCGAGATAAGAGACCCCTTTGCCGACGTCGATCTCGTTTCCTATGCTGACGCCAAAAATAAGGAGATATAAAGAGCTGTTAATCAGAGGGGTGGCAATTGTTTGAAAGATCACTTTCATAAAACGACGCACTTCTCGTTGGAAGATCGTCCAAAACGGAATCAATACACTAGCGGGGGTTGTCATCGTCATTCCTCATTATCGACTGAAAGGCGTCTTCAAGTTTACCTTCGCGAATCACAAAATCTTGAATCCCTTGGGTTTCAAGCGGCAGCTCGGCGATCAATTCTCCCATGCTTTTGGAAGCGGCAAAGCGAAAAACGAGTTGATGATCACTTTGACTCACAAGATGAGGGTGGGAAATTTCAGGAACAGGCCGTTTTAAAATCATAACAACTTCACGTTCTGTCAGTTCGCGAACTAATGTTTTTGGTTCACCGATCCGCTTCACCTTTCCGTCATCCAAAAATGCCACCCGGTCGCAAAGCGCTTCCGCCTCTTCGAGATAGTGCGTCGTCAGCAAAATCGACACCCCTTCTTTTCCGAGCTCTCGGACGAACTCCCAAAGCAAAGATCTAAGCTCAATGTCGACGCCCGCCGTCGGCTCGTCGAGCAACAAAAGCTTGGGACTGTGGACAAGGGCTTTTGCGATCATCAAGCGCCTTTTCAGCCCACCGCTTAATTCCTTGACTTTCTTGCGGCGATGGCGGTTCAGAGCCAGCTTTTGGATCAAAAATTCGATCCGCTTCTGGTTGTTGCGGATTCCGTAATAGCCCGAATGGATGCGGAGAATTTCCTCGAGGGTAAAAAACCCGTGATGCACCAGTTCCTGAGGGACGCATCCAATCAACTGTTTGGCTTGCATGGGACTTAATGTGACATCGAATCCAAAGACGGAAACGGTGCCTGCCGTGGGCTCTTCCATTGTTGTGATTGTCGAGATAATCGACGTTTTGCCGGCCCCATTGGGACCTAAAAGCCCGAAAATTTCTCCCTTCTGTATATTGAATGAGACATCATCGACGGCGCATAACGAGCCGTAGTTTTTCGTCAGGTGAGCAATGTCGAGCGGGAAGGGATCCATGCCACTAGTCTACAGCTAACCCGCTCTAGGTTTCAAGATGTTCCTTAAGAGATTTGGCGAACTCCAAAACGGAGTCCGCCACCTCACGACATCACGAAACATTTGGCGTTTTGGCTTGCAAGGCGCGGTACATGCCTGCTTGCGCGATCAGTGTGACAGGAAAAGCAGCAAAAAAGCCGACAACGACTAAGATAAAGCCGATGCCCACAACCAAACCGCTTGCAAGAATGAGAAGGTAAACATCCCACTTGGCTCCCTCTGTCAGTTTGTAGGTCTCTTTCAATGCTTTAATGGGATTCGAGGTTTTATCGATCATCACAAATGGCCAGGGCCAAAACATGGCGGCCAAAATAGCCGAAGGGATCTGCGCTAAGTAAACCAGATACACCCCAAACGCGATCGCGACTTGCGCTTGAGTCAAATTGAGCAGCGACGCAATCAGTCCCGCCACAATAACCGGGCTGGCCGCGATCAATGCGTAGAGAAAAGTGGTGATGATCCACTGGATCACAACACTGAATCCGCCGAATAAATCGCCAAAGGAGGGCGATTTTCCATCGACAACCTTTAAAGCCAAACGGAAAAGTCCGATGTAGACGACCGTTCCTAAGATAAAGAAGGCAAGGCCGATCAAGACCTTCCAAATAGGCTCAACTCCTGTCAACCCCAGCGGCAGGCCGATTGCCAGCCCCCCGAAAATCAAGGCCGTCACGAGAAAGATGATGAACACCGCCGCGTGTTCGCGGAAAAGGTGCCACCCTCTTTTCAGAAGGCTTCCTATAGAAAATCCTTTACTTTCCATGATTGTTCTCCTTTAATTAAGTTAAAAAAGGGTTTTGATGAAACAGATTGGTTTGATGTCGATACTGCTTATGGCCGCGCTCTTGATCACTCCGGTTGATGCGAGGGTTCTTAAAGCGAGGGGCAGTGCGAACCTCAAAGTGCCCGCCGACAGGCTCACATTGACGATCGGGGTGATCACCGAACATCAAAGAGCAAGCGAGGCCCTGCAAAAAAACAGCGACTCGATGAACAAGATTATGGAGGCTCTGAAAAACGCGGGGCTGAGCCAAAGTCAAATGCAGACCTCTTCTTTTCGCATCGATCCCATTTGGCAAACCGAGCCCGCCAACCCGACCCCCAATTGGAAGCCTGAAATCATCGCTTTCAAAGTGACCCACAACCTTGACATTGAAACCGTCGCCATCACGAAAGCGGGCGAATTGATCGACGCTGCCTTCGACGCGGGCGCCAGCCGTGCGGCTTCTTTGACTTTTGACCTCAAAGACTCGGCTCGCTACAGAAGACAGGCCATTACAGAAGCGACAGAAAATGCCATCAAAGATGCAACGGCGGCAGCAAGTGCGGCGCATGTTGTGCTCGGCGACGTGATCGCGATCACTTTGGATGACACTTTTAGCGACACCCCCCGCCCCTTTATGGCGATGAGAGCGAACACTCCCATCGAGCCGGGCGATGTTGACGTCAACGCAGGCGTCACCGTTGAATACGAAATTCATAACCAATAGCGCGTCCTATTTGGCCGCTTCCTGCTGAGTCCAAAAAGGTGTGTAGAAAAAGGCGCCGTCGGCGATATTGACATCGACAACATGCACTTCATTAATCCCAAGTTCTTGCATGAATCCAATGACAAGAAGCGAATTCGTTAAAAGAACGTTGACGAAGTCCCCTCCCCCGAGTTCTTCGTCGGTTTTTCCTGCCAAGGACACCACAACGTCCTTAAGCTGCAGTGCCGTAAAGGGATTTTTCACCACAAGAGGCTCAATCCCACGGCTAAAGATACTTCCGATTCCGTACACTTTTGTTTTTGGCTGAATCAGCTTGTCTTTAAAAATTTGGTCCACACTTTGAGCGACTCTACGGGCATGTTGTTCGGCTCTGTCCATCTCATCGATGGTCATGGGGTTTGGAGTTTTCACAGTTTTCCGATCAGCTCCCTGAATATTTTCGATCACATAATTACGGAAAGGGATGGACGCCTCCTGTCCCCGGTAGATCTTGATGTCCCGTTCAGGCCCGAGCATTGTCAGCTGAAGACTCCCTCCGCCTATATCCCAGACCACCATCTTGTTTTCGTCGGCCCCTTCAGCCGCATCAACAGCAAGAAACCCGAGCTCCCCTTCTAATTCCTGATCAATAATCGCGATCTCCACGCCGGTTTCTTCGGTAATCCGTTTCACATAGTCTTCCCCATTTTCTGCTTTTCTAAAGGCTGCAGTGGCAATTCCGATGACTTTTTCCGCTTGGTTTTCCATCGCGATTTTTTTTAGTTCTTGAATCGCATCAATCCCCTGCCTCATCAGCTCTTCGTCAAAACGCATCTCGTCCCCTTCCAAAATCGCCTGTTGATACGAAACAGCCCGCTGCTCGTCGACGAGCGTCTTCAAAATTTTTTGATTTTCTAGGTCTACGACCGCTACTTTCAGCTTAGTCGCCCCTGAACCAATGTCAATAGCGGCGCGTATCACAGCCGCTTCCTTAACCTGATGGAGGCCGTAATAATAGGGGATCAAGCTGGCAAAAATCAGCAACACACCAATAATGAGTAACTTAAAAGATCGACTTGTGTTGGTCATACAGGCACACTCCTTCTTTTCACTCAACTTAAGAAAGCGGCGTGCCAATAGAATTATTTAAAACGATCTTTGATGAAGGGAATGGCGAAAAGCCAATTGATTTTCTGGTACTTAGGATTTCTAAACGATTTTGTCCCGATATCCATTTCATGATGGGGAACAAGCGGGTCTTGGCGGTAGGTGCCGAAAAGACGGTCCCAAACCGAAAGGTTGAACCCGTAGTTGCTGTTTTGTTCCCGCCGATCGGTTGAATGATGAATCCGATGCATGTCGGGCGTCACAATCAGCCACCTGACAAAACGGTCGAGTCCAAGCGGGAGCTTGACGTTGGTATGTGTGAACATAGAGGTGCCGTTCAAAATGACTTCAAAAACGATAATCGCAATCGGCGTGACGCCAAATGCCACGACAGTGGCGATCTTAAGACCCATAGACAATATGATTTCAACGGGATGGAAGCGGACCCCTGTCGTCACGTCGAATTCGATGTCGGTGTGGTGCACCTTATGCAGGCGCCACAGCGTCGGCACCGTGTGAAACAAAACGTGTTGAAAATAGATCACAAGATCTAAAACTAGCAGGCTGCCAAGAAAAATTGCCCAACTGGGCCACTCGGCAAAGTGAAAAAGTCCCCAACCTCTCGCCGTCGCAATAAAAGAAACTTCAACGGCCAAAAGAGGAAAAACAAGCCTTAAAAGTCCCACATTTGCTGCGACAATCAAAAGATTGCTCATCCACCTCAAACCTTTGAAGGGTCCTGTTTTTCTACGCGGCGCGATGAGCTCCGAAAGAGCCAGCAATGTGAGCAGCGTGACAAACGCGCTCACGCGAAACATATCGGAATGTGCGATGATCCACTGCTCAAGCATGCCTCAGAGCATTGATTTTTTTGAAATTGCGGTCAAGTGCGATCTATGGTTTAATAAGTCACTCAAGACTGGAGGACACTTATGAAGCATTTGATGTTGATCATAATTTGTTTATTATTCGTACAAACACAAATAGAGGCGAAGGAGATAGATATGGACACAAAGGTTTTGGTCATCGAAACCAACAAGGGAAACATTGAAGTGACGTTAAAACCCGAGGTGGCGCCCAAAGCGGTCGAAAATTTTCTCACCCACTCAAAAAACGGTTATTACAACGGAACCATCTTCCACAGAGTCATCAAAGACTTTATGATACAAGGGGGCGATCCCAAAGGGAACGGCACCGGCGGAGAATCGATTTGGGGCAAAGAATTTGAAGATGAGTTCGATCCCGATGTTCGATTCGACAAAAAGGGTCTTTTGGCAATGGCCAACCGAGGCCCCAAAACAAATGGCAGCCAGTTCTTCATCACGACAGTCCCCACTCCCTGGCTCGACCAGCGCCACACGATTTTCGGAGAAGTCACAAAGGGTTATGATGTCGTTGAAGAGATAGAAGAGAGCGAAACAAACGGTTCCGACCGCCCTCTTGAGGAAATCAAGATCCTCAAAATCCGCGCGCAGTAGGTGTGCTTAAGCGAGGAACGTTCGTTCCTCGCATATTTTGACTCAATCAGTGGACAATATCTCGCCGCAGGCATAGCATAAAGTTTTTTGAACAACTCTTGATAAAGGCTATGATCTTAAAAACGCGATTCATTCCAGGGCTTGCGATCTACACCTATTTAATTGGCGATGAAACAACAAAACGGGCGGCGGTCATCGACTGCACCCGCGACGTTCAGCCTATTGTCGACCTCGCAAAAAGCGAAGGACTCACGATAACAGATATATGCGAAACGCACGTCCACGCCGATTTCTTGAGCGGCTCTCGCGAGCTCAAGGCCGCCCTCGACAATAAGCCTTTGGTCCACTGCTCTCAAGAGGGAGGCGAAGAGTGGACCCCAAAATACGCAGATCAGCGCGTGCGCGATGGAGACGAGATCACTCTCGGCACCATTCGGCTGCGCGCTCGCCACACTCCAGGCCACACGCCGGAACACATCGTTTGGGAACTTTATGATCAAAAGCGAAGCGCCCAAGATCCATGGGTGATCTATACCGGAGACTTTCTTTTTGTCGGCAGCATCGGCAGACCCGACCTTCTCGGCGAGGAGGCCCAAAAAAAACTGGCCCACGATTTGTATCAAACCGTCTTCAAAACGCTTCCGACCTTTCCGGACTTTGCCGAAGTCTACCCCGGACATGGCGCAGGCTCGCTTTGCGGCAAAGCAATCGGATCTCGGGACACCTCCACAATCGGCTACGAAAAAAAGTATAACGATGCTCTCGCCGAAAAGCCGGAGGGTGAATGGATCGAGTCTCTTATGAACGACATGCCGACAGCCCCGCCTTACTTTTTGAAAATGAAAGAGATCAACGTCAAAGGACCTCGGCTCCTCGGCGGCACCCTCCCCGGCAACAAACGTCTTTCGCCAGAGCAAATCAAAGAGCAAGAAGCCTTCATTCTCGATTGCCGTCCCAAGGAGGCGTTTGCAGGCGCTCATATTCCGGGATCTCTTAGCATACCCTTAAGCCCTGTCCTTTCAAATTGGGCGGGGTGGCTATTGCCCGACAACACTCCCCTTGCTCTTGTTTTGGACTCCCCCAAAGACCATCAAGAAGTCGCCACTCAATTGATCCGTATTGGACTCGATCACATCATCGGATTTCTTGATGGAGGCATTGACGCCTGGGAATCCGAAGGGCATCCGGTCGAATGTTTCTCTCTGATCGACCAAACACGCTTAAACGAAGCGATGGTCGAAAATCCGGGCTTTCTGCTCGATGTTAGAAGCCGCGATGAGTGGCGACAGGAACACAAGAAGGGCGCTCTGCATATCCCCCTTTCAGAGCTGCAGCAAAACCTCGATCACATCCCCGATAATCAGCCAATTTATACGATCTGTGCCGGAGGGTACCGCGCTGTCATCGGCGCCGCCCTATTGCAAAAAGAAGGGATCAAAAAAATCACTGCCGTCGTGAATTAAGGCGGACGTCTGCTTTTTTAAGTGTTTCCCGATTAAGTATTAAATTTTTTTTCGCGAAAAAAGGGGATTTTCTCGTTATTTTATACTGTAATTGCTCCTATTTGATATTAAAAATACCAAAAAATCAAATTTTATTGCAAATCTTTATTTGAATTTAAAAACGTAAGTTGTTAGTTTAAAGATAGATAGAGAAGTAATCATTCAATAAAAAAATATTTCAGGTACATCTATGTGGTATAAATTAATTCCTCTTGAAGAGCGCATCGTATTGGATGCAGCAGTAGGCGACGCTGTCGTTCCTGATGCTGAGCCCTCAGCAGAGCCAAGTTTTGATCTGTCATCAGCAGATATCCCCCCTCTAAACCCAGGGGACGACTTTTTAGTGGTTCCTGATGGGGAAACATCGATAAGATTTACCCAAGCAGAATTGCTGGCAAACGACCCTTTGATTAATCCCAGGCTTATTCGATTCAATCCCCCTGCGTTCGGTGAGATCATTATACTTAGTCCTGAACTAATTGAATACAGCCCCGATCCCGGATTCACCGGTATCGACATTGCCATTTACGAAGCTGTAGGCGATCAGGGATTTATTCAGCCTTTTAGTGTCTTTTTTGAAGTGCAAGGACCAATCAATCCTCCTCCTATTGCAGCGGACGACGCATTCACGACAGTGGAAGACACCACTTTAGTTTTCACAACGACTGATCTACTTTCGAATGACTCAGATCCTGAAGGGGACACCTTTACTTTTGACAGTTTGACCCAGCCCGCAAACGGCCTTATTAATCTATCGCCGGAAGGAGATATTGAATACATTCCTGATGCAGATTTTGACGGCACCGACCAATTCACCTACACGATCGTTGACTCAAATGGAATATTCGGAACAGCAGCCGTATCAATTGAAGTGACTCCTGTTAATGATGCTCCAGTCGCACAAGATGATGCTCTCATTCTCGACGAAAACACGTCCGGCACGGCATTTCTGCTCGATAATGACATCGATGTTGAAGACAACAGAGATCCAGACTTTGTTCTCCCCATCACAATTCTTGAAGGACCCGAAAACGGGTCCTTTACTTTAAATGATGGCGCCTTAACCTACACGCCTGATCTCTTTTTCAGCGGCGAAGATTCGATCCGCTACCAAATTACCGACTCCGAGGGTTTGGTTGATGAGGCTGTCTTGTCAATTACAGTCAACGATACCTTGAGGCCACCTGTCGCACAAGACGACGCGTTTGTAATTGAAGAAGACGGTAATGGGTCTTTTGACGTCCTCGGCAACGATTCAGATCCTGACGATGACCAGTTGACAATCACACGAATTGTCAGCGGCCCTTCAAACGGCGAAGCGGTTATCGCGGGAAGCTTCATTGACTACACACCTGACACGAATTACAGCGGACCCGATGAAATTATCTACGAAATCAGCGACGGACTACAAACAGATCAAGCGACCCTTTCAATTACCGTAACACCCGTCCAAGGTCCTCCTAGAGCTCGAGACGACACATTCGTCGGTAATGAAGGAGAGCCTCTCACAATCCAAATTTCAGACATTCTTGCAAATGACAGCGACCCAGATGGCGATGACCTCGATTTTTTCATCATTCCCGGCACGGGACCTTCTAACGGCGATCTTGTCGATAACGGAGATGGAACGCTCACTTACACACCCGATGAGTCTTTTGTCGGCACCGACACTTTCGAATATGAAGTTTTTGATTCTGGAGGGGGCGGTTTGGACACTGCCATTGTCGAGTTAGTGATTGAAGATGTCAATTTGCCCCCTGGAGGTAGTCCTCCAGATATCTTATTCACCGAAGACGTGCCTAGACTTTTGAGCAAATCGACTCTTCTTCAAAATATTTTTGACCCTGATGGCGATTTTATCACAATCGATGCCGTGAGCGATCCTGCAAACGGATCTGCAGAGCTGCTCCCTGATGACAGCATCCGCTACACTCCAAACGCAGATTATAACGGTCTTGATTCTTTTACTTACTCCATCTCCGATGATTTCGGCAATCAAAGTGAGATATTTTTTGAGTTTTTTGTCAGTCCTTCACCCGATCCCGTAACAGCTGTTGATGATAGCTTTCAAACCGAAGAGGGAGCTTCTGTGCCCATTTTGTTTGCCGAGATTACAGCAAACGACGTCAACCCTGATAATCTTAACCTATCCCCAATTCTTATTCGCGATGTATCTAATGGCGTACTGAGCGGCATAGATGGAGGGTTTCTCTACACGCCGAACGCCGGCTTTGAAGGCACTGATTCTTTCTTGTACCAAATTCAGGGAATAGACGGAATTATTGACAGCGCCACTGTGACAATTGACGTCGTGAATGCAGCTCCAACCGCTGAGGATGACCAGGGAGTCGTTCAAGAGGACTTTACTGAGATTTTTTCAGTTCTGGACAATGATACCGATCCGGGAGGCGATTTATTGACGGTGACAAGAATCGTCAGCGGCCCCGCTAATGGGGAAGCTGTTATTGAAAACGGTCGAGAGATCAGTTACACACCAGACGTGAACTACAATGGACCCGACGAAATTGTTTACGAGATCAGCGATGGGGAGTTTACCGACCAGGCGACTTTGTTCATCAACGTGACCCCTGTCCAAGATCCCCCTCGGGCTCAAGATGACACATTTTTAGGGGTGCAAGGAGTGCCACTGACTATTCAGATCGCTGATATACTTTCAAATGATAACAACCCCGACGGTAACGACCTTGACTTCTTTATCCTCCCCGGCACGGGACCGTTTTCGGGCAATCTTGTCGATAACGGCGATGGAACATTGACTTACACGCCCGATGCGGGATTTGTCGGCAACGACTCTTTCGAATATGAGATTTCTGATTCTGGTGGAGCCGAAAGCGATACCGCAATTGTGACCTTAGACATTGAAGCGAATAATCCCCCTAGTGCGGGAGATGACCAGTTAGAGTTAGCCGAGGATACATCTGCATCCATCAATGTGCTGGCTAACGATAATGATCCGGAGGGCAGTAATTTGATCGCGAGCATCATCAGCGGTCCCGCCAACGGACAAGCGGTCCTCGATGCCAACGGCAACTTGAGCTATACCCCCAATGCAAATTACAACGGACCCGACCAGATCGTCTACGAAATCAGCGATGGTGCTTTTGCCGACCAAGGAACGCTCTCCATTAACGTGGCTCCGGTCAACGATGCGCCGGAAGCTGGGGACGATCAGTTAACTGTGGACGAAAATGCATCAGCATCCCTCAACTTGCTCGCAAATGATCGCGATATCGACGGTGATGACCTTGCTGTTAGTATCGTCAGTGGTCCCGCCAAAGGACAAGCGGTCCTCGATGCCAATGGCAACTTAACCTACACTCCTGATGCTAATTTCAATGGTTCCGACCAGATCGTCTACGAAATTAGCGACGGTGCGTTGACCGATCAAGCCACACTCTCAATCACCGTAACGTCTGTCAACAATGCGCCCGAGGCCGGGGATGACCAGTTGACCCTGGACGAAGATACATCAGCGTCTGTGAATCTATTGGCAAACGATAGTGATCCAAACGGCGACACTCTCACAGCCAGCCTCATCAGCGGACCCGCCAACGGACAAGCGGTCCTCGATGCCAACGGCAATTTGACCTATACCCCTAACGCCAATTACAACGGGCCTGACCAAATCGTCTACGAAATCAGCGACGGTGAGTTAACCGACCAAGCCACACTGTCAATCACCGTAGCGCCCGTCAACGATGCACCAGAAGCTCAAGATGACCAATTGACTCTGGACGAAGACACCTCAGCGTCTGTGAATCTATTGGCTAACGATAATGATCTAGACGGTGATGACCTTGCCGTCAGCTTCATCAGCGGACCCGCCAACGGACAGGCGGCCCTCGATGCTAACGGCAACTTAACCTACACTCCAGATGCTAATTACAATGGACCCGACCAGATCGTCTACGAAATCAGCGACGGTGAGTTCACCGACCAAGCCACACTGTCAATCACCGTAGCGCCCGTCAACGATGCTCCGGAGGCTGGGGACGACCAGTTGACTCTGGACGAAGACACCTCAGCATCTGTGAATCTATTGGCTAATGATAACGATCCAGACGGTGATGACCTTGCCGTCAGCCTCATCAGCGGACCCGCCAACGGACAGGCGGCCCTCGATGCCAACGGCAATTTGACCTATACCCCTAACGCCAATTACAACGGGCCTGACCAAATCGTCTACGAAATCAGCGACGGTGAGTTAACCGACCAAGCCACACTGTCAATCACCGTAGTGTCTGTCAATGATGCACCGGAGGCTGGGGACGACCAGTTGACTTTGGATGAGGACACCTCAGCTTCAGTCAATCTTTTGGCCAATGACAAAGACATAGACGGCGATGCCCTTGCCGTCAGTATCGTCAGCGGCCCCGCCAACGGACAAGCGGTCCTCGATGCCAACGGCAATTTGACCTATACCCCTA
>CAZVSU010000067.1:0-1741 GCA_964629645.1 uncultured bacterium | reverse complement strand
TGGACGAAGACACCTCAGCGTCTGTGAATCTATTGGCTAACGATAACGACCTAGACGGCGATGCCCTTGCCGTCAGTATCGTCAGCGGTCCCGCCAACGGACAGGCGGCCCTCGATGCCAACGGCAATTTGACCTATACCCCTAACGCCAATTACAACGGGCCTGACCAAATCGTCTACGAAATCAGCGACGGTGAGTTAACCGACCAAGCCACACTTTCCATTAATGTGGCCCCTGTCAATGATGCACCGGAGGCTGGGGACGACCAGTTGACTCTGGACGAAGACACCTCAGCGTCTGTGAATCTATTGGCTAACGATAACGACCTAGAAGGCGATGCCCTTGCCGTCAGTATCGTCAGCGGCCCCTCCAACGGACAAGCGGTCCTCGATGCCAACGGCAATTTGACCTATACCCCTAACGCTAATTACAACGGGCCCGACCAAATCGTCTACGAAATCAGCGACGGTGAGTTAACCGATCAAGCAACACTGACGATTACCGTCTTGCCGGATATTGATGTTCCTGAAGCGCAGGATGATCAACTCGTGGTCGGCGCCGGCCTGCAAAATGGTGGAAACGTCTTGGATAACGATATTTCAGAAGACACTCTCCGCGTTGAGCTGGTCGAAGGTCCCGATCATGGAGAACTAATTCTTAATGACGACGGCACATACACATACGAACACGATGCGTCGCGCAACTTTACGGACCGTTTCGTCTACCGAGTCATTGACTCCGATGGAGACTCCGATGAAGCTGTGGTGACGATCACAATAGAAGAACAGAGTGACGGGCCCAAGCTTAAACTCTTTGGATTCGATAAGAAGATATATTTCGAAAATCAGGGGGCAAAACTTTTATCTCCCGCTGTTTGGTTAAAAGATGCCGATTCAATGAATTTTGACGGTGGCAAATTACGCGTTGAAATTTCAGATAATGGCACGATCAACGACATGCTTCTGATCAAAGAAAATCGTAAAATTTGGATCGATGATGCGGGGAATGTCTTTAACCGATACGAACTGATCGGACAATTAGAGGGCGGCGAAAATGGTGAAGCCCTTATTGTCGAGTTTAACGAAAATGCCAGTGCGTGGGACGTAGCGCGGGTCATTAGCCGTGTGGCCTACCAGAATGATTCGGATCATCCTGAAACCGATAGAAGAAATGTCACCTATACCTTAACAGATGGAGATGGGGGCATTAGCAACGCATCCCAGAAACAGATTTGGTTCATAGATGTCAATGACGATCCGGAAATTAACGCTGAGGCAAGCCGCGTTTTTGTTGAGCCGGGCGACACGATCAATATTGGTCAAGAACTTGGCTTGAATATTACCGATGCCGATCTTGACGAAGATGGACTCATTGAAGTTCAGTTGAAAGTCAGAAGAGGCGATCTCAATTTTTCCCAAGTTGATGATCTCGAAACTGTGATTTTTTCCGACGAGCTTGACGAAGATGGCTCTCGAAAAATCAAATTCACAGCGAGCATTGACGAAGCCAATATTCTCCTGTCTCGTTTGACCTACGAAGCGAACAACCATTTTAGGTCTGATACACTCTTCGTCAAAGTCAACGATTTAGGTGGAGATGGCCTTCTCGGCGGAGTTGGTCGTGATTGGGAACGCTTCTCGATTCGACGATGCTAGGGGACGTCATCGTTGACCTTAATTTGATATAAAAAAAAACCTGGCGGCGACCTACTCTTCCACACTCTTGTGTGCAGTACCATCGG
>CAZVSU010000066.1:0-14734 GCA_964629645.1 uncultured bacterium | reverse complement strand
CGCTTCATCGTAGCGGGCCCTCAAGATGTGGTAGCACAAAATATCGTCAACAAGAGGGGTGATCCTCGCATGGGGATAATGATCCGCGATCCATTGAAGCGCGTTGTTTTTATCTGTTTCTATCTTGTCTAAGAGAGGGGCGTTTGCATTTTTGATGCGTCTCTCGCGCAGAATTTTTTCACATTCTGCATTGGCAAAGGACCGCCTGTTGGCAAGAAAATCGGTGAACTTGCCCTCCTCGAGCCACTCCGAGGCGACCTGCTCGTAATCGTTCAAAAGATAGTCATACCCCCCGAGGCGATACTCCCTTTCGAGGTCTGAAAAGCCGGCCCCGGACAGCGTACCCAAAACGAAAATAAAAAAAAGGAGTTGGCATCTCGACATAGCTGAATCCCCAAGGTTGAAGAGAAACTCAAGCCTGCATTATAGTTTAGAGATAAATTAACGCAAAAGAGATAAGGATTGACAAATGGGAGCTGTTTTGGTCGAGGGAAAAGAATTACTGGGTTTCAAGATCGATACGGTCACCGAAATACCTGAGATTAAAAGCACACTGTACGAGCTCACCCACACGAAGACCGGCGCTTCCGTCATGCACATTGCCAACGACGATCAGGAAAACGTCTTTAACTTAGCATTCCAAACCATTCCCGCAAGCTCTAACGGCGTCGCCCATATCTTGGAACACTCAGTTCTTTGCGGATCCAAAAAATTTCCGATTCGAGACCCCTTTTTCAGCATGACAAGGCGCAGCCTTAACACCTTCATGAATGCCATGACAGGAGCCGATTTCACCTGCTACCCGGCAGCATCTCAGGTGCCAAGCGACTTCTACAACCTGCTTGACGTGTACCTCGATGCCGCTTTTTATCCCCTTCTGAATAAAGAAAGCTTTTTACAAGAGGGATGGAGATATGAATTCGAGGATCCCGAAGATACTTCGTCAAAGCTTCAATACGGCGGCATTGTCTACAATGAAATGAAAGGAGCGCTCGCCAACCCTGCGCAAAAACTGGTGGAAGAACTCAATCAAGCTCTCTACCCCGACATCACCTACGGCGTCAACTCGGGCGGGAATCCCAGAGAAATCCCTCACCTCAGTTACGAAGAGTTTTGCGCTTTTCATGAGCATCACTATCACCCGAGCCGTGCGATTTTTTATTTTTATGGGAACATGCCCCTTGAAGGACACCTTAAATTTTTAAATGAGCACCTTCTCGACCATGTCGAGGCGATGCCAAAGCTCGGTCCCCTACCGAGACAGCCTCGATTCAAAACGCCCGTGGTCAAAGAAGCGGACTATTCGATTGCTTATGACGAAGACCCAAAAGACAAAACCTTCGTGGCAGTCGGATGGCTGACATGCCATGTTTTGGAACAAAAAGACACGCTGGCACTCTCCGTCATCGAAGAAATCTTGATGAGCAATGACGTCTCCCCTTTAAAAAAGGCGCTGCTTAAATCAGGACTCTGCCATCAGGCATCCTCCCATATAGAGGGAGACGTCTCAGAAGTTCCTTTTGTGGTCACGGCCCAAGGGTCTAATCCGGAGGACGGCGAAAAGCTCCAAGCTCTGATCTTGGAAACTTTGAAGCAGGTGGCAAGAGACGGTATTCCCGAAAAACTTTTAGACAGCGCGCTGCATCAAATCGAAATCGAGCGGAGCGAAATTTCAGGCGACGGCGCCCCATACGGCCTTTCGCTATTTTTCCGGTCGGCCCTTTTCAAACAGCACAGCGGCAAAGCCGAGTATGGATTGATGATTCATTCTCTCTTTAACGAACTGCGCGCTGCAATCGCAAAAAATCCCCGGTACCTTGAAGACCTGATCGAAAAATACCTGATCCAAAACCCCCACCGCGTCCTTTTGATCTTCAAACCGAGCAAAACCTTGGCAAAGGAAGAACGTGAGCAGGAGCGAGAAGCACTCGATCAGGTCCAAAAGTCTTTGTCGCAAGACGAAAAGGAAGCCATCAAACAACAGTCTGCCCGTTTGATGGAGCTTCAACTTGCCGGTCAAAAAGAAAGCCTCGACGTCCTCCCAAAAACCAACCTGGAAGACGTTCCCAAAGAAACGCGGGATTTTGTGCTCAAAGAAGAAAACCACAGTGCCGTCCGGGTCTATCACCACGACTGCTTCACTAACGGAATGATCTATGCCGATGCGGTCTACAAATTACCCTCGGTACCCGCCGCCTACCTGCCCTATGTCCGTCTTTTTGCTCTTTTGCTGCCCCAGGTGGGATGTGGAGGGCGCACTTACGAAGAGAACCTGGAATATATTGAAAGGCACACCGGAGGTGTGGCGGCAGCCATCAACTTTAACAACTTGGTGGTCGACTACACGCAGTTTACTCCTACCTTCCACATTAAGGGAAAAGCGCTCAACCGAAAGGCCGGCATTTTGTTTGAAATCCTGCGCGATATCGTCGTCAGCCTTGATTTCAGCGATACTGACCGGATCAAAGAAGTTGTGATGAAGCATATCACCACTCTCGACACCTTTTTCGTCCAGCATGCCATAAAATACGCCATCGGCTTAGGGGCAAGCGGACAAAATATCTCGTCTTACCTCTCCAATGAATGGTTCGGACTTAGCCACTACCAATTTATGAAGGCTTTATCGGAAAATATCGACAGTGAACTCCCCCGCATTGTTGAGAGGCTCGAATGGATGAAGACCCACCTCCTCGGTCTGGAGGGACCGGACCTTGTTTTGACTTGCGACGAGTCCCATTACCAAGACATGGCCGCTCATCAATTCTATGGATTTTTAGAGTCTCCGCGAAAATCATTTGAACCATGGAAGGGAGACTACTCTGTTCCCGGTGTAGGCTCTCAGGGGCGGATGATCGCTTCTCAGGTCGCTTTTTCCTGCAAGGTACTCCCGACGCTCCCTTATGCCCATCCCGACTCAGCGGCGCTCACGTTAGCCAGCCACATTTTTGACAATATGGTCCTCCATCCCCGCATCAGGGAACAAGGGGGCGCCTATGGGTCTGGGGCCTCTCACAACCCCTCGCGCGGCTTCTTCTACTTTTACGCCTTCCGCGATCCCAATATCGCAAGTTCGTTTGCCGCTTTCGAAGAAGCTGTCGATCTTGTCAGAGTGAAAGCATTCAATGAGGAAAGACTTGACGAGGCAAAAAGGGAAACGCTGCAGTCGCTCGACCATCCGATTCCGCCGGGCTCGAGGGGCATTGTCGCTTACCACTGGCTTCTCGAAGGTAAGTCCAAACAGGCGAGACAGTCTTTCCGCGACCGCGTGCTCTCCCTCACAAGAGAAGAGGTGCATCGCGCTGTTACGGAACACCTCTTCCCGCTTTTCGAGACGGCCGGTGTCGATGTCGTCTTCGCCGGGAAGGATCTGCTGACAAACGAAAATAAAGTTTTGCAAGAGCAAGGGAAAGTCCCTTTTGACATCATTTCGGTCTGAGTCGTCACCTTACGAGCGGGTTTCATAAATAAAAAAAGTTGAGCTTTTCATTTAAGATCCCCTTCATTTTTGCTTGTTCTTTATCGATCTCAAGCGGTTTACGATCATAAATATAGGAGCGTTTCTTCGAGAAATATGTCTTTGTCAAAAACCGATTTTTCGGTTTAATTGTGGCAAGGACCCATGTTTCAACAAGTTTTCAGCCTCATTCTCGTTTTATTGGTCGTCAGTTTCGCAACTGAGGTGACAACTCCCCTGATTGCCCTTTCACCAGCTTTGGCGATCTTAATTTTATTGGGAGGCTACGGTGCGGCCCTTGCGCTTATTGTGCTGCAGTGCCGTCTTTTGAGGCTCCGACTCGACCGGATGGGGCTCCTTGTCAATGCAGAGCTTGTCATTTTTTTTGCCTATGTCTTTTTGATCGTAGCCAGTCAGCTTTATTTTCCCCTTTTTCTTCGGAGCACAACTTTTTTCTCTTTGTTAGTCCTCCTCCTCTATTTTTTTGCGTTGGCACTGTTTCGGTATGCCTACGAACCGATCAAAGAGGCTAAGAGAGAAAAAGCTTGGGGGCAGGTTTTGTTCCTGGTCCCGTTTTTGCTGCCCTATTTTACTTTGACTACGCTCGTCGATCTTGGCCTCTTTTTGTTCGGAACAGTCAGCGATGCTGCGGTCACCTTTTTGATTGCCGCTATTTTAATTATCAGTCTTCTTTTCCTTCCCTATTTGCTCCAAATTTTTTGGCAATGCACCCCCTTGCAAAGCGCGGCGCTCAAAAGGCGTTTGCAAACGCTTTGCGACAGTGCGCGCTTCCGCTACAAAGAGATGCAAGTTTGGACTGTTATGGGCAGCACTCTGACGGCCGCCATCATCGGCATCCTTCCGCAATTTCGCTATATCATGTTCACTCCCAATCTTTTGCGGATGCTGAACCCCGAACATATAGAAGCGGTACTCGCCCATGAGATCGGACACAGCAAACGCCACCACTTGATCTACTACCCGTTCATCATTATGGGCATGATCGTCGCGGTAGGACTCGCCTACAAGGCGGCCGCCCCCTGGATACCGGCAACGCTTCCCCTGTTTTATCTCTTTGTCCCTTATGTGCTGATCATTTGGCTTTACTATCGCTTCATCTTCGGTTATTTTTCCCGCCTTTTTGAACGGCAAGCCGATCTTTATGGCTTTGAGCTCGGCCTACCGGCGGAGGCCATGATCGGCGCTCTTGACCACATTGCGATCGCAGCGGGAAACATCCACCATATTCCCAGCTGGCACCATTTCGGCATCTCCCAAAGAATCCAATTTCTTGAAAAAGCGGCCGCCGATCCCTCGCTCATCGCGCGGCATCACCGAAAGGTCAAAATCAGCCTGACCCTCTATTTCTGCCTGTTAATTCTTGGCATTTTTACTCTGATTTGGTATTAAATTAATATGCAGTTGACGGAATTAAAAGCGCTCTACGAAAAAGTCAAAGAGCAAGGCCTCAAAGACTACAAAACGTTTCTCGAATTTGCGAGCATCAGCTCTGATCTCGATCGCATCGACGATGTGAAAGCCTGTTCAGAGTGGCTTTTGGATTACCTGAAAAGCCGCGGCCTTAAAGTTGAGATGTGGTCGACAGAAGGTCACCCCGTCATCTTCGCAAGCTATCTGAAAGCGGGGGTCGACAAACCCACTCTTCTCTTCTACCATCACTACGATGTCCAACCCGTCGAACCACTCGAAGAGTGGAGCTCTCCGCCGTTCACACCCACAGAGGAAAACGGCGCCATTTACGCGCGAGGGGCTCAAGACAACAAGGGGCAGTGTTTCTACACCATTTTGGCGGTCACGTCGATTCTGAAAGAGACCGGATCGCTCCCCGTTAACGTCAAAATTTTGATCGAAGGGGAAGAGGAAATCGGAAGCCCCAGCCTGCCCAGGTGGCTTGAAAAGAAGAGGAAAGAAGTGCAAGCCGATTACCTCGCAATCGTCGATGTTGGAATGAAAAACCGCATGACGCCTGCTGTCACACTCGGGGCACGGGGCATTTTGACTATGGACGTCATCGCGCAAGGAACTAATTCCGACCTTCATTCCGGAACGCATGGCGGCCTCGCCTATAATCCCATACATGCGCTCGTCGATGTTTTAAGCCGTTTAAGAGAGCCGAAAACAGGCAAGGTTTCAGTCCCAGGATTTTACGACGATGTGATTCCTTTGACCGAAGAAGAAAAATCATTCGTCTCTCTCACATTCGATGAAAAAGACTACTTAGAGACGTTTGGACAAAAACCAACGGGCGGCGAAAAAGAGTTTCCGCCTGCTCTTCGTGTCGGAACAAGGCCCACGTTGGAGATCAACGGAATCAACGGCGGCTATACCGGAATGGGTTTCAAAACCGTCATCCCGGCGAGGGCCACGGCAAAAATCTCCTGCCGGCTTGTCCCGGGACAAGAGCCGGAAAAAATTGGCGAAAGCGTCAAACAGTTCATCGAAAGCCACGCGCCCGAAGGCGTTGCCATTTCTGTCCATCTCCATCCCGGAAATGGCGTCGCTTTGAGAGCCAAGGCGAAATCTAACGTGGTGCAGGCGTTTTCTTCCGCCTACAATGAAATTTTTGAAAATTCCGCGCACTATGTTTTGGAGGGGGGCTCGATCCCCATTTCATCAAAACTAGCAAAAGCGTCGGGCGCCGAGCCTGCCTTTGTCGGTCTGGGACTCCCCGATGATAACATCCACGCACCCAATGAACGGTTTGGCCTGCGGCGATTCGAAAAAGGATTCTTGAGCATCGGCAGAGCCTTGTCTCTGCTTAATTCAAACGACGACACATAAATTGTAACGCAACACTTGAAAAAGGAGAACGGAATGTTCAAACGATGGTTTTTTCTGATTCTGACTGCTTCTATCGCCTCGATCGGTCTTATTTCTGCCAATCAAGGACCTGATTTTACGACCGTGGCAAAACAAGCCATACCGGCTGTCGTCTCTGTCAAAGTCGAAATAGCCCCCCAGACGCCCGATATCCACGCCTTTGGCTCCCCCTTCTCACCGCGAGGGAGCGATCCATTTGGAGACGACTTCTGGAACCGTTTTTTTCAAATGCCGCAGCGAGAATCGCGCCCCTCTATCGGACAAGGGTCCGGATTTTTGGTCAGTGAAGACGGCTACCTTCTGACCAATAACCATATTGTAGAAAATGCGGACACTGTCACCGTCATTTTGAAAAACGGAAAAGAATATGACGCAGAGGTCATCGGCCGGGATCCCAACACCGACGTCGCTGTCCTCAAAATCGAAGGGCGGGGCTTTCCCTACCTCAAGCTCGGCAACTCCAACACCCTTCAAGTGGGACAGTGGGTCATCGCCGTCGGCAATCCTCTAGGACTGAACGCGACATTGACAGCAGGCGTTGTGAGCGCCATCGACCGCAGCAACCTCGGACTGACTCCCATCGAAAACTTTATTCAAACCGACGCGGCAATAAATCGGGGCAACTCCGGAGGCCCGCTGTTGAACTTGGAGGGCGAGGTCGTCGGGATGAACACTGCCATCGCCACCCACACCGGCGGCTACATGGGCATCGGTTTCGCGATTCCAAGCAACCTGGCCGAACACATCATGGAGCAGCTGATCAACAACGGGTCGTTCACGAGAGGCTATCTCGGGGTAGTCCTTCAACAGATCGACCAAGGACTTGCCGAAGCCTTTGACTTGAAGGATGCGGCAGGAGCGCTGATCGCTGAAGTGGCTCCCGACTCGCCGGCAAAACAATCAGGGCTTATGAGGGGCGATGTCATCCTAAAATATAACGGCAAAGATGTCGAAAATATTTCGGTCGTCAGAAATGCTGTGTCGATCATGAAGCCCGATGATGTGATCCATCTTACGATCAAAAGAGGTGAGGCCATCAAAACAATCGATGTGAAAATCGGCCGTCATCCCGGCAGCAGCGAAGACGCTAGCGAAACCGTCAACCAGCTTGGACTGAACGTCACAGAGCTCACGCCGGAACTGGCAAAAAAATACCACTACGAAGACCACAAAGGGGTCGTCGTATCAGCGGTCTCTTCCGGCAGC
Source organism: uncultured bacterium (assembly GCA_964629645.1). Lineage (GTDB taxonomy): Bacteria > Chlamydiota > Chlamydiia > Chlamydiales > SLFE01 > JAAKFL01. Next base: position 7,233 of record CAZVSU010000066.1, on the reverse strand, counting down.
GTCGCACAGCTTGCAGGAATCAAGCCGGGCAGCTTGATTCTCTCGGTCAACCGACAGGAAATTCAAAGCCCGCAGGAGTTTCACTCTTTAGTCAAACAAACCGATTCAGGCAAGCCCGTGCTGCTTTTGGTGAAGCAAGGAAATGTGACGCATTACATTTCACTGCGCTCGAAAAGAAAATAACGGTATTTGACAGATAAACATGATCTCGTGAATAATTTTTGCTTCTACTAAGCATTAGAGGTAAAAAGAATGAGATCATGTTTATTTTTAATTTGTCTCCTTTTCTGTATAAAAGGGCAGGCAAGCCTGACTCCCGTTCCCTACCGAGGACAAGAGATGTCTTTTTTCAAAGGAACGCCCTACGTCTCTTCGTACCAAAATGGCAGCAACGTCACCCTCATCAGCCTCGACCGCGATATTTTAAAAAACAAAGCCAGCTTTTCCTTTAAAATTGAAAACAATGGAAGCGAAAAAGTTCATTTTTTAGAGCACGATCTGAAGGTCTTCGACCAATTGAACGGCGATGTTTTAGTGGTCCCAAAAGAACAGCTGTTGACCCACGCCAAAAACTGGGCTTGGTGGAGCCGCATTTATTCAAGCCTCAATCTGCTGATCGACCAGTGGTACGCCTCCGATTACGGAACCATTAGGCTGAAGTCAAAACACCCGGGACACGACATCACGTTTTTTAGCCCCGGCGTTGTCAAAAACACACGCGACATGGCGCAGCTCAAAGATGAGAGACGAAGAGAAAAAATCACGAATGAAGAAAAAGAAAAAGTAGGCGGATATGAAGAGCATTACTTCGGCTCTCATACCATCCTGCCCGGCGAAAGCTACGCAGCCAACTTCCAGATCGATCTCTTCGATGAGCAGATGCCAAACCTCGAACACCTTTATTTCGTCTTTTCCGTCGGAGACGACCAACATGTCTTCAGCTTTCGCTACCGTCCCGATACCACAAGCTCCTGGTGGTGGCCATTTTGATCATTCTCCCATATGATGTCGTGACATTTTAGAGCAGCGTTTCTTGGATGTCGCGGCGAAAAGGGGCGAACTCCGGGCGCTGAATGTAGTGGGAAATATCGGGGGCGCCATCTGTCTGGGCGCGCATCAGCCAGCCGATCGTTGCCGATTTGTCCTGATTCACCGCCTCCGCGGTCGCATTGATCAGGGCTGTTTGATAGTTGGGGTGGCTGCTGTAAGCAGGCTCTGAAAATTCCCGTACCACATCCCAATGCTCGAGTATTCCGGCAAGCTGGTGGAATGTGACGACCATCTCCGGAGAAAGAGAGCGCCTGATCGGATAGAGCCGAGAAAAGGCCGCTTCGTAATCTCCATGGTCAAAAGAGAGTTTTCCCAGAAGCTCCGAAGCCGATTGATACAATAGCCCTTGCTTGGTTTTTTTGACGATATCGTGAAGCTTATTTTCCGCTTCGACCACCTGCCCTTGCTCCATCTGGCGCTTAGCTTTTTCGAAAGTCTCCTGCAAAGAGACGTCGCGGTCAAAGACCGTAATATTTTTCATTGAGCTCCACGCGCGATAAGACTCAAAGGCGAAAAGAAAAAAAATAGCGCCTGCAATCACCAGCCCCGCTAAGAAAAACAAAAAAGCAAACCCCATCGCCAAACCGATGCTCACAAGGTAAGAGAGGCGTATGCCTTTGGGACCAAACGTTTTTTCCAAGACAATGCCAAGGAGCCTTCCTCCATCGAGCGGCTGCACGGGAAGAAGGTTGATGACCGTCCAAAACAAATTAATGAAGACAGCGACTGTCAACGCATAGTGAACAGTGCCCGTTTGCGGCAGGGCGCGATCGATAAGGTAGCAGACAAAACAAAGGGCAAAGCCAGCGAGAGGGCCGTTCAAAACGACTAAAAAATTTTGCCAGGGCTTCAGTTGCTTTCCATTGTGATGGGTCAGCCCCCCAAAACCGACAAGTTCAATGCGGGCCCTTTGTCCAAAGACAAGAGCGGTCACGGCATGCCCGAGCTCGTGCACCAAAACCGACACAAAGATGATAAGGAGCCAAAGAGCCGTCCCGGCCAAAGAACCTGAAGCCAAAAACCCGATCACTCCGGACACTAGAAAAAAGACAGGATGAACGGTGACCGGTATCTTTTGGCCGAATGAGATCATTCCGCTGCCTTTTTTACCGCTGCTCCCATGTGGGCAGGCGTCTCAGCGATCACCACTCCCGCTTTTTGCAGCGCCTCGATTTTTCCTTCTGCAGTCCCTTTCCCTCCGGATATGATCGCGCCGGCATGTCCCATGCGCCTTCCGGGGGGAGCGGTTTTACCGGCAATAAAGGCGGCAACAGGCTTTGTTCCCTTTGACCGGATCCAATCGGCCGCCTGCTCTTCTGCTTCGCCCCCAATTTCCCCGATCATGAGGATAGACTTCGTCTCGGGATCGCGTTCAAAAAGCTCTAACACATCGATAAAATTTGTGCCGTTCAAAGGATCTCCCCCGATGCCGACGCAAGAGGATTGTCCGAGTCCAAGCTCTGTTGTTTGCCAAACGGCTTCGTAAGTTAAGGTGCCCGACCGCGACACGATCCCAACGTTCCCTTTTTTATGGATATACCCCGGCATAATCCCGATTTTACACTCTCCGGGCGTGATCACGCCGGGACAATTCGGCCCGATCAAGCGGCTCGTTTTGGAGACGCTCATCACCTCTTTCACCTGCAGCATATCGCGTACCGGAATCCCCTCGGTGATGCAAACAATCAAAGGGATACCCGCCTCTTCTGCTTCCAATATCGCTTCAGCGGCAAAAGGAGGCGGAACAAAAATCATGGTCGCGTCGCATCCGGTCGCTTTTTTCGCCTCGGCCACCGTATCGAAAACGGGAAGGCCCAAGCTCTTAAGCCCCCCTTTTCCCGGAGTGACGCCCCCGACAAATTGCGTTCCATATTCCAGGCACTGCTCGGTGTGAAAGCGGCCCGATTTTCCTGTGATCCCTTGCGTGATCACCTTCGTTTTTTGACTGCACAGAATCGACATGACGACGTTTACGCTCCCTTGACTGCAGATACAATTTTTTCTGCGGCATCTGATAAACTATTTGCCACGATGATATCCAGATTGGATTCAGCGAGGCGCTTTCTCCCCTCGTCCACATTTGTCCCTTCGAGGCGCACGACAAGCGGAACAATCACTTTCAGCTCTTGAGTCGCGTGAATCACACCCTTTGCGATGGTCGCACAGTTCATGATCCCCCCAAAAATATTGACGAGAACCCCTTTCACATTCGCATCAGACAAAATAAGTTTGAAACCTTCGGCGACCTTATCCTCGTCCGCTCCCCCTCCGACATCTAAAAAATTGGCCGGCTCGGCGCCATAGGCGTGGATAATGTCCATTGATGCCATGGCAAGCCCTGCGCCATTGACCATGCACCCGATATCCCCTTCCATTGCGATATAGGCCAAGTCGTGATCATGCGCTTTCACTTCATTTTCAGGCAGCTGCGAAGGGTCGAAGCATTCAGACAGCTCTGGTTGTCTAAAAAGAGCGTTGTCGTCGATCGACATTTTAGCATCGATCGCGAAAAACTCTCCCGACTTTGTTTTGACCAGCGGATTGATCTCGACTAAAGAAGCGTCCGATGCGACAAACGCTTTGGCGGTCGCCCTCACAAGTTGAAGGGCAGGATGTTTTGGACTCCACTCCCACCCCATAACTTTTGAAAGCGCAATCAAATGATAAGATCTGATCGAGCCGTCGAGTTGGATCGGAATGCGGATCACCTTTTCAGGGAACTGCTCGGCAATTTCCTCAATTTCCATCCCTCCCTCGGGAGACGCGATCAAAGCCGCCGACGCCGACTCGCGATCGATCACAGCGCCAAGATAATACTCTTTTTCAATGTCGACCGCTTCAGCAATCAAAACCTTATGCGCCGTGATTCCTTCGCTTCCGGTCTGCTTGGTCACAATTTGCATGCCGATCATCTCTTCAGCTGCCGACACGATCTCTTCCGGCGAGCGGCAGAAGCGAACGCCCCCCGCTTTTCCCCTGCCTCCGGCGTGCACCTGCACTTTCACAATCGCCTCTTTCAGCCCGTGCTCTTTGACAATCTCTGATACCTGGCCGGGGCTTGAAGCCACCCAAGATTCGGGAACGGCGACCCCATGCTTTTTTAAATAGTCTTTCGCTTGATACTCATGGAGATTCATCCTTAGAAACTTCCCTCAATTAAAGGCCCTATGATATGATCTGTCTTTTATAAATACCAGAAAGAAGAGGCTGGACGCAAATGGTTTTCAAGTTTTTGGACCGCATTCGATCGGCTCTATCCCGCACCGGCTCAAAGCTGACAGGAAAAATCCGCGCGCTGTTTCAAAATAAAATCGATGAAGCGACGATTGAAGAGCTTGAGCAGATTCTTTATGAAGCGGACTTGGGAGTGCACACGGCCGAACAACTCACAGAATCACTTCAGCAGCACTACAAAAAAAACCCTTCTCTCACCTCAGAACAGCTCATCTCTATTTTACGGAAAGAGCTTCTCGCCGTCTTGACCGATATTCCGCCCCCACCCTCAAAAAAGCCGGGTGAAAACGACCCAAAAGTGATTCTGATTGTGGGTGTCAACGGCAATGGCAAAACCACATCAGTGGCCAAATTGGCAAAGAAATTTCAAGATGAGGGCAGCTCTGTTTTACTCGCCGCGACCGATACCTACCGGGCGGCAGGAATCGAACAACTCGATATGTGGGCAAAAAAAATTGATGTCCAGATTGTCAAAGGCGTCGCGAAAAGCGATCCTGCAGCCGTTGCCTTCGATGCTGTCACAGCAGCAAAAGCGCGGGGGGTTGACACCCTGCTCATTGACACGGCGGGACGCCTCCACACAAAAACAGCTCTTATGCAAGAGCTCGAAAAAATCAAGCGAACCTGCAACAAAGTCGTCGGCGGCAGCCCCCACGAAACGTGGTTGGTTCTAGATGCGACAACCGGGCAAAACGCTGTCGATCAAGCCAAGGTATTCCATCAATTCACCCCTTTGACAGGCCTTATTCTGACGAAACTCGACGGATCGGCCAAAGGGGGCATTGTTTTCAAAATCGCATCGGAGCTCAAGCTTCCGATCCGCTATATCGGTGTGGGTGAGGGTCTTGAGGATTTAATCCCCTTTGATTCTCAAGGTTTCGTGGACGCTCTCTTCGAATAACCCTTTTTTAGTATAAAAAACATGTGTTTTGATAGAAAAACAAACAATTATTGATAGACCAATAATTTGACACTTATATCATATTAAAACTATAATTAGATTAAGAGAGTTTAATGATAACAATATTTTGGGTAGCCATTAACCTCTCCTGCAATCCTAACCGATATCGAGTTGCGACAGATGAATTTAAGAGGGTCAACAGAATGACCCGCCCGGGATGATCTCTTAGGCCTTATCCCTCATTCTTAAGTTGAATCTGCCAATTCTAGGTGGGTATGTTGATGGCTGCACATCTTAATCGCCGCATAACTCTTAAACTCAATCCATTTCAATAATAAAGACGATAAGACTCAACTAAGGAGTTCCTATGTCATCTCTCAACAAATCTATAATTGGAACAATCATGATGTTTGCCGCTTTAGCTATGGCAGTTCCTGCCGTGAATGCGCAAACAGTGGGCACAACGCCGAAAGTCACTGACGAAAATGTGGCGATCCGCGTCCGTGTCTATGCGGGACCTCGATACGGCGGCAGGTTTTATTACGGCCCAGGCCGTGGCTATTACCGCGCCTATCCCCGCTACTATTACTCGCCTCGCTACTACCGAGGCTATTATTACCAACCCTACCGCCACCACTGGCGCGGCGGACGCTGGTAACCCTAAACAAAAAGCGCCCTCGTTTGAGGGCGCTTCTAAAGCTTAATTAAGAATACTGAATTCTATGTTCTCTTTCTAAAGATTTCAACTTCTTCTAAAGATTTCAACTTTTTATCAAGATCATCCAATTGTCTACTCAATTTGATCAATTCTTTCACGCTTAACTTTCTGATGTCATCGACTGACCGAAGCCCTCTTTCTTCCAGTGCTTCCTTTACGCCTTCGTTGACACGATCAACAGTAAATCTCAATGCTTCTAATTGGTTTTTCTTTGGTAAGCCATTGTCTTCATAGTCCGCTACGAAGTTTTCAACTCCGGCAAGAGTGGACGATAACTCAGATCTTTTCATCAATCGGAAACCGATGATGCTAAGGGCAAGCGCCGCTCCAGCGGCGACGGCAGTAAAGCCTCCTGTTAAGACTATAGCGTTAAGGCCCGTCGCTTTTGACAACTGACTCATATGGGTTGCGATATAGGGCTTAAGTGCGCTCACTTTTGAAGCTGTTGCTTTCGCTAAGGGAGTCAAGTTTCCTCTGTAAGCCAAAGCTCCGACAGCAACAGCGGCAACAGCAGCAGCACCAGTTGCGATTAAAGTATTTTTATAATTAGAAATTTTTTCAAACATAATGACCTCATATCAACGTTCGTGATAATATCCCAACGGCGGCAGGTTTTATTACGGCCCAGGCCGAGTCTATTACCGCTTTTATGACTCGCCTCGCTACTACCGAGGCTACTATTACCAGCCCTACCGCCACGACTAGTGCGGCGGACGCCGGTAGCTCTTAAACCAAAAGCGCCCTCTAAAGAGGGCGCTCCAACATCTCAAGATTGAAAACAGAATTTATGAAATTCTCTTTTCAATTTTGTGAAGGGACTTATTCAAGTTTTTCAAATTCTTTCGGAATTTATTCCGTGCGTTTAAATCTAGTTTTTTGATTTCTCTCTTGAAATCATCATTGACGTTGTCTGATTGTTTTCCCGTCTTACGATATGCGTTATAAGCGTAGATTAAGGATTGTAATTCTTCTCTCGTAATTTCCACAGCTTCAGGAACTGGGCTTTCCTGATTCTCGTATTCTTCAATACTCTCTTCTACCAGCTTCAACGTAGAGGATAAAGTTGGTTTATTGACAGTAATTCCCTCTGGAGCTGATCGAACTGACTCTGGGCAAGGTGCTGATTTTTTTTTCGTAGAAACTAGATTCGAAGAGTCCCTATTTGATTCAGATTCGTTAGAGATGACGCTGGCACTCTTCCCAGGAGAATCTGCATTAATTGATCCATCAGACGATCCACGATCGGCTGAATTTCCAGCGGGAATTGCTGGTTTATTGAACCAGCGGTAGCCAATGATGCTTAAAGCAACGGCAGTCGTAGTTGCAACTG
>CAZVSU010000065.1:2206-15000 GCA_964629645.1 uncultured bacterium | reverse complement strand
GGCACATTACGAAACTCAAACAGTCTACGGTCATTGTCCAACGACAAGACTGCCATAATACCTTTATTTGCCCCAGTTAGCGTAGCAATACCACTGCTATTGACTGGTACGGTTTCGCTAGTTTGTTCAGAAGGCAAGTTAACATCGTTTCGTATTCTAGCGTTTACTCCTGCTAGAATGGTTGGCACAGTTGTAAGAGTGATGATTTCTGTATCACCTTCACGCCACAGACTTTTAATTAAGTGTTCTGCAAACTCGGCTTCTGTCACAGCCTTGGCCTCAATTTTGCATATTCAATAGAGCGGAGCTTCTTCAACGAATACTCTTTCCACTCTTTAGAATATAAAGGGTGCCCACATTCTTTAGCCCACTCCAAAGCAAGCACGTTTGGGATGCTGCCAAGGTACTTCAAAGATTTACCATAAGTATTGCGCGGAGCTTCTAAAAAGTTGATAGCTCTAAGCAACTCGTCTACATTTTGCGTCTTTGAAATAATAAGATTACCGTCAGCTTTGTCATAAGCGTAACGGTATCTTATAGAGTTAAATGAGTGTTCATCAAATCTTCGTAGGTTTTTCAAAACTTTATCAGGTATCCGACGCTCAGCTAGGGCCTTAACTGGCCCTAGCTGCCTGTCAGATACTTTAGAAGTATCTAGCACCTTAGTCATCGTCAAACGCAGGCTCCAGATGGCGAGCAAGACGGCGTGCTTCGGCGCCGGTCAGCGTTACGGTTTCCCCACCGTGACGCTTGATGCACTCACCGTTAGGACCTGCCTCCCCAACGCAACTGCCTTCCTTGACGACATATTTACGCATCTTGGGTGCCGCAGGCTTGGCTTTAGGCGCAGCGTCGGCCTTAACTTCAGTTTTCTGTTCCATGTCAACTCCTATGAGGAAGATCAAGGTTGCTCTATTGAGCAACCTTGTGCAGTAGAATTACCTCTTACGAGGCGACGTTGGTCAAGTCTCGACGGATACCCAGCGCAGCCTCATTCAGCACTTTAAGACCGTATTCTGCATACACCAACCGCTTCTTAGAATGGCCGGTTTCAGCAAGAGGCTTCTGCTTCAAAGTCTCAAGGAACACAATCTCAATATACTCGGGATCGAGCATATAGAGCGCGTAGTTGTCATCATCGCCGCCGTCATTCAGTGTAGGCTGAAAACGGTTCGGAATAATAGTGATCTCGTTGAAGTCAGAAGTGTAAACGTCCACAGCGTTTACAATTCGACGATCAACAGCGTCTTTGTACCGGGTCGAAGACCCCGTAAAGGTCGAAATCAGGCGCTTATTCTTAGCGTTGACCATAGCATATTCGACGTTACCGCCCGACTGCCACACTTCTTCGCTAAGATCGTTGAACGATGCTTCAGTCAGCTTGACGGGAGTAGTACCGTCGCCGGCGGCAGCATCAGGGTAGCCTTCAGTCGTACCGGAAAGCGTGGGATCAGACCCACCACTTTCAAAAATAGTGTTGGTGCGGATGAAGGCAGGAAGACCGGCAGTCTGGCGGGCATTGCCTGAAGACCCCGGAGTAGTCACCACGTTCTGAAGAAGCATGTATTCCATTTCACGCTTCATTTCACGAATTTTTAGCGCAACCTGCTGGCTGAGGCGCTGAATGTTGTTAGCGGCAGCATCACTGCTTTCGGACGTGTTCGAGACAGACACAACCTTGTCCGAAATCTGCGTGTCATTACGCAGACGCTTGGCAAGAGTGCCAGTATCGACGGCGGGAGCGTCCTCACCTTCGATTACTCGGTTTGCGGTGTCCAGAGCAGCAAGCTCAACGACAGGCCACTCAAAGCTCTTTTGAGTAACCGAGCCTCGACGGGCCATAGTCATCAAAGGCACTTCTTCAGGCGAAATCAGAGAAAACGCTTCTTGAAGGTCTTCCCGAATAACGCTGTTGTCGTAACTCTCAACAGTGTTGGCGTTAACGGCCATTTTTTCGTCCTTTCCGATTAGCTGGTTGCAGAAGGGCACTAGAAAGCGCCACGTCTTCAGGACGCCCCGTCTGGCGGGCTTTCTGGAGGTTTCGCTTATGCACGTTTGTCACAGACCGATTTCCTACTGCACTAGCTTGTGCAGTAGGTTTAGTTGTTTTGGTCTTAGGCTTCGAGTTTCGGCCTTTGGTCTTGTCAACAGTCTTGATTTGACCTTGGGCAGCCCGCCAACGGTATGCATCTGCTGCAAGAAGATAAACGCGGTGGTCCGATGCTGCGTTAAACTCTTGCTCAGTAAAGCCATAATCGTTGATAGCCATATGCTTAATGGCTGTCTCGAACTTTTTAGCTTTACCTTCGTCCTGTAGGAAAGGCATCTTTCGGACAAGTAGCTGCGCCTGCTCGTTCCTATAGTCCTCGATAAAGGACTGAGAAGCCTCATTCATCTGCTGAAGTACGCCACCAACTTCGTTTACACGTTGCCGGATAGCGTTCTGTTCAGCTTGATAAGCCTCTTTTTGTGCTAGGTACATTCGAGCGTCGGCCGCATTGCCTGTAGCCAAAAGGTCTTCCGAGGGCGGTTGCATACTAGGCGTAAACAAGTAGCCTTTAATCGCAGTAACGATGTTTTGCATCGTCTGACGATTTTCCTCAATCTGCCTATGAAGGCTAGATCGAGCTTCTGTGACTTGCTGAAGGCGCTGCTCAATCGCACCTTCACCAGAAGCAAAGCGTTTCAACTCGGCTACGGAAAATTCTCGTTCCTCGCCGTCAACTTTAACTTTTACTAGACTATCGTCTGTCGCAAAAGTAGGCTGATCGTCGCTTTCTTCGTCGTTGTCACTTTCTTCTTCCTCATCAGAAGAAGAAAACAGGCGATCTAGAGGGTCAGATGATTTGTCTTCCTCATCGTCGCCGTTTTCGGAAGCATCGTCTGCTTCCTTAACGGTGGTGGAGCGCGGTGTAGGCTCGTCAGCCTCACTGTCTGCATCGTTTTCGTCGGTCTGGTCAGTAAGGATAGACGCGGTAACGTCTTCCTCTACTGCACCAGTTTGTGCAGTACCACCATCGTCATTATCGTCGCCACTGGTACGACGATTTGAAACTTTAGTATCATCGGCCTTTTTAGGGGCCGAAGGATTATCGACAATCGCATCAAAGATGCTCGCGCTGTCGCCCATGTCATCAAGCCCTGGCATTTAACTTACTCGCTGCGTAGCATGGTTGGGTTGTCGATCGTGCTCATAATAGTGAAGTATAAATCTCGTGTCAACTGGAATTTTTTGTGTGCTTCAAGCACTTCTGCTTCGTCTTGAGAGAGCAATACACTGTTTGCCAAGTTAACCATATGTATGTCAAATAATACGGTTAACTCTAACTTGCAGTGTTCTAAGACCCTACTCGCTCTTTGAATTTCGCTCGAACTGACTTCTTGCAGCGGCAGCTTGTGCATTGTTTTCCTCTTGCTTCATTTTGATGGAATTAACCAGATCGTTGTTGCTGGCAACATCTTCCAGTTTAGCAGCATCAAGCTCAAGTTTTTGAGCTAGAGCATCCTGCTTATAGTCATACTCCATCATCGTTTTAACCAAATCGCTACGGCGGTCAAGCTCACGCTGTAGTCGATCATTATTGATTTGTAGTTGTTTGATTTGCGCATCAGTCGCCATTTCCTCGCGCTTTACTTCCGCCTTGATCTGCTCAATTTGGATAAGGCTTTCTGACGGGTCTGCTGGTGCGCTTTCCGCCGCTTTTTGGTCCATCTGTTGCTGGAACTGCGCAAGGGCTTCCTCGTCCGCGTTCGTGAAGTAGGCTTCAATGTCGTCAATGCCTGCAAGAGTAGCGCGATCCTGCATAGCCTTGTAATGCTGGGCATAAGTGACAAATGGATTTTGCAGACCAAATTGATTTAGAATTTCCTTCTGATATTGGATAGTCATATCGAGGGCTTGCATACGCTCAAGCCGGTCTGCATTACCCAAACCTACTTTAACTCGGACAGGCAATTCTGCGTCAAATTTCGTCGGATTAATGGAGATGTTTTTACTGCCATACTGAACAAGTTGTTCAGTAGAGATATGACGCTGGCTAAGTCGTAGCATCTTCCTAAACAGCGGTACTAGCCCCGTCTCCGCAAACGTGCGGGCCATATACTCCACTTGGCCTTGTCCAAGTTGGATAGTGTTCTGAACAGCGGCTTTGTCAGTGCTTTGCAAAGCGTCTGGATCAAGCCCTAAAGACGCTTCAGTAATTCCAGCCTTGGTAAGTCCCTGCGTATGCACATACTGCATTAGCGGCAGCATGGTACCAATCATAGGCTCTGTGCCAATTTCTTGGATCATCCCCGGCGCACGGACGCGAATAGGCGCACCGATTTTGCTGGAAATTACGTCGTTCATGTTGACCATGGTTTCATGGACCGCGAGGCGACGATTATTTGCTAGATAGGCATTATCCATAGTGGCCCTGATAAGGGCTGTTTCACTGTCTTGATTTTCTTTCAAAATGTCGTATAGTGACCTACCAAAGAAGGCGTGAGGCTGCTCGTCAATCAGACCACAAGAGTAGGGCTGTTCTTCCACTTCTTCATGGTAAATGTATTTGTAGTTAGTACCCCCAAGATAGAATTTGTAAAGCTGAGGGATACCAATACCAGCCAAGTCAAATCGACAATAAACTTCAGTAATTAACACCCGACGCATCATCGGGTCAGCTTCAAAATTATCTTCTTGCCGATCTTTCAAATATCCACGACGAATACGACTTTCTTCCGACCCTTCTAGAGTTTCGGGGTCTTCATCATCAAATTCTTCCCAATCGGCCTCTAATCCCATCTTAACGGCGTCACCGATAGGCATGGACGTGCGCTCGCCAATTACCCGCGCATCATCACACGATGTAGCATCGTCGGATATGAAAAAGTTGTACAAAGGCACGTTATAGAGCTTAAATTTTGGAGTTAAAGTCCGCTCTACAACTTCAACAGCATAAGTACCGTAGTTATCAGGATTTACCGACACAATTTGCAAATCTTGTGCTTGTGATAACACGTTAAGCATAGCGTCATCTACTCTAGACGCTTGGTAATGTCGGTAATCATCGGTATATTCGACGGCAGCCTTCATAATCCCACCTTTTTTAAGCAAGGCGTTATGAACCGCACCGTTTAGAACTGAAAAGCCGTCGTTATCCCAAAATACCTGCTCTACATAAACCGATTGCGCTTTTGCAATCGGAGCAAAGTCTGAACGATAGCTTTTAAAGCGCACAATGCTGTCCGCTTGGGCAAAAACTCGCAAAAGAGACGGCTTTACTGACCTGATTGCGTCTCGAACAACGGTCTGCGTGATTTGCGACCGTCCTTTTACTTTAGGAATATCGGACGCCCCGTCATAATAGGCTTCAGCGTCTTCCCATTCAGGCATCATGTCAGAAGTGATAAAGTCTGTAGCAGTATCAACCAGATGATACAAACTATCGACGGCTTCATCTAGCGTAATGGGGTCTGGATTTAAGGAGCCCTGCAAATTTTCATCACTATTATCGTCGGTTTCACCAACTTCTGACAAAAGGCGGTCAAATTCGTCGCCTGTAGATGGATCAGACATGAAATTTACCGCCTTTTTAGCTGTTGTGAGGCATGATTTTAACCGAACGTGAGGTTAAATATCAAATTCCGAGTTGTCTTTGGCAGAACTTGCCAACTTTGCGTTCTTCCGATTAATAGAATACGCCAGAATAACGTCCTTTGTAGGCGTACCTGCCTGCGGAGTGTTAAACATCGTCGTATCCATGGGCTTAGGCCCATTACCGGGAAGGAACCGCTTGGAGTTAGAAGTCTGGCGAGCCATTACTTGCCTCCCTTCTTACCAGTCATAAACTTCTTGGCCTTACAACCCGTCTTGTTGCCGGCCTTGCCGTAGTTTTTCATCGTCAAACTCCTTTAAGTTGGTTGCTTTACGTTTACTTTGCGTTCGGCACAAAGTAAACGAGGACGGCGCCAATTGCAGAAACAAGAGTGCTCTGCAAAGTGGGATCGTTAAAGATGCTGATGCCAGTCAGCGAAGACACACCAATCGCAAGCGCGCTGACGGACGCCGCGATAAACTTGTTGTAGCGAGTGATTTTAGGCAAAGGTCCGATCCTTTTTGCTGAACTAGGCAGGCGATAGACATTTTCGCCTCGCCAGTTTTTGCCTAGGTGCTCAATCTGCTCATCGTCAGACATTGCAGCCCTCTCATAGCTTACTGCACAACCTTGTGCAGTAAGCATATAGCAAAATCAGAAAGTAAAGTCAACAGTTAAAATTAGTCTGCAAAGCCGCCTACAGTCGCAGTAGTGTCGGTGTCCCAAACACGAGTTACCCTGACAGGCAAAATGCTTGTTGCCGCTACCGGCCATGTAACTGACGTGCCAGCGGCCATACCTTCGGCAGTAAACCGCAAATCACCCGCGGTCTTGACATACAGGGATTTAGCCGTTGTCGCCAAATCTGTACTGTCGTTTGGCGTAATATCAAACACCACCATTGCAGGCGATGCTTTTGCCGTGTTTTTGTCTGGTGCGTATGGATAGTTACTCATAGTCATCTACCTTTTGTGGGGTGGCTGATGCACAATTTGTGCAGCAAGGTTAATAGGAGGATGGAAACCGCTACACCCGCGACAACACCCGCGAGGTCCACGCCAGATGAAAGGCCCACCGCACCCACGGCAGCCGGCTCGCACCGTGCGTAAACCACGCGCCATCCTCCCGCAGGATCGCGCGGAAGGCGTTGTCCGCCTCGCTCCGCGTCGAGCGACGGGTGACATAGAGGTAGTCGTGAACGAGGCTAGCACGCATGACCGCTGGCAGTGCCGGCCAGAATGTCGGACCGTCCCAGCGGAAGCCGGCTGGCACCGTCCACTCGTGCCATGTGTATGGTGCCAGCAGCACGGCCCGGCGGCGCCACGGCAGGATGTGCCAGCGGCGATGCCAAGTCCACTGCGGGCGGTCAGACGTCATCGACAGGCACCGGCGTCAGGCCGGCCATGGCAAGCGCGGCGTGCGGGTCCGGGTGGATGTAGACCACCAGCTTGTTCAAGGCAGCAAGGATAGCATCGCCACCCGACCACACCACCATGGCAGCCTGCGCGCGTCGGGCGCCCGTGAGGTTGACCGCGTAGGGCTCAACATCCCACGCGGGTCGCTCCACCAGCGTCAGCGCTGCGGTTATCCATTCTTGAGAGGTCGGGAAGGAGGTCACGGCGTAGGTATTGCCCGCGCCGTCCTGCCACAGCGGTGTTCGATAGGTGTTTCCATCGGCAGGCCCGGCAGCGAGACACATGGCGAGATGGTTGGCGTCCTCGCGCATGGCGACAGGACACATTGCGGTCACTCTCATGTTCATGTGTTCACACTCACGGTCCAGCCGCGCCCCTCTAGCGTTGTTTTTGCGGCGAGACCGGTAGCTGACGGCGCCGAGTTTGTGCCGCCACTGATGCCGAGCGTGCCGTTTGACTGGCCGCCCGCCACAAGGCTCACAAGAATATTATCGACACTTTGTTGGTCGAGTGCGCAATCGGCCCACGAGTCGGCAAATATTGTTGCGCTGCAGGAATCAAACATTCCAGCCGGAAAACTTGTCAGCGATGTGCAGCCCCGCCACGCATTAATAAAATTTGTTCCACTGCTGGTGTCGAGCAGTGGGAAACTTGTCAGCGATGTGCAACTCAGCCACGAATTGGAGAAATTTGTTCCACTGCTGGTGTCGAGTAGCGGAAAACTTGTCAGCGATGTGCAGTTAAACCACGAACTGGAGAAATTTGTTCCACTGCTGGTGTCGAGCAGCGGAAAACTTGTCAGCGATGTGCAGCCCCGCCACGCATTAATAAAATTTGTTCCACTGCTGGTGTCGAGCAGTGGGAAACTTGTGATTTCGGAACGTGACCGCCAGTAGTCTTGAAAATCTGTGACCGACTGGTAATTCGGAAGCGGGTTGATGCTAGATACTAAAGACAAAATCTGTTGGTCCGAAAACTCTGGCTCAATAATAGCCATGACCTGTAACGCGCTGCCAGGGAAATAAGCCCCTGGCGAAAAGTCATAGGCGCCAGACGGGATTGATACCCGATAGATTGCCGCGCCCTCCGGCGTAACAAGAAGCATCTTCATGTCACCCCATGTGCTGGGCGCAGTGACAGTGAGGTTGTCGCCCAATCGATCAATCAGAAGTCGATTTGGGGTGACGGCATACTCCGGCCGATCCGCAACTATGGCCTGTGTGGCGTGGTGGCCGTTGCCCGACAGGTCATCGATGCGAGCGGCGGTGTCTCCTGCGGACGCAACCTGAATTGTGGCCTCCGTGTCTTGCCACAGAGATGTAATGTTCCGAGCGTCATAATACGCGCCTGCTTCGCCGTTTGCGAACAGGCTTGCCGGGTCGAACGGCGGCAGCCCGCCAGATGTGAGACCAAAGCCCAATGCAAACGACATAGGCATAGCGAACAGTCCTCTATTGCACAAATTTGCTCAATAGCCAAACTCAATGGATATGAGACAAATCCATTTCGATTTCTGTAGCCCAACTGGACTTACTACTTTTTACATGCCCACCTGCTGTAGCAACATCCAAAGCCAAAGTCAAGTTAAAAGCATCGGCCAAGTTTGTAGACCTAAGTAACCTAGACCTAGTACCGTCTTTAGGCTCCACACCGTTTAGTCCTGTAGAAGTGTACCGAACCAAGGGCGCCGATAATTCTTCAACCAGACGATCAACCAAATTTTCATCAGGAATTTTAATGGTGCAATTAAGTCCCTCGAAGAAAAATTTAGATTTATACCACAACTCATCACGCATTTTTGGATAAATAGTCTTCATGGACGCGCTTTCGCTGACGTTAATATCAATGAACGGCAGCCCCATTTCTCGGCCTCGGTCGGCTATAGGTCCACCAATTCCGATACTATCCACAAAAATATACTCCGGGCGGTCATGCTCCGGCAAACTATCCCAACGTTCCTTGATGCGCCCCAAAGTTTGCATCGCGTCTCGCGTAGACCACTCATCAGCATCAGTAATAACCCTACCGATACGCTCAACCCACGCAGTTTCGTCCCCGCCGCGTGCGGGGTCTAGCCCCCATACTTTCTGGTCTGTTTTACTATACTCAATATCTCGAAATACTGCGGACTGGACAATCTCTCGACTTATGAGTGCATTACTTTCGGCTTTAGGAAATTCTCCGAGCACCATGACGTTATAGTGCGCGCTATCTTTGCCATACGTTCGGATAATCGTATCCACAAACGCTTGGTCCACAAACCTACTGTCAAACGAGCTAATTTGCTTCGTCATCCAGTAACTGCTTAACTTGTGGAACGTATTGTAGAAATACCCATTCAATCGCCAAGGGTTCCCGATAAGAAGAAAAATAGCGCCCGTGGTGGACAATGTGCCTTGGGCTGCTCGATATACTTCTTCCGCAACACCTGACGCCTCATCAACGATACACAGAACGTGCTCGCTGTGGATACCGGCCAATGCTTCCGGGGTTTCTTTACGCGCTGTGCGAAAAGAAATAAAAGCGTTTGCTGAATTATCGTGACGGCTGATCCTATCCGATACGACATTTAGAGTGCAACGCAAAAACTCTGGAAGTACGTTGATCCACTTGCACACTTCGGGATATAGACCGTCGCGCAACTGCGAAGATGATGGAGAAGTCACAACGATTTTACATTCTGGTCTAAAGAGCAAAAAGTGCAGTGCAAGTACAGAACACAGAAAGGTTTTACCCACACCGTTACCAGACCTGATCGAAATACGAGTCTGACCATTATCCATCGCGTCGCATACTTCGCCCTGCCAATCTTCCAATTCGGCTCCAAGCACCGCCTCGACAAAATACCTTCGAGACTTCGCGCAATCTTGCACAATGCGCGTGATCCGATCCCTAACTTCGCGGGTCTTGTTTAGCTCATCTGTATGTCGCTGAGCCTCTTCACGCCTAAAATCTGGATGATCTTGCGGAAAAGTAAAAGACGCCTCCCCGTCAAGGGAGACGTCTTTGTCGTCTTCATATGTCGGCATCAAAGTTACCCGTTAACTGCATCGCGAAGCTTGGGGACAACACTGTCCCTAGCTTTTGTGTACAAGTCAACTACGTTATCTCCGTTCGAGGGACGCATAGAGTTAACTTCGTCCCGTGCCAACCTCTTTTTATCGTCTTTCGCCTTCACATCAGTATTCGATGCGCCGTCACGAGTTGCGCGTTTGCCGTACTTACGTTCGGGCGGCGTCCAACCTTCGATCTTGGACAAGTCATCGTGAAGCGAGTTGCGGTTGGTCATATCCCCATCCACGCGCTCACGATCATCTTTTGCCGCCTTCATAGACGCGATGGCGTACTGCGTAGAGCTATCGGCTTTACCATACGCCTGATCCATGGCGAGCTTGATAACTTCCAGCTTGCTCTTGATGCTCAGCTTATCGAAGTCTTCGCTTTCGATCAGTTGCAGAAGCCGCGCAGCCGCCACCTTGCCGGCGCGTTTAAGCATTGCCTGTACTACTACCGGCATGTCGAACCGCGCCTGCAAAGCGTCCTCTTTACGGACGCCGCGTGCTTCCATCATTTGCGTAAGTTGCTCATCAACTTTGTCTGCGTCTTCAATGAACTCCTGCACATGCTTGGGGGTACTGTTGTAGACTTCAACTTGGGTCTGGATTTCGGGCGCAAGCTCGTCGCGTTCACGCGCCTGCGCGAGAAACTTGCGGTGATCGAATTTGTCCACAGGCTCCGGCGCGTAAGTCATCGCCTTGCCCCCTTTTGCCTTATTACCTAATTACTATATACTACTTACTACGATACATGTCAACACGATCTCCAAGTTTATTTTGAGAATTTTATTGCACAAAATTGTGCAGTAGCATCGGCCAAAAAAATTTAAGTCGGAATTTTTACAAAATTTTTGCCGGAAAATTTTTAGAAAACAATCTTCAAACACTCACAAAATTTTTAGAAAACAACCTCCAAACCTTTAGAAAATTTTTAGAAAACAACCACCAAACACCCACACGGGGCGTGCATTTTGGCTACCGGAAATCGAACCCCGGCCGGGGGGGTCATCAAGTAAAGTCAACTAATGATGGGCAGGCACCTAGTAAAGTTAAAGTCAAAGTCGCACGGTTTGCAAGTTATCAGTTACAAGTTACTGGCGAAGACTTCAACACACCATTAGTTTGACTTGTAACTATTAACTTACAACTGCGCAGTGACTTGGCGCCGTAGCTCTCGCCCGCTGGAACACTTGACTTGGCACTCGCAACTTTGACTGCCAAACGGTTAGGCGTCGATCCGAACGACCGTTCGGTAACTATCAACTTGTGACTGGTCCGGCGTGGTGACTGGTCCGGGTGACTGGCCCGGGTGACTGGCCCGGGTGACTGGCCCGGGTGACTGGCCCGGCGTGGTGACTGGTCCGGCGTGGTGACTGTCATCTAACTCATGGCTTAACTACAGCGCGCGCCCCCTATCGCGAGGCAGGCACGTAGCGGAGCCCCAAGCGGAGTGTAGGGTCGCCGCGTGATTAGGGGCGCGCGCTCATCTTACTTAATGCAACTCTAGGGCGCGGCGGGCGGCGTAAGACGCCCCCTCCCTCCCCCGAAGGGGGAGCGCGCTCATGCGGACGCATGTGGACACACACGCGCACCACGCACGCGGGGCACACACGCGAGCGCGCGCATAATGCGCACGCCGGGGCGCGCGCACGCGCGTACGCACGAGCGCGCGCACGCGAGCGGGCAGGGGCGCCTCCATGCGGATAGGCACGCGGGTGTTGGAGTTGTCGATTTAGTGGATTTTAGCAGTTGACCCGGCGTCGCGATCCGTGCCATGAGGGGGTATCCCTGTTGCCTGCTACTGCACAAATTGTGCATTGGGCCGGCACCGCTACCTGAAAGGTTGACTGATATGCCTGAGAAAAAGTCGCCCCGCCCGGCGCTCGCCCACCACCTCGTCCCCACTGTGGATGAGGTCGAGCCAGCCCACTGTATCATCCTGAGGACGCTGCCGCCCACCCCGCGCAAGCCCGCCCGTATCGTCGCCTTGTGGAGGTTTGGCCGCGACGGTGGAGTGACGCGCTGGCACCTCAACGACATCGACGGCTGCCCGAACTGGGAAACGCTCGCACATGATGCGGTCGCCTTGGCTATCGCCACGATGAACGACCGCACCCGCCGCAACCCGGATGCGTACCACTGGCGCGCCGCGCACATCGCGCTTGCCTATACCGGACCACGAGATTGTGACGTTATTGTCACCTTTACACCGCGCGCGGTTGCTGGCGCCCCGGCGCCTGCCGCCGTCTGAACATCCGCCACCTAACGCACAACAATCAAGACAAGGACAAGTAAAATGCCGGTCACGAAATTTGCCAAACTGTCGAACGCGGAGCGCGATGCTTTGCGGCGTTGGGTCGTCAAGCGTCCCGAATGGCGAGACTACCGCGCCCGCTACGGCATCACTACGCGGGACTTTGCGGGCAACAGTGTTGCGATCCAGCAAGCGGTCGTTGCCATGGGCTTTGACCTGCGCGACGTGCTCGCCGCCATGCGCCGCGAGTTGGACGATCGTCGCAACGATCCCCCCGCGCCGTCGCGCCCCTCGCGCGACACGCCGCCCCCGCAGAACGATGGCGATCCCTTCAGCGACATGGATACCGTACCGCAACACAGGGACCCGCGCCGCGACACCATGGAGCGTACCGCGCCCACCTTCACGCCGCAGCCGCGTCGCGAGCCGGTGGAGCGTGAGCCGGTGGAGCGTGAGCCGGTGGAGCGTGAGCCGGTGGAGCGTGAGCCGGTGG
>CAZVSU010000065.1:0-2106 GCA_964629645.1 uncultured bacterium | reverse complement strand
AGCGTGAACCGACACATCACCACATGTTCAATAAGTTGTTATCTGCCATTCAGGCCGGGCGCGGGACCGGGCTCAATATCCTTTTGGTCGGGCCGGCAGCTACCGGCAAGACAAGCGCCGTCCGGGCTGCCGCTGAACGGATGGGCTTGTCTTTCGCCGCGCAAGGTACGGCGCTTGAAGGCTTCGACTTGCTTGGCTTTACGAACGGTGACAGGTACGTTTCTACTGCGTTTGTCGACGCATACACAAACGGCGGCGTCATTTTGCTCGACGAACTCGACAGCTACGCACCCGCCGCACTTGTGGCACTCAATATCCCTCTTTCGTCCGACCTGATTTACTTGCCTACCGGCGAGATGAAACGCCGTCATCCTGATTTTGTCTGCGTTGGCGCCGCCAATACTTTCGGGCAGGGTGCCGATCACGAATACAACACCCGCGAAAAGTTGGATCAATCCACGCTTTCGCGCTTCGCAATCAAGCTGCCATGGGGATATGACGAGGAAATGGAGCTTGCTGTTGCGGCTGCCAGCGGCTACTCGCGCAAATGGGTTCAGCACTGTCAGCGTGTGCGGACTGCCGCAATCAAGGTAGGACTTGGCCCGATTGCAGATTTGCGTACCATGATTGCCGGGGCGCACCTTTTGGGTGCCGGCTTTTCAGCGGCAGATGTTTGCGAATACACGTACCGGGCAGCGTTGGACACTGAACAGCGCAAGACGCTTGCCGACGCGCTGGAAAGCGCATAACTTCACCATCTGGCGCGGGCTTCGGCCCGCGCCGCCCCTCTAACTGGATGGCTTACCATGTATCAGACCAAACCCCCCACCGGCCGCACAATCGCACTAGCTGACCTAGTGCGTACCGCGCGTGTCGCCCCGGACGTGCTGCGCAAGTTGTGCAATAACGATGCCGAGCGGGACCGCTTGCCGCACGAGCGCGCGTTCCAAATGCTTTTGCGTTGCGATGGCGCCGAAACGGACGTACGGGACGTTCGCGAAGCGTCGGCGCTTTGCTATGATCCGCCGGGGCGCTTTCGAGACCGGGCAGATAGCATCAGAAAGGCGCTGAAGGCTGACAACGTCCAAGCCCCGAAGACGCGCCGTCGCCATGCTCCTGCCGGTGGCCGTGTCCATCCTGTGCGGCGCATCGTTGGCACTCCAAACCAATTCGTTGTCCGGGAGAAAAGCAAAAGCAACGTGTCGCCGCTGAGCATCGTGGTGGAAATCACGCCCAGCGTTATGACTTCTGCCGATATTTTGGAAAGCACGGGCGCCGTGCAAGCCGCGTGCTGCATGTTGCTGTCGCAAGCGCGGCCCGTGCAAGTTTACACGCTGTTTCAGCACACTACGGACCGTAATCGCGCTGAGGCGTTGCTTGTTCGCTTACCTACCGCGCCGGTCAATCTGCAACAACTGGCGGCGTTGATTGGTTCGACGTGGTATCGCCGCACGCTGCACTTCGCGAACATCATTAACCACAGTGTGTGCTCGCATATGGCTGAGGAAAAGCAGGGGCTCACAGCGGCCTTACGTTCGCCGGCAACCCACATTCCGCTTTATAACTACACGCAAATTAAAGCATGGTGCGCTAAAGAGCTTAATTCTGAAGTGCTTTACCTTCCGTCCTATCGCCCGTTTGATGAAAACAGCATTGCCATGAAAGACAACCCCACCGGCTTTGTTCAAAAGATACTTGACGAATACGCCGGCTAGCCGAGACAACGAGGAAAGTGTGGCAGAAATGTCACACTTTCCGTAGTTAGAAGAACAGAACGTAAACACTTAGCTTGCCAGCCGCCGCGCCTGTCACCTTGCCTGTGCCTTATGGCCTAGGCCGCCCCGTGCTGACGATTTCCGGGCCGCTGGATGGCCTTCAGCCTGTGTTCGGTGCTGCCATAGCCGAATTGCCTGTTGCCTCTGTGTGGTCATCTGTGGCCATTTGCGGGCCGTGCGACAGCCTGCCGCATCTTGGCGGCCGCTTGCCTTGCGCCTGGGCGTTTTCCCCTGTGGGTTGTGTACGCAACCCACAGGGGAAAACGCCCAGGCGAGCCCCGGTGCCCATCAGGCGAGGCGACAGTGCCCGGCGAGCCCCGGTGCCCATCAG
>CAZVSU010000064.1:0-15085 GCA_964629645.1 uncultured bacterium | reverse complement strand
CTTGAGATTGTTGAGGCTTTTGGGAAAAGCATGAAGCGCGTTATCTTGCAACTCGAGCTTTTCCAAATTTGTGAGCTTACCGATCGACTCGCTCAAAGACTCGAGTTGATTGTTCCCGAGGCGCAGCGTTTTTAACGCCGTGAGCTTTTCGAAATTCTCAGGCAACACCTTTAACTGATTTAATTCGAGGTTTAAGTCCTCGAGTTGAGCTAGTGTTCCTATCTCCTCGTGACATGCATTCAGTCGATTTTCGGCGAGATTTAAAGATTTCAGGCCGGTCAGTTTTTCGAGCCCTTTTAGATTATTCAAAGCGTTGACGGAGAGATCGAGAGTTTGAAGTTTTGTGAGCTTGTCGAGATTGCCGGGCAGCTTTTTCAACCGTGAGCTTGCGAGATTGAGCGTTGTCAGTTTCGTCAAATTTTCGATACATTCTGGCAATTCATCAATATTAGAACCAGAAAGATCTAAGGTCACAAGATTTGTGAGTGCACCGATACTTTCAGGCAAATGTTCAATTTCACAACCGGAGAGATCCAGAGATGTCAAATGGCTCAGTTCTCCAATTGAGTCTCCAAGTGTATTAAATTCCTCTTTGGTCAGCGTCGCTTCTGTTTTATCTTGATACTTTTGAATAATTTTATCTTTGCTAGCTGTTGCCGGTGCCTCGTTCTTTACATTTTTGTTAAACAGCTTCGCTGCTTTCCGGCTCGCATCGGTCAGCTTATCTCGGATCTGGACGACCTTCCCTTTCATTCCTTTATAAAACGTCATGGGAGCAGAAGTTTGAGAAGGGTCAAGTTTGATCTTCGATAATAAGGTTTGCATTTTTTTTAACAATGAGGGGCTCTGTGAGGATGGATTAGTCTTAGTACCACCACTCTGAAGCTGTTGGGAACGAGAACCAGAACTATCAATGTTCATAATAACCTCAAATTTTATTTATAATTATATCATAGTTTATTTTTTATTTAGAAATAGTAAAAAAACTAAACTAGTTTAAAACAAAAAAATAAATTATTTTATAAAAAATGATTGAGAATTGCTCGAATTTACCCGTTTGCAGTCAAACTGATCACTTCTCTTGTGGCAACTGTGCTGATAATAGAAACCAAAATGACCAGCTCAATGGATGCTTGGCAAAGAGAGACGATCGTGCCGGACAGAATCAACGAACCGGAGCAGGCCAAAAGCTCCCCATGATGTTTGATTCGATCTGATCCAAAAGAAGAGATGAGGTCGGTGAGACAAAAATAGGCGAGAAAAGCGGCTGGGGCGGCCAATCCGGCTCCGATGCTTGTTAAAGGATTGCGCGTCAAAACAAAGGCGCATCCGATTCCAATGGTCGCTACAGAAATCGAAATGGGGAGTCGTATCCGGGTCTGATTCAAAGAGGTCGTCAAGACTTGCACGATGGCTTCCTCCGGATCCACAAACCTATGCAAACGGCGGCTGCAAGGACGCCAAGCATCCAGAAAAAACTAGAATCAGCCGGCTCTTCAACCAATTGGGCACCGGAAAGTTTCGTGTATTGCACGAGCTTTCCCTCTGAAATCTTTGGATCAAAGGCGATGGTTCCCTCAAGTGTGACGGGGCGGGAGGTATTTTCCATCTCGAAAGGATCGGCGACCACGACTTGACTGCGGATATTTTTCTCATTGCCGACGCAGCAGCACTTCAAGTTAGGGCGATCGGATAGGATCCATCGTCCCTCTTCGGTTTTGTAGGCGAATCCTTTAACTCTCACCTTTGAGCCAGAAAGAGCCGTCAACTCTTCTTCATCCATTAGATCGAGCTTAAAAACTGTCAGTGTTTCCAAAGTTTTTCCCTTGATTCGAATCTTTTGATGTCTCAATATATTGTCTCAAAGCATTTGGAGCAAGTCATGACCCATTATCTTTTCACGTCTGAATCGGTTGGAATCGGCCATCCCGATAAAATTTGCGATCAAATTTCTGATGCCATTTTGGACGCTTGCCTCGAACAAGACCCCGGCTCGCGCGTGGCGTGCGAAGTGCTCGTCGGATCGGGGCTCGTAGTTCTTGCAGGAGAAATCACAACGGACGCGAAAGTCGATTTCCAAGACATCGCGCGGCAAACAATCAAAGAAATCGGATACGAAGATTTTAGGTTAGGCTTCGACTATCACTCCTGCGGCATTATTGTCTCCATCCATAAGCAATCCCCGGACATCGCGCAAGGGGTCTCCAAGCACAAAGCGCTTTTCGACGGGATCGGAGCGGGCGATCAGGGAATCATGTTCGGCTATGCCTGCAATGAAACGCCTGAATTGATGCCTCTTCCGATTATGCTGGCCCACAAACTTGTCCGGACACTGCGCGACCATCAGCTTTCTGGTAAGACGCCCTATCTCCGCCCCGACGCAAAATCCCAGGTCACGGTCGAATATGACGAGAACGATCGACCCGTTCGGATCCACAGTATCGTGTTATCGACACAGCATTCCGAGGACGTGCAGCACGAAACCGTCTGCCATGACATGAAAGAGATGATCGCCGAAACGCTCCCCAAACACCTCCTGGACCAAGAAACCCTCTACTACATCAACCCTACGGGACGTTTTGTCATTGGAGGCCCTGCAGGCGACTGCGGCTTAACGGGACGGAAAATTATTGTCGACACTTACGGTGGAAGAGGCCATCACGGCGGCGGCGCTTTCTCAGGTAAAGATGCGACAAAAGTGGACCGCTCTGCTTCTTATGCCGGACGGTGGGTCGCAAAAAATATTGTCGCCGCAAAGCTCGCCGACGCCTGTGAAGTCCAAATCTCCTATGCTATCGGTGTCTCGCATCCTCTGTCAATTAAGGTCGATACCTTCGGGACGGGAAAAGTGAGTGAACGGGATCTTGAAAAAGCGATACCCGAGGTGTTCAATTTGACTCCCGGAGGCATCATCAAAGAATTGGAACTGAATCGCCCGATCTATCGTAAGACTGCCTTCGGCGGACATTTTGGCCGCACTGACGCCGACTTTACTTGGGAACAAACAAACCGTGTTTCGAAACTAAAAGAGGCCTTAGCCCCTACTCGCACTCTCTGAGACGTCCTGTCACATTTTCTTTTCCTGTTCACATAAGAACGCAAGAGACGTCTGAAGTCTCTTTCCATTTTGCCGCCCATACACCCGCTTGGCTAAAATCTTGGTCAACGCCATTTCCGGTTCGGTAGCACTCCGCAACGAGCGCCATAGCCCAGGGCTGTTCCTCTTCCGCTTCTTGAAGACAGAGGGCGAACCCTTCTTCTTTTTTATCTTGGCCCCAGTCGCCTGTCAGATAAAAATGAATCAAATGGCGCAAACACTCTTTGTGTCCGCAGTCTGCTCCCCATTTCAGAACAAATGCGGCCTTTTCATTGCTTTGTTCAACATAAGACCCGCTTCTGTACCATTGAGCGAGCTGCTCGATCGCGGTTTCCCTTCCCTTTTGGGCGAGTTCAAAAGTGAGAGAAATCGCAGTCTGAAGACACGCTTCAACTTTTTCTTCATCCAGAAGCCGGATCAAGTCCTGATAGCACTGGTCACTCCCGGCTCGGGATCCTTTGACGAGGTAGTGGGTTGCGCTGACAATGTCTTTATCGACGCTTTCGCCCTTTATGTACTGGTTTGCGAGAGCGCGGCAGGCGGGAGAATAGCAGGATTTAAGAATTGTGCGGTCCCCTTCGGCTGCAATTTTGAATAATTCGATCGCCCTCTGAGGCTCTTTTTCAACATGATCTCCGTGCAAATAATGGATGGCCAGATGATGGGTCGCCTCTGCACTTTTTCCGATCAAACTTTCGTAAACTTTGATTCCAAGCGGCGGGTTGAGCGCGCCATATCTTTTAGAGGCGAGAACCCTCGAAAGGATTTGCATGAGCGCAGGATTTTTGACTAAAGAATCAAAAGCGGCATCGTCTTCATTTTGGACTTGGTCTAAAAAAATCCGAGTCAAGACCTCTTCTGTTAACAGACGATCGGGGAGCTCTGCTCTGGAGAGGAAGCCTTCCCGTACGCAGGTGTCAATCGCTGTGAGTATCCTTTCATTCGATAGTCTCGGTTCCATTTGACTCTCTCCTTAATTCTTTTTGACGAGTTCAATCAGTCTTTGCAAAGCAGCCTCTTTGGAGGCTTTTATGATCTCAGAGCGGCTGCCTTCTGCCTTCAGGTTCCAGATTTCGGGCTCTTCCCCTCTTTTGCCCACTGCGATCCATACAGTCCCGACCGGTTTATCCTGCGATCCGCCGCCGGGGCCTGAGATCCCTGTTGTGACGACGGCGTAATCGGAAGGAATTAATGACAACGTCCCTTCCCACATCGCACGGGCCGTCTCTTGACTGACCGCTCCATAGGTTTCAATCAAGGTTTCGGGAACTTTGAGGAGCTCTGTTTTCATCTGATTCGAGTAGGCGACAAGCCCTCCCAAAAAAACTTGGGACGCTCCCGGAACAAGTGTCAGCGATCCCGCTAGTGCTCCACCGGTGCACGATTCTGCTGTGGCAAGCGTGAGCGTTTTGCTTTTCATAAGAGAAAGAAGAATTTCAGCCGTGGCGTGAGACATCGATTTGAAGTCCTTTCCGTGAAAATTGGGGATGGCCGTTGATCCAGGAAAAACATTTTTTCCCCAGTCGAAAAGACACGTTCGCCACTTGTCCCTCGATCATGAAAGGAACCGGAACTGTTTCTTTTCTGACCCATCTCTGCAGGGAGCGGAAAAGGGCCGTATTCGGGAAACCCTCATCTTTAAAGGTATGGCAAAGGACGTCTTGATTGGGGTCTGTAAAAAGTTGAGGGTAGGAAAATTGCCAGCCGAAGGTCACGCTTTCATTTCCCAAAACCATAGAACGAAACTTCCGGTCTTCTAAAGAAAAGTCGAAGACATGTTCCTGTATCTGCAAGACAGGACGGCGCAAACGTATGATCTGTTTGTTTCCGGCCACTTTGACAGCGTAAAGAGCGCTTGGGTCTGTCGTCATGGCTGCCGTAAAGGTGGACAGTGTTTTTTGTCTGGGCAGCACTTTCCCCTGCTTCAAAGAGTGAAGGTAGTCGGCTGCAATGGAAAGAAAAGAATCGCGCGAAATCAGCCCGTCGCCGATTTCTAAGACCCCCCCCAGGCGATACATAAAAAATTCGCCGAGATGATCGAAAAGAGCGCCTAACTCGTCCAGATCGAGCAGCACCTGCACCTGCAGCCACTTACTCGCTTGGAAAGGAGGATCTTGGTGAATAGTTCTCAATTCTAATGGTGTCATGCAGCGTCTTTATTGCGGACAAATGATGCAAGGAAAAGCCAGACAATCCCGACTGTGATCGCACTGTCTGCGACATTGAAAATAGGGTAATGGTAGCCCCAAAAAACAAATTTAAACATATCGATGACATGTCCGTAAACAAGAGTGTCGATCACATTGCCTAAAGCGCCAAAAATGAGAAGGCACATAGGTATGACGAACGCTTTTTGACGATTAAATGCGAGCAAATAGATCGTGAGGCCAAGGATCAGGACGATTCTTAAGACAAGGAGGGGAAACTGCTGATCGGGAAAGGCTCCCCAAGCGGCTCCCTTGTTTGTCGCAAGGACGAGGGAAAATTGCACGCCAAGGATATTGTCGAAGATGCCGACGCCCCCGTAGGGATAGCTCCATGCGCTGCTGACGATGGGAGACAGTGTCGAATAGGCCGCCCACTTTGTCACACCGTCGATCAAAAGCAGCGCTATCCCGATCAGAAATCCGACGGCGATCTTCTTGCGCATCTTTTAGAGCAGTCCTTTTTCCCTTTTTTCCTGAACAGCGACTGTCATTGTCGCGTAAGGGACAGCATCGAGTCTTTTCTTTGGAATTTCTTCGCCGGAAACGTCGCAAATGCCGTAGGTGTCGTCTTCGATTTTTTCCAAAGCGCGATTGATCTGTCTGAGCAGTTCAAATTCACTGCCGGTGACTTCCAGGCTGATCGACCTGTCAAAGTCATCTGTTCCTTGATCGGCCTGATGCTGCGAATAGCCGGTGGCTTCATCGGGCTTTTTGACCTCTTTTGTCGTCTCTTGAAGGAGTGACGACAGTTCGTCTCGCATCTCTTCAAGTCTCTTTTTATAGTGCTGAATTTCATTTTTCTTTAGCGGCATGCACCTTCCTCCTTCACATTAACTTTTATCTCTCTGACGATCTCGTCAATATCTTTGAACCGCCGATAAACGCAGGCAAATCGTATGTAGGCAACGGGATCCAAATCCCGGAGAAGTCCCATCACAAGCTCCCCTAAGTCGCTCGATTTGATGACCCGCTCCTGCCGCTCCATCACGGCTCCCGTTACTTTCGCAGCGAGGTCTTTCACTTGCTCGCGGCTGATTTTTGTATGCCGGCAGGCCGCCTCCAAACCTTGAACAAGCTTTGCTTGTTCGAAATCTTCAAACTTTCCGTCTTTTTTATGCACTTGAACCGATAGTTCCACAGTTTCAAATGTTGTGAATCGCTTTTGACACTCCTGACACTCCCGCCGCCTTCGGATCGCATTCGCATCGAGAGAATCGCGCGAGTCGATCACTTTCAACGTATTTCCATGGCAAAAGGGACACTTCATATCGTCGCCGCACAAAAAAACACAGGCACCTTTTACTGTTAACAGGACACGCGTATATATCCAAGAGAAAAAGTGCCGAGTAGAGCGAGTGTAGCGAAAAAAAAGATTTTCAGCATCAAAAATCGTTGATGCGATCGATCATCTTTTTCAGTACGGCAAAATTATGCCCGGTAAAATGAAATTTAAGCCGGGGAAGTTCGGGATACTCTTGTTCCCCGGGCAGCATAGACACCTGCTCGATCGCCCCTTTGCCGACAATCAATTTGAACTCTTGATTCAAACTCTCCACCTGCTCTTTTGTTAGGGGCGAAAGCATCCGAATCACAAAATGATCTTTGACATAGCGGCTGGAGTGGTAGCGTGAATAAAATTTCAAAATATGGGCGGCGGCATCTTCACTATTTTGGGCGCGGTAAAAAAATGTGACATCTTCGGGGCTGATCGTGCCTCGTTCGATCAAATTCTTTTGCACATACTCTAGCCACACATCCCAATAGTCGCCTCCTTCTCCTTCGAGCAAGATGATAGGCACGATGGCAGTTTTTCCCGTCTGAACCAGGGTCAACAATTCAAAAAGTTCATCCATGGTGCCAAAGCCGCCCGGAAAGATGGCGACAGCATCGGAATGGGCCAAAAACATCAGCTTACGAGTAAAAAAGTACTTGAAATTGATATGTTTTGGGTCGCCGTCGATATGGATATTCGCCCCGGCTTCAAAGGTGAGTCTGATGGACAGGCCAAAAATCGCCTCTTTTGTCGATCCCTCGTGTCCCGCTTTCATGATGCCGCCTGCAGCGCCGGTGATGCACATCCATTCATGGCGGGCCATTTCAGAACTGAACTCCCTGGCAGCCAAGTAGTCGGGATGATCTTCCGGAGTTCTCGCGGAACCGAAGATACTGAGCCTCTTAACCCCCTGAAACTGATTGAATACCTTAAACGCATACCGCATCTCTTTAAGGCTTGTGTTGATCAGCTTCAATTGCCCTGTATGATGCTCATCTTGGTTGAGGCGGCAGCATGTATAAATCATCTCTGATGTTAAGCTGGTGTCAAAAGAGTCGGGATCTGCTCCTAAGTCACTTAGAAACTGCTGGATATGATTTTTTAGTTCTTGGGATGAAAGTTTTGGTGTGTCCATAAAAAAATCAAAATTGTTTATTATGAGGTTAAGAGCAACCGGAAAAGAATTCAATCACTAAATTGTAAGGAGGTGTGTGATGCCGGACAACAGACAAAAGGAAGGAGAGCTTTCTCCTTTTGGCCAGTTTAACTTTCCTTCTCTTCGTTTTGGCGGATTCAAGTTCCCCAGCTTGTTCGAAGAGTTTGGAGAGAACTTTCCCTCTACGGTTCAAGGTCATGAAAATTTGACGGTGTCGGAAGACGAAACCAAATTTTATGTCGAAGCTGCACTTCCCGGTTTAAACGAAAATGAAATCGAAGCGACAGTCGACGACAACATCCTCTGGATCCGGGGAACCAAGAAAGAGGAAGAGTCGGACAAAAAGAAAAAGTTCTATCGAAAAGCCTCACGCTCTTTTTCATACAGCATCGCTCTTCCGAAAAATATCGACCACACAAAAGAACCGGAGGCCGATTTCAAAGACGGCTTGATGATCATCAGTTTCCCTAAAGAAGAGCAAAACAAATCAAAAAGAATCTCGATCAAACGCTCTTAATCGATCAGGTTTAAGGAGGGCTCTTAAAATGGCCATTGCAGAAAAGTTGAAACGATTCCTCGACGAAAAAGGGGTCAGCTACGAGGTGACAGAGCATCCGGCCGCGTTTACTTCGCAAGAAATCGCCGGAGCACAGCACGTACCGGGACAGCAGCTGCTGAAGCCGGTCATTGTGAAAGACGGCGGCGGCACTTTTCACATGATCGTCGTCACCACCAACCAGCTTGTGGACTTCGACAAGTTTCAAGCGGTCTCCAAAGTCGAGGATGCGAACTTGGCCAGCGAAGAGGAAGTCGGAAAGCTGTTTCCCGACTTTGAGCTTGGAGCAGAGCCTCCTTTAGGGGAACTGTACGGATTGAAAGTCTATGTCGACAGGTCGATTGAAGAAAACGAGCACGTTTATTTCAACGCAGGCTCCCATACGAGCCTCGTGAAAATGCCGCTGTCTGATTTTCTTTCGATCACAAAACCCATTATGGGCGATGTCGGGCGGCACATTTGAAGGAACCTCTGATCCTTGAAAGAGGATTGCAGATCCGATTCGCTTTTTCCCCTGGCTGCCTGTGATCAAAAGAGCGCATAGTCTTGGAGAAGAGGACATGCGATCGCGAATCGCCGGGGAAAAAGAGGATCGGGTGTTCGGGAGTTTTTTTAAAAAAGCGGTGCTGCACGCAAAGGAGTTTTTATATGCGTCAATGTTTATGTGCCCTTTTTCTTTGTTTGTCTATTTCGCTATGCGGCGGCGAGCTGCATCAGATCGAGAAAAAATCGGGCTCTGTTTTCGTTTTAGACGACGGGTCTGTATGGGAGTACAACGAGCTGTACGACGGCGCCGTTCATGTGAACGGGTCTGTTGCAAACGACCCTCAAGGCCTTGAGGAAGGCGACGGGGTGGTCGTCTACAAATGGTATCCCAACGCCACAATCTGGCAGGTGATGGATGCCGAGGGAAAAGAGATCCGCCATTCCGAAGATCTTTACCTCTTCCATGGCGACGGCCTTCATTATATGACGTTGGTTCGGGCCCCTGGAAACCAAAGACTCACCGCAATCGATTTCGACACCGGGCAAGTTGAGGTCAACGGCGAGGCGTACCGCGTGCGTGTCTTTCCCGGGGAGCAAAATAAGTTGAAGCAGTTGTGGAGTTTGGGAGATCCTGTTTTCATCGCTGCCGACTCGGAGCTGACGGGAGACCCGCGTCCCACCCCTGTGATTGTCAACATCAAAAACAACGCAATTCTTAAGACTTTAAGCCCCTGATCGCCCGCGAGGCCTCTGCAGAAAAGCGATCCTTATTTTCGCTT
Source organism: uncultured bacterium (assembly GCA_964629645.1). Lineage (GTDB taxonomy): Bacteria > Chlamydiota > Chlamydiia > Chlamydiales > SLFE01 > JAAKFL01. The sequence goes on along the minus strand of CAZVSU010000064.1, from coordinate 5,531 downwards.
CGTCCCATAAATCGGCGCCAAAGGACGTAGATTTCAGACGGGTCGTCGTCTAGCGGCACTTGTTGCCTGCCGACGATCATTTTGAGGAAAGCGTCAAGCGGAACTGCTGTGGGATGCTTTGAGGCGTAAAGCGATTTTGACAGATCCAACGAGGCGCTGATCGTCGCACTGCAGGCCTCGATCAAAGGCACTTTGATTTCCTTTTGAAACCGGGAGGCTTCGGGGCACTCCCATACGTCGACATGCCATTTTGAAAAGCCCCCTCTTTTCGGCATGAGCGGAATCATGCCTTCGTATACTTTTTTTTCAAAAATTCTGAGAATGATCTGATGCGACGGATCGTGTTTTCGGCAGAACCGGATAAAAAACCGCTCTTCCCCTTCCCCATTTTTTGCCCTTAAAATGGGGGACTCTTCCATCGAGCGGCTGTCGACCTCATCGGCATTTCCAAGATAAAACCAAAATGAGTGGTAATCGCTGGCCTCCAAACCCAGCATCTCCATCAAAGCCACTTGGTCTTTCCCCAAAGAACCGGTAGAATTCATAAGAGTCTTGCGGGGTTTTCTAAAAGCGCGATCATGTCGCGCGACATCTTAGCCGCAGCCTCGCCGTCGACAACGCGCTGATCGAAACTCCAGGAACGATTGAGCCTTGGCCTCGCCGCTACCTTATCTTTGGTGACCACAGCTTCGTTTTGGATCTTAGCGACCCCTAAACTCGCCGCTTCCGGGTCATTGATGATCGGAGCCGCCAAAACGCCTGCCGCCTGTTTTTTCGACGCCTCTTTTTTGGGGGGAGAAGGCAGCGTCTTGACGTCACCTGAATCATCAGGCGCCCGCTCCACTTCAACGTCATAGAGGGGGCCGTCTTTTCTTGCAATCTCTCCCGGTCGAAACTGCTGTTTTTTCAAAATCCCGACATCAGGAAGAGTCACGGCCACGACATCACGCAAACAATGCTCCCTCGCCTTGGCCACAGCGTCATAAACTGCGAAAAAATCGTTGCCGTCGACACGCATTGTCGGCGCCACCCCTTCAGAGTGAAACTCCGCAGCGACAGGAGTGGAAATGGCGCAGCCGTTGTTGCGGCAGAAAAAAAGGGCCCTAACTTTAAGAACAGCGGCGACATTGAGCCCCGCGTGAAAATCCCCCTCGGAGGAGGCCCCTTTTCCGAAAAAAATGCACGAAACGGTCTTTTCTTTCTTAAGCTTCATCGCGTAAGGCGGCCCCTGCAGCAAGGAAAATTTTTGTCCCAATAGGCAAGGGCATAGTCACAACGTTGAGTTTCTTCGATCCGAAAGGATTCAGCATCCGATCGTCGACAAGACGGGTCGCCACCATGGCGCGGCAGCCTTTTAATGGAGCTTCCAACGGGATTTCGGGAGCGTTGTCACTGAGGCGCCCCTCTTCATCGAGATACTGTTTTGATTCCATTAAACCCTTACATAAAGGATCTATCCAATAATTTCACGATTTCGTAGACTCTAGGGCATGTTTATCGCACAGAATAAAGTCCGGATGCACGACACCGACATGGCCGGCATTCTCTATTTTCCCAGGCAATTTCGCTTTATCCACGACGCATGGGAAGACCTTATGGAAAAAGAAGGACTCAATTTCAACACCCTCTTTACCGAAGAAGACTTTGTCTTCGTTGTCGTCCACGCCGAAGCCGATTATTACTCTCCTTTAAAAGTCGGTGATAAAATCGAAGTGCGCGTTGGCACTGAGACAATCGGAAACACCTCGTTTCAAATGTTTTATGAAGTGTATACAGAGAACGGAACGCTCGCAGGAGCCGGCAGAACCGTCCATGTCACTCTCGACAACAAAACGCGCACTAAAATCCCTGTGCCGCAAATTCTCAAAGAGAAAATTTCGCACTATTTGATCGGTTGATGCAGCTCTACGCCTTTGACGAGTCGAACCGCCTGACTCTGGCAGCAGGGGCGGAAAAACAGCGGAGCTACCGATGTCCCGAATGCGGCACTGAAGTGCGGATGCGGCGAGGGCATCGCCGCCAGGCCCATTTTTTTCACCTGACCCACAATCGCAAGTGCCGTCAAAGCGGCAAGAGCCTGACTCACCTCGCCATCCAAAACCATCTGCAAAATGTGCTTCCCCGTGGCGAAACGACGCTTGAATGCCGCTTCTCGGAAATCGGGCGCATCGCAGATGTCGTCTGGCTTCCGAAAAGACTGATCTTCGAGGTGCAGTGCTCCCCTATCTCGGCCGATGAGGTATTAAGCCGCAATCTAGACTATGCGTCTCAGGGCTTTCAGGTGATCTGGATCTTGCACGAGAGGCGCTTCGGAAGTTGGCGGGCGGCAGCGGCCGAAGAGGCGCTCACGCCTCACCCCCACTACTTCACCAACATCGATCAAGAGGGGCGCGGATTGATTTTTGATCGGATCTCGCTCTTAAAAGAGGGAACCCGCCGATTTCTTTCGCCAAGGTCCGAAGTCGACCTGTCAAGGCCCCGTCCTCCCCCTTACCCCTCTTGGCGCCGGTGGCCCCTCTCGTTCGCCGGCGACTGCTCGCATCACACGATTGCGCAAAATTCCGACAGAGAAAAACCTATAAAAAGCAGCCGGTTTTGGTGGTACTCATGCGCCCTCCGCATCCTTCTCGCCCGCGCCTCAAACCGTTGATGTTCCTTAAAAGAAGGTGGTCATCTTCTATTCTTTTTCTCTTTGTAAGCGATGAGAGCGTTCTTTCTCGCATTAAATGCGCTGTTTGAACACATCTTGACCTGCAAGTCATGAGGCAGATCGGAGAAAGTCAAATCCAACTCTTTGAGTATTTTGCACACATTTCGAGGAGGAGACAGTTCTGTCTGTGCTCTCTTTCTTTTCCGTCCTGAAGCCGTGGGATAGCCATCATCAATCACGACGACGAGATCGAGGGGAACATTGGGACCGAATAGGCACTCTTTCGCCCCTTTTGCCCGCTTCGTCAGCCTCTGATCCCCGGAAACTTCTTCCAGCACTTGGCCGTGGGACCAAAACTGAGGATACCGATCTTTAAAGTTTATGAAGCGGCGCGCGCCCTCCTTTGTAAAAATCGCGACATAGCCCCCGTTTTTTCGGCTTTTATGTTGATTCAAAAACTTGGAGGTCAGTTCATAGGAAGCTGAAATAAGCTCTTGGTCGTCTCCCTTCACTTGCTTTTTGATATTTCGCCCTGACCCCCTTCCCCTTAAAGGTTGGCCCGACAAAATACGGGGCAAATCGTTGTCATCGTTTAAGGAACGGAAAACAACGAGCTTTCTTTCCGCCAAATCGGAAAGAATCTGAAAGCGTGCCGTCGGGTTTTCAGCAAGTGAGCGCGCGGCAATGTGCCAGACGTTGCCGCAGCTGCTGAGCTCTTTTACCATCGTGCTCAACGGCTTATAAATGGTAGGTCCAAAAGGGCGGTTGTTTTTTACGAGGCTCAAGGCGACATAGGTATCGGTTTTATAGATCAGGCGAGTCAGTTTTTGTGCTCTATTGATGTCCAGCTCAAGCTCGCCAACCCCCTGTTTACGATAAAGCTCTGAGGTGATGATGTCCAAGCCGTCAACAAAATCTAGCGGCGGAGAGTGATCAGGATCATTGCTCACCGGCAATACAGCAAGCATTGTCCAATCCGATTGCTCCGACTGCTCATTTTTCGGATTGATCGGAAAGGCTTTTTTGCTCATTCTTTTCATTTCAGGCGTCCCGAAGCCCAAAATATCCCGAATCAGGGTCCCGTGACGAAAGTCCCAAGCGTATTGAAGATCGATTTTAGGGTGCTGGATGAGCATTTCATAGATTTCGCTGCGCTGGAAATAGATGGAGCTCCATATCGTGGGAAAGACAGGTTTTGCCCAAACATTAGGATCAATGTCCGGGTGTTTCAGAAGCTCCCTAACGCACTCGACATCTCCATTGTCCACGGCAATATTAAGGGGGAAAAAGACGCCCGTATCATCGGGGCAGTTCGGATCGACGGCGTCACTTTCAAGCAAAACGCGCACAATGGCATCAAAGCCGAGGCTGCAGGCGTACGTCAGAGGGGTCTCCCCATTCAGTTCATAGTGGTCGTTGAGTCTGTCTTTTTCAGTGTGCATCAAGCGCCGCACCCCCTCGACGTCGCCGTCTTGAATGGCGTAAAACAACCGCTCCTGAGGCGTCAGTGTCCCGAGGGAATATTCGGTCGTCTCGCGGTAGTTCTCCCCTTGAAGCAACTGATAACAATGCATTTGTGGAATCATAACTTTTTTGTCTCCTTAAAGATAATGTGATTGATTTGGCGGCGGGCGATAGCAGCTGCCAAACGATCCAGCGGCCTTCCCGGAAGAGTGATCTGCCTGATGGAATGGCCAAAAGGGGGCACATCTTCTGTCATATACTCGTCATTCCATAGGGCCCATTTGATCATAATCAGTAAGGAGATAGAGAAACCGGCAAAACAGGAGATGACATAATACTTTCTCTGCGCGTCCGCGCATCCTTTTTCGTCAAAAGAGGGCTGATCGACCGCGATGAGCGTCGCGAAAAAAAGGAGCACCATGAGCCAAGGAGACGCTCTTCCCAAAAGAGTGACCATCTTTTCCGGAAGATAGGTCACTCTTCTCTTCCACTTCTCTTTCTTAATGGCCAAGAGTGCCTCGGATCGGCCCTTGACCCGATCGTAAAAGAGCCAACGAAAACAGCGCGCTGCCGACGACCAGTTGAGGAGTGCGCCGTCATCCAAATAGGATGAAATGTGGCCCAAAATTTCGGGAGGCAGTCCATTTATTTGCGTTTGACCGGCGTTCATAAGACCCAATTTTTGAGACTAAGCGGGTTAACCATATAACAGGCAGTATTTTAAAGAAAGGCTTCCCCGCTCTTAAAAAAATATTTTTAATTAAATTAATTTAAAATTGATATAATGATAAATTAAAAGGCAATTTCATGATAAATGAATTAATTAACAACATTTCTTATTTTACAAAGAATTATGAATCACAAGTCCTTGATGGCTCGCCCGAATCATTAAGGGAAACGTACAAAAAATCGCGAGAAAGGACTCAACGTATAGCTGATCAGTTTTTTAACACTTCGAATTCTGGAAAGCGCCCTTCTCATTCTTATTCGCCTTTCGCAACGAAAGAAATCCCGCTTCTCGACTTTTTCGTTCAGACCGGGGAGGATCTCGATCTGTTGTTGACAATCAACGAAACCACGAAAAAAATTGACCCGGCATTAATTTCAAGCTTAAAAGACAAATTATTTTCTTTTTTTGACGAAATCATAACAGAGGAAGGACAGGCTAACCCCGATGTCATCAATCGACTGAAACAATCAGAAAGCCTCTACATCGATTTCCTCACTCATTTCTCGCAACACCGCCTCACAACCTTCTCCATCGATTTTGATGAATTTGTGACAGAATCAAGCGAGACAAACAAAGAGATCCTCAGTCTTTTGCTTCGGATGTTTAAAAACACCGAAAGCTCGTCGACGTTGATTGACATCCTCCCCTTGCGCTAGGCAAGAGGGATCCTTTCGCCAAAGGCTAAGC